>CALMVY010000407.1 GCA_937873245.1 uncultured Arthrobacter sp. | reverse complement strand
CTCCGTGGAAGGCTACGACGCGGGACTGGTGGCGGCGTACCTGTCGGCCGAACACGGCATCGGGCTGCGCGACGGCCGCTTCTGCGCGCATCCCCTGCTCCGGCGGCTCGGGCTGCCCTCGGGCTCGCTCCGGGCAAGCTTCGGGGTGGGTTCCCGGCTGGAGGATGCCCAACGCCTGCTCGCCGGAATCCAGGAACTGCGCCGGACGGGCCTCGGCTGGGACTACGTGGTGGACGCGGGACGGTGGGTTCCGTCCAACGACACCCGCAGCTACCCGCATTGGGCACCCAACACGCCCGGCACGGCCGGCGCGGCCCCCTGCACCCAGGACTGACTCCCGGAGGGGAAACGATGCGGCATCACAGCCCTGCCGCGTGCGGTAAATTCGAAAGGTACCCATCCGGACCCGCCGAAGGAGATCGCACGTGGCACGCGGTGGCCCCAAACTGCATCGGGACCGGCGCCAGGAGCTCGGGCAGAGCTTCCAGGACGGCGGGGAGCACTACGAACGCGTGCGCCCGGGCTACCCCGGCGATTCGGCAGACTGGCTGATCCCCGCCGGGGCAAGGGACGCCGCGGACCTGGGCGCCGGAACCGGGAAATTCACGGCGCTGCTCGCCGGGCGCGGCCTGCACACGGTGGCTGTGGACCCTTCCGCCGACATGCTGGAGCAGCTGCGCAGGACGCTCCCGGGCGTCACCGCCGTCGAGGGCACCGCGGAGCACACGGGACTGCCCGCCGGGGCCTTCGACGTCGTCACGGTCGCCCAGGCGTGGCACTGGTGCGATCCCGTCCTGGCCAGCACGGAGATCGCCAGGATCCTTCGCCCCCATGGTGTCCTGGGGCTGGTCTGGAACCAGCTGGACACCTCCGTGCCCTGGGTGCACCGGCTCTCGCGCATCATGCATGCCGGCGATGTCCACAAGCCGCACTTCAAGCCCCCGCTGGGACCGGAATTCACGGGACTGGAGAGCCACCTCACCCGCTGGGAGGATCCGGTGCGCACCGCCGACATCATGGAGCTGACGAAGTCCCGCAGCTACTACCTGGCGGCCGGCGAGGCAACCCGCGCCAAGGTGCTGGGCAACCTCGACTGGTACCTGCACGAGCATCTGGGCCACGGCCCCCGGGAGATCCTCCCGCTCCCCTATCTGACGCAGAGCTGGCGGGCCGTCCGGGCCTGACCCGCCCGGGGCCGCGGCTTCGACCGGCTTCCTTGCCCCGGCGTTCGTCGCCGCGATCGCCTACGTGGATCCCGGCAACGTGGCGGCAAACCTCGCTTCGCCGACGGCATGGCACTCGCTGACCTTCTCCGGCGCCGCCTGACGGTAGGCTGGACGCTGTGAAGAACAGCCTGCCCTCCTCCTCGATCGAGGACTACGTCAAGGTCATCTACTCCTTTACGGAGTGGCAGGACAAGCCCATCACCTCCACCCAGCTGGCCCAGCGCCTCGGCGTCGCGAACTCCTCGGTCTCCGAGATGGTCCGCAAACTCAAGGACCAGGGCCTGGTTGACCACCAGCCCTACAGCGCCATCACGCTCACGGCCGACGGCGTCCGGCTGGCGCTGTCCATGGTCCGGCGGCACCGCCTCATTGAAACTTTCCTCGTCCGCGAGCTGGGCTACCGCTGGGACGAGATCCACGACGAGGCCGAACTCCTGGAACACGCTGTCTCCGACACTTTCATTGAACGGATGGCCGCGAAGCTCGGGAATCCAATGCGGGATCCGCACGGCGATCCGATCCCGGCCGCGGACGGCTCCGTCCGGATGCCCGCGGCCCACCGGATGAGCGAACTCGACGACGGCCACACCGGCCTGATCACGCGCATCAGCGACGAGAACCCCGAGCTGCTGCGTTACCTGTCCGCCGAGGAGATCACGCTCGATGCCAGCGTTGAGGTTCTGGGCCGGAAGCCGTTCGGCGGCGCCCTGGTGGTGCGCATCGGCTCCGGCGGGACCCGGCGCGAGTTCGACCTCGCCGAGGAAGTCGCCTCCGCGCTCTGGGTCCACAGCGAGGCGGCCCATCCCGGCTGCAGCCTCGAACGGCGCTGAATGCGGGCTGCACCGCCGGGCTGGCGCGCGTGGGTGGCCGTCGCCGTCGGAGGCCTGATCGGAACGGAACTGCGGTACGGGGCCGGCCTGGTGTTCCCGGAAGCTGCGGCGAGCGTCCCGTGGACCACCTTGGTGATCAACGTCGTCGGGAGTTTTGTCCTCGCGGCTCTCACCACGGTCTGGATCGCACGGCCGAAGACCGCGTTTTGGCTGCGGGCCGGGCTCGGCCCCGGGCTGCTGGGCTCGTTCACGACGTTTTCGGCGGTGGTGTTCACCATTGACCAGCAGTTCCGTGGCGGCCTCCACGCCAGCTGGCTGGCCTACCTGGGGCTCTCACTCGTCCTGGGGGTCGGCGCCGCAGCCGCCGGCTGGAAGACCGGCAAGGCCCTGGCCGACCTCAGCGGCAGGGCATCATGATCACCGCCGCGCTGGTGGGGGTCTTCGGCGTAGCGGGCGCCCTGCTGCGCTTCGCCGTCGACTCCTGGTTCGCGCACCACCCGGGGCGCCATCCGCACTGGCCGTGGGCGACATTCGCGGTCAATGTGGCGGGCTCCTTCATCATCGGCGCAGCGATGGGGCTGACGGTCCGGCTGGGGCTGGGGGCCGAGTGGCAGTCCGGTCTCGCGACCGGGCTCGCGGGCGGCCTGACCACCTTCAGTTCCTGGACCACCGCCACGGTGCGGCTGGTGAGCGAGACGCGGTACCGCGCCGCCGCCCTCAACATTGCCGCGAACCTGATCGCCGGCCTGGCTGCGGCAGCGCTCGGGCTGGCCGTCGCGGGCCGCCTGTGACGCGCGTAACCACGGTCCGCCGCGCGCGATTAGAGGGCCCTCCCATCCCGTATCGTTGAAGGATGGTTACCCGACGTGAAGCAGCCCAGATCCTCGACATTCCGCTGGAAATGGCCCACCGTCACGGTATCCCGCCCCGGCTCACCGACGCCGAGCTCGGCGAACTCCTGGACAATCCGCCCGCGTGGCTCGTGCAGTCAAAAGCCAACCGGACCGGCAAACGCCCGGTCTGGGTCCAGCTGACGTGTGCGGTCTGCGGATTCTCCGAGGCAGCCCGGCCGAAGAAGTGGTGGCCGGAGTTCACCCATGTGTGCTGCGCACACCACGCTCCGTATGAGATTCCCGCCGTCGGCACCGGGCTGGTCCGCAGCGAGTATGAGGGTGTGGGCAGCCGTTTCGTCGGCATCGTGGACGTTGCGGTACCTGAGGCGTAACTTAGTACCACGGGGCCATCCCGGCCCCCTGCCGTTAGGGAGCGCCCACATGCCTGACAAAACGCCGCACCGGAGCGCGGTCAAGAAGCCCGTGAAAACCATCAAGGAAAAACGGGCCGAGAAGAAAATAGGCACCCCGTGAAAACTCACAAAGTGCCCGATCTGAATGGTGGCGGGGGGGATACTTGAACTCCCGACACTCGGGGTTATGAATCTTGCTACAAAGATTACTTTGGTTCGATCTCGTTGCCCAATCTTGTTTTAGGTGGCACGAGCACG
>CALMVY010000406.1 GCA_937873245.1 uncultured Arthrobacter sp. | reverse complement strand
TGCGGCGGCCGTGGCGCGAAAAATGTCGCGACAAGAAATCAGAAAGTCATTGACTGCGTCACTCGTCACGCCTACTCTGATGCAACAGCGTTGCGTTGAATGCAACGCAAACCCGCGCTTCCCCTGGAACTCAATCGCAGAAGGGCACCATCACGATGACCATCACCACCTCGGACAACGCCTCGTCCATCGCTGAACTGGAGCGTCTGAAAGTCCTGCACAACGGCCAGAAGGAAAAGCTGACTTTTTCCAACGCCGAGTTTGAGCGCCGGCTCAGCGGACTGCGCCGGATCATGGCAGAGAAGGACCTGGACGCCGTCGTCCTGACCAGCTACCACTCCATCAAGTACTACTCCGACTTCCTGTTCACCTACTTTGGCCGTTCTTACGCCATGGTGGTCACCAAGGATGACACCGTGACTGTCACGGCCAATATCGACGCCGGCATGCCATGGCGCCGCAGCTACGGCGACAACGTGGTCTACACCGACTGGCGCCGGGACAACTACATCTTCGCCATCCAGGAGGCGCTGCGCACCCGCGGGATCAACCCGCGCCGGCTCGGCGTTGAGGACGATTCACTTCCGCTGGACAACCGAAACAAGATCCAGGCAGCCTTTGCAGGGGCCACCCTGGTGGACGTGGCCCAGGCGGCCATGCGCCAGCGGATGATCAAATCGGCTGAAGAGATCGAGGTGATCAAGCACGGGGCCCGCATCGGCGACCTGGGCGGCGAGGCCATCCGCAACGCAATCACCGCCGGCATCACCGAATACGAGGTGGCCCTGATCGGCACCGAAGCCATGGTCCACGAAATCGCCCGGACCTTCCCGGATTCGGAAATCCGCGACACCTGGGTGTGGTTCCAGTCCGGCATCAACACCGACGGCGCCCACAACTGGGCGACCACCCGCAAGATCCAGGAACACGACATCCTGTCCCTGAACTGCTTCCCCATGACCTCCGGCTACTACACCGCGCTGGAGCGCACGCTGTTCTACGGCGAACCCGACGCGCGCTCCCTGGAGCTGTGGAACATCAACGTGGAGGTGCACAAGCGCGGGCTCGAACTCATCAAGCCCGGAGCCGTCTGCAAGGACATCGCCGCCGAGCTGAACGAGATCTACGTGGGCCACGGACTGCTCGCCAACCGGACGTTCGGCTACGGACACTCCTTCGGCGTCCTGAGCCACTACTACGGCCGCGAAGCCGGACTGGAACTCCGCGAGGACATCGACACCGTGCTTGAACCCGGCATGGTGGTCTCCATGGAACCCATGATCACGGTCCTGGACGGCCAGCCGGGCGCCGGCGGCTACCGCGAGCACGACATCCTGGTGGTCGGTGAGGACGGGGCGGAAAACATCACCAAGTTCCCGTTCGGCCCGGAATACAACATCGTGGGCGCCTGACCGTACCCGGACCCGCAAAGAAGCGGCGCCACGATTACCGTGGCGCCGCTTTTCGGCCGTCATACGGAATGATGGGAACCACCATGACCCCAGCAGAATCTCCCGAAACCACCGGAAACGGCGACACCAAGGGCGCCTCTGTGATCGTCAACGCCATCGCCGTGCTGCGGACCTTTACCGCTGAAGATCCGCTGCTCGGTGTCACTGAGATCGCCAACCGGGTGGGGCTGCACAAAAGCACCGTTTCCCGGATCCTGGCCACTTTCGAGCAGGAACACCTCGTGGAACGCGACCCGGAAACACGCCGCTTCCGCCTGGGTCTGGGGCTGATCGCCGTCGCCGGTCCGCTGCTCGCGGAACTCGAGGAGCGGCGCGTGGCCTATCCCGTCCTGCGGGAACTCACCGAACAGACCGGTGAAACCAGTGCGCTGATGGTCTGGAACGGCACGGAATCGATGTGCGTGGAGCAGATCGCCAGCCATCATCAGATCAAGCACACCACCCCGCTGGGGGCCCGGTACCAGGACGCAATGAGCGCGTCCGTTCAGGTCTTCCTGTCCGCCGAACCCGAGGAGCGGGTCCGTGCCCTGCTCCGCAGCGGAACCATTGCCTATCCGGGGCTCGATGATGCCAGCCTGGACGGCTACCAGCTCAAGCTCAGTGACGTAGCCGGCCGGGGCTGGGCCATCAACTACGGTGAATCGTCCATCGACGAAGTCGGCGTGGCCGCACCCGTCTTTGATCACCGCGGCGACATCGTGGCCGCCGTCCTCATTCCGGCCCCCCGGTTCCGCGTGTCCCGCGAACGGCTGCAAAGCCTGGGCGAGGCGTGCGCCGCTGCAGCGCGCGTCGTCACCACCCGTCTCGGCGGCCGTCCGTCCGGGGTTGGGGAGCAAGCGCAAAGCTAGGACGCCCGGCTCGCG
>CALMVY010000405.1 GCA_937873245.1 uncultured Arthrobacter sp. | reverse complement strand
TCGCGGCAACGGGAAAGCCCAGGATGTAGAGCGAGCCCAGGCCTGCGTGGATTTTGCCCCTGTTCGTGATCTCCGGGCGCGGCGTCGTGATCGGATCTGTGTCGACGAAGGCCGCCCCGATCGGGCCAAGCGCCACCACGGGAAGTCCGGCAGCCAGAAACCCGGCGGGCGGCCACAGGGCAACGCCGGAAGCTGCGACGCCGGTCCCGCCGAGGATGAATGCCATCCGCATGAGCACGCCGTACTTGCCCAGCGAATATTCACTGAGCATCCGCCAGGAGGGGTCGAATTCCGGCTCGAGCTTGTGCAGCGCGACAACGAGAAGGATGGCAGCCGCGGCAGCGCCCAGCGAGTAGCAGGCGGCAAACACCGCGAGGGATTGCGTCAACGCCGTCATGCCTTGATTATCAGCCCCGACGCCGGAAAAGTTTTCGCTCCCGTCGCAGGCCCGCGCGCCCGGCATAACGGCGACTTTCGAACAGTCAAAGCGGGCCGGCTACGTGGGGAATGCTGTGCGGCGTCCGGCAACAGCGATGAACAGCGCGATGGCAGCAAGCCCCACCAGGACGACTGGCAGGACCAGTCCGTCGAAGTTGCTGATCGCCACCGCGCCGGCCACGCCCGCGGCGAAGATGGCGAGGTTGAACGCGACGCCGAGCATGGAGTTGGCCACGTCGGCGTTCTCGCCGCTGGCCGAGCTGATTGCCGTTTGCAGCTGGGCTGCTGCGCCGCCGAAGGCGACGCCCCACAGGACGATCGCTAGAAGGACCGCCGCCAATGACGCGTGGCCGACGATGAAGATCACACCGGCCACCAGGAAGGCCCCGACGCTCAGCAGGACCAGACGTCGAAGGCCTTTGTCGATTACTGCCCCGGTGATGGCAATTCCGGCAATGGCCGCCGCACCGAACGTCATGAGTGCGACGTCGACCGAGAGCTGAAGGCTTGCCGTGCCGAGATAGGAGCCCATGTACGTGTACATGATGTTGTGCCCCAGCATCCAGCTGACAATGACGGCAAGGACCACCGCGACGCCCGGAATGCCGACGACGCGGACCAGCGGCACGCGTGTCGCAGCCCGTTGGCCGGGCGCATCCGGCACCAGGATGGCCGCGAGCAGGACGGTGACGACCGTGAGGATCGAGAGCACGCCGAAGGACCAGCGCCAGTCCAGGGTCGTGCCGAGCCACGCACCGAAGGGCGTCCCCACTGCCAGGCCGACGGGGGTTCCAAGGGACGCGACCGCCAAGGCCCGGCCGGCATGTTCAGGAGCCGTGATGCGCCGGGCGTAACCGGCGAGCATTCCCCACAGCAGGCCGGAGATTGCGCCGGCAAGGAACCGCGCCCCCAGGGAGAGCACGATATCGGCGGAGAACACCGTGATGAGGTTCGCCGCCAGGAAACCGAGGATCCCGACAATGAAGACGGGCTTCCGTCGCAGGCCCCGTGTCATGGCAATGGCGGGCAGTGCCGCAATGACTGTTCCGAGGGCGTAGGCACTGACAAACTGTCCGGCGGTGCCCTCGGTGGTGTCCAGCCCCGAGGCGATCTGCGGCAACAGGCCGGCGGGCATGGTTTCGGTGGCAATCAGGAGGAATCCCATCAGGGCCATGACCAGCAGCGCTGCCCAGGGAAAACGCCGGGCCTGGACGCAAGAACCGCTCCCCGGCGCCGCAGCCTTTGTGTCCTCAAAGGCGCCGATGTATTCGTGAGGCAGGCCGTCGATAGGCGCAGTGCCTGCGTCATCCTGGAGGGTTGCTCGAGTCAAAACGGTTCCGTTCTGTGTGTGGGGAAGGTCTGGGGGCTGGGGCTCCCGTTCAGTCTCCGGGTGCCAGTGTGGCGGTGAAACCGCCCGTGCGGTCCCGTACCGCCGCGAGGTCGTCGAACGATCCGATCCGCACGATTCCGGGGAAGTACCCGACGTGCTCGTAATAGAGGACGAGGACCTGGTCAGGCGCGTAGTAGCCGATGGTCAGTGGATCTGCGTCATCGCCGGCGGGCACGCCGTCGAGCGAAAGAGGTTCCGGCAGCCGTGCGCTCTTTTCTTGCCCCCCGTGGTCGCGAAAGTGCAGCGTCAGGGGAAGCTGCTCGAACAGCGAACGTGCAGCCGCGTTGCCGGAGAGGCTTCCGGTCACGGTCTCGCCATCGATCTGGATGGTGATCGGGGCCGCCCTGGGTGCAGATGTGGCGGCTGCCGAAGTTGTTGCCGGCGGGGAGGTCGGCGGAGTGGGGGAGGCGGGGTCGTTCGAGAGGGCGCTGCACCCTGCGAGGCACAACGCCAGCACGATGATGGGGCTCAGGGGCGGTTTTTTCAGTCGCATGGGAGATGGCTGCCTTCCAAAAGATCCGGTGCATCCCACCACATCACGTCCCTGCGGTCGGAGGGAGCCCCGCCTGATAGGGGTACCCGGAGGGACTCCCTGCACGCAGTCGGGGGACCTATCGTGGATTCATGGACAACCGTGCTGACGTTCGCGAATTTCTCACCTCACGGCGCGCCAAGATCTCGCCCGAGGAACTCGGGCTGCCGGCAGGGACGAACCGCCGCGTGGCCGGGCTGCGCCGCAGCGAAGTGGCAACCCTCGCCGGAGTGAGCGTTGAGTACTACATCCGGCTGGAACGGGGCGCCATCGGCGGTGCATCCCCCGAAATCCTCGACGCCATCGCCAAGGCCTTGCGCCTGGACGACGCCGAACGGGCACACCTTTTTGATCTGGCACACGCGGCAAGCCCCGTGGCGCGGCCGCCCAAGCGCCGGAGTTCAAAGAGCTGGGCGCCGCACACGAGCCTGCAGTGGGCTCTCGACGCCGTCACCTCCGGGCCGGCGTTCGTCCGCAACGGCCGCATGGACCTGCTGGCCGTCAACTCACTCGCGCGCGCCTTCTACAAGGACGCGTACGACATGCCCGGCCAGCCGCCCAACCTCGCCCGTTTCACCTTCCTCGACGAGCGCGGCCGGGACTTCCACGCCGACTGGGACAGCGCCGCCGACGTCGTCGTCTCCATTCTGCGCACCGAAGCCGGCCGGGACCCGCACAACAAGGAACTCCATGACCTGGTCGGTGAGCTGAGCACGCGAAGCCAAGAGTTCCGGCGTCGTTGGAGCTCGCACAACGTCCGCCACCACGGCGCCGGCTTCAAGACCTTCCGCCACCCGATCGTGGGCGAGATGACCATTGCCTACGAGGGACTCGAGATGGCCGCCGAGCCCGGCCTCACCCTGACCATTTACACCGCCGAGCCGGGGTCGCCGTCGGAACAGGCCCTGCGCCTGCTCGCCTCCTGGGCCGCCACTGAATACGCGCAGCACCCAGGGCAACAGCAGCCGGGGAAGCAACCGGCCGGCTGAGAGCGCCGCCCTGCTCACCGACAGGCGCCCGCGAGTGCAGATTGTCAGCGGTGGTCCGTGCCAGACTTTTGCCATGGAGCCCATGGATTGCCTGGTCATCTACGTCCCCACCGCTGCCGCGCAGGCTGTCCGGGAGGCCATCGGGGGCGCCGGGGCGGGCAGGCTGGGCAACTACTCGCACTGCTCGTTCAGCCTCGAAGGCACCGGGCGCTTTACGCCCCTGCCGGGCGCGACCCCGGCCATCGGCGCCGTCGGAACCCCCGAGGAGGTTCCGGAAACCCGGATCGAGGCCATTTACCCGCGCTCCCGGCGCAACGCCGTCGTTAGCGCGGCGCTGTCGGCGCATCCGTACGAGACGCCGGCGTTCATGACCTTCCCGGTTGATGCCGGCCGGCCGGACGCGACGGGCACCGCGGACTAGAGAAGGCCAGGCCTCGTGCCGTGATAGCGGATTTCGACCGCTGCGCCGATCAAGCGGGTGCCGTCGACGTTTTTCTGAAGGACCGGCGTGTCCTTGGCGACGTAAGGGCCAGGACCGGGAGCCGACGCGCGCCACCGTCCCGTTCCTGCTGCGGTTCCTCGCCGAGTAGCCGACAGGATCCTGACAGCTGTCAATCGCGGGTGAGTGCTTCGTCGTCGGGCAGTTGATGATCCTCGGTCCGCACGCTTCTGAACCTGGAGCAAAGCAGTACAACGGACGCCAGCAGAAGAAAGGCGACCGAAGCCCAGAGTGCCGCACCCGAGCCCGCCATTGTGGCAATGAGACCGCCCAGCGGCGCGCCGACGACGATCATTCCGCGGTTCACCGAACGCATCGTTGCACTCATTCGGGCGAGGAGGCCATCCGGGGTGACGGCTTGGCAAAATCCCATTTCCACCGGTCCTTCGACGCCCATGGCCGCGCCAAAGAGCAGCTGGCCTGTGCCGATTAGTGCGAAAGCGGCCCACATCGCCCCGGTCCATTGCAACGGGGAGCCATACGATTCTCCCGTGCGTGTCCCGCCGGCTACGACGGGCGCGAGGGCCACCAACGCGATCGCGACCGGCTGGGCTGCCCGCGCAAAAACCATTGTTCTGCCCGTACCCCACCGGTGGCCCAGCCGGGTGGAAACTGTCGTGCCGGTGACTGCCCCAATCCCGGCACACCCCATGACCAAGCCGAGACCGACGGCACCCAGACCAAGATCGTTCAGGATCAGAGCCGGCAAGACGGCCCCCAGGATGGATGAGCCGATGAACCAGATGTGGGTGCTGCACGCCAGGGGCGTCAGGTAAGGATGCCTGTAGACCCAGCGAAGACCCTCCGCGACCTTCCGGTGAAGCCGCTGTTTGCTGCGGACTGGAGTCTGGGATGGCCGCTCCAGAGTAAGGAGGACCGATGCTGACAGAAAATACGAAACAGCATCCAGCAACAACGCGAAGGGAGCGGTCACCAGTGCAACCAGACCGCCGGCTACTGCACCACCGGTGGTTTGGGCCACGGTGTCGCTTTGCTGCAGCCGAGCATTGGCCTTGGTCAGTAAGGGCCTGGGGACCAACTGCGGGAGGAAGCTCTGGTACGCAGCGTCACTCGTCAGCGCCAGCGTTCCAAAGGCAAATATCAGGATCATCAGGACCGGGACGGAAATTAATCCAGCTGCCGATGCCAGGGCCACGCCCGCCAGTATCAGGCCGCGGCCGAGGTCTCCGCCGATAAGCATAGTTCGGCGGGGAAGCCGGTCGATCCACACTCCCGCCACGAGACCGAAAAGTAGATATGGCGCCCATCGCGCAGCATTTACCAGCCCCTGGTCAAGAGCTGTCCCGTTCATCGTCACCAGAATCAGGACAGACAGGGCCACGGAGGTTATATAGGTGCCGAAGTCGGACACCGTTGAGGCCAGCCAGAACCTTACGAATGGCGGATACCGGCGCAGCTTTGACTCCAGCGCAAACGAGCTGTCGGCAGAGACTCCCACCCGTCCCCCAATCATCGCGTTGGCTAACAGCATACCGACGGCGGTTTGGGGCCCATGCGGCACACTCTCTCGCGCAAATTCGGCTCGTGTTTAAGCTGGCGCCATACCAGGAGGCCTGGACACACTCACGGCCACTCGAAATCACATCGTGAACTGTCGGATCGCGCCGGGGACAAACGAAAGGCTGGTGAACAGCGCGAGCGTGGCTATGGCGTACCCGATAACCAAGGCGGCAATTGCCAGCCCGCGGCCTCTTTCACCCCTCGATTGGATCTGATTCAGCGAAACGTGTCCCGCGCCCACGGCGAATACAGCCAAGACCGCAACCCCGAACACCCAGAGTCCCGACGCCGCTATGGCCGCCAAAACGATAGCTGCGACAGCAAGTTTGTTCAGTCGACCGGTTTTCGTGCGAGCCGGCACCGAAGCCGAAGACATTTGGTCCCCCAACATTGTCAGTAGGGACTGAGTCTAACCGCGGCCTGCTGGGTCGCACCATCTGCCACGGGAGGGGGCAGACACCGGAGGAAGCCTCCCTTGCTACGGGGATTCGCCGGTGACCTGCACGATGACGTTGCCCCTTTTGCGTCCGGTATCCACAAAGCGGTGGGCCTGCGCGATCTCGGCGAGGGGATAGGTCCGGTCGATGACGGCCTTGAAGCCGCCGTCTTCCGCGAGACGGACGAGGGACGCCACGTCTTCCGCGGTGTACTTGAGCCTGAGATCGCCGGCGGTGACCAGCTTTCCGCTTCGGCGGCTGTTGCCTGGTGCCTGCAGCATCCCTTTGAGATCGGCGATGACCAGAAGCAGTGCTCCGCCCGGGTTCAGACTGGCGGCAACCCGGCTGAAGGGGGCATTGCCCACGCAGTCCATGATCACGTCGTACATCTGTCCGCCTGCGGTGAAGTCCTCTGCGGCGTAGTCGACCACGTGGTCTGCGCCGAGCGAGGCCACCAGCCCGCTGTTTCCTCCGCTGCAGACGGCGGTGACACGGGCGCCGAGGCGTTTGGCGAGCTGCGCCGCAGCCGTGCCCACCGCGCCGGAGGCCCCGTTGATGAGGACCGAGTCTCCGGGTCCGACGTCGGCCAGGGCCAGGAAGGCCTGTGCCGGAAGCCCGCCGAAAACAAGCGTGACGGCCTCCGCGAAATTCATGGTGCGCGGTTTGGCTGTGATGGGTCCGTCCTGCCGGACGGTCACGTACTCCGCATGGCCGCCGAGCTTTGCTCCCAGCAGGGCCACCACCTCATCTCCGACCCGGAACTTGCTCACGTCCGAGCCCGTGGCCTCGACCACGCCGGCGACGTCCATCCCGAGAACCCTGCGCCGCGGCCTGAAGATGCGAAGCGCCAGGGGGCTGAGGACCTGCAGGCCGGCCGGGACGGTGCGGCTGCGCGCCCGGCGGTCGGCTGCACTCAGCGTGCTCGCGTTAACCCGGATGAGGACCTCGTCCGGATGCGGCGAGGGCTTGGGGACCTCCTCGAAGCGGACCACCTCCGGGCCGCCGAACCGGCGGTAGATGGCCGCCCTCATCGTGACGCCGCGGTGGGAGCCGGCTTCGCCAGCGCCGCGCAGCTTGTGGTCGCTGCCTGCCTGGACTGCATTCATCGGAAGCTCCTCCACCTTCGTTGTGTACGCCGTTCACTGCTGTGAAAGGCTAGAGTGTACGGCGTACACCCGTCAAGGGGAGCAGTTGATTCAAACCAGGCCGGCATCGGAAAACCCACCCGACTACCGATAATCATTACGCAACGATTCTGTGCCGTAATTTTGCTTAGGTGAGCCTAAGCAAATATCATCGTCCGAATGACCACGCAGCTTGATTTCATGCGGGTGCCCTTTGCCGCCGATCTTGCGAGCTACGGCGACAGACCCGCCATCCTTGCCGACACCCTGGTGCTGACCTACCGGGAACTGGCGGACCGCGTCGACGAACTGGCAGCCCAGCTCGGTACAGAGAGGCGCCTCGTCGCGCTCGCCGCAGCCAACGACCTGGAATCTCTCGTTGCCTATCTCGCAGCCCTGGCGGGCGGGCACCCCCTCATCCTCCTGCCCGAGGACAAACCGGCCGCCCTCGACTCCCTCATTGCGGCCTACGACCCCGACGTCGTGCTGCGCTCCGGCGAGGGGCGCACGGTACTCGAGGAGCGGCGGCCGGGCACGCGGCATGAGCTGCACCCGGATCTCGCCCTCCTGCTCAGCACATCCGGATCCACAGGCTCGCCCAAGCTGGTTCGTCTCTCGCACGCGAACCTGCAGTCCAACGCCGAGTCCGAGCTGGTGGGGGCCATCCACGCCGCGCGGGGCCGATGCGCAGCCATCGTCATCAACGCCGGGGCCCTCACCCACTACGGCTGGTCCCTGCACGACGCCCTGGCCGCGTACGACGGCATCGTGATCGAGCTCCACCTGTCGAACCCGTTGCGCCGCGAGGCCTGGCGCAGCACCTCGGTCATCGCCCCGGTCGCGACCGGCTCGATCGCCGGGATCGGAGGGGCCGGCTACGCCCTCGCCATCGACGCGGTGGCTGCCTTGCTCAGCGAGGGGAAGGACGGGGGCTCGCAGTGATCGACGGGCACGCCTTGCCGGCGATGGACGTGGCCGCTCGCATGCCCCGGCTGCGGGCGCTGCTGCGCCTGCCAAGGCCGCTGCGGCTGAGAACAAGATCGCCACCTCAGTGAAGGGCAGCGCCACTCCCTCGGCTGATTGGAAAGTGCTGCAGAAGAAGGTGAGATATTTGCTTCCGCCTCGGTTTGCTGGCGCTCACGGTCATTTGTTCTGCTGTGGTCGGCCGCAGATCTTCACGCGATGGGTGAACCAAAGTACGATCGGGATTGGCCTGTCTTGTTGTTTTGCTGCACACA
>CALMVY010000404.1 GCA_937873245.1 uncultured Arthrobacter sp. | reverse complement strand
CGGAAGGAGAAAAGCTGTTCGTCTTCCAGGGTGCAGTTCCCGGAGTACTCGACCCTTACGCCTGCGCCCTGCAGCTGGCTGCGGACGGCGGCCGGCAGGTCCAGGCCCGGAGTGCCGCGGGAGGTGGTGCACCAGGCCGCAGGCACCCGGGCGGCCACGTCGTCGCGCATGTCCTCGGGGACCTCATAGCACCCTCCGCAGACGGACGGGCCGATCCAGGCGCTGAGGCCCGCCGCGCCGAGTCCGCGCATGCGCGCCACGGCCGCGGGGACAACGCCGGACGCCACGCCGGGGCGCCCGGCGTGGACGACGGCGAGGACCGGGGTAGCGCCCGCGCCCCTGTCCCCGACCAGGACGATCGGCACGCAGTCTGCCACCATCACGGCGAGGGGCTCCCCCAGGGAGACCATGGCGTCAGCAGTCGGGGCGTCAGCGGTCAGGGAGTCAGCGGTCAGGGAGTCAGCGGTCGGCGCATCGGCTGTGGCAGCATCAGCAGCATCAGCACCAGTACCGTTGCCGGCGGCGGCCGCTGCGCCAATGCCTGCAACCGCGTTGCCGTGGACCTGGTTCATGTACCGGAAGGGCCGGCCGCTGAGCCCCAGCGCCGCTTCAATGCCCGCCCGCCGGCGCCGGACCTGCGCCGGATCGTCGCCGACATGGAGCGCCAGGTTTCCGGCCGCGGCGTCGGTGAAGGCCACCCAGACGCCGGGCCGGACTTCCGCCCGCCACGAAAACACTCAAAACCCCGAATCGTTGCCAAACTTGTTTGCCGGACTTCGATCCTACGAGAAAGCACCATGGCACTGCCATCCGGCAGTGCCATGGTGCTTCAGGATCTACTTGAGGAAGTCAGGGACATCCAGGTCATCGGAGTGGCGGCCGGACAGGTCCGGCTCCACGACGGACGGCAGGTCGACGTCGAAGCCGGAGTCCGCCGGGACCGCGGACGGCCGCTGCTGGCCCCAGCCGCCGTAGCCGGAGGCTCCGACCGTGGCATGCAGGGGCTGGACCTGGGCAGAGGACGGCGCCTGGACCGGGGCAGGGGCTGCCGCCGGAGTGGCCGGACGCTGCGGTGCCGACTGCGGAAGCGACTGGTCCATGGACGGCGAGGTGGCCTTGACGTCGTCGAAACCGGCGGCAATGACGGTGACGCGGGCCTCGTCGCCGAGCGCGTCGTCGATGACCGCACCGAAGATGATGTTGGCTTCGGGGTGGGCGACTTCCTGGACCAGCCGGGCAGCCTCGTTGATTTCGAAGAGGCCCAGGTCCGAGCCGCCCTGGATGGACAGCAGGACGCCGTGGGCGCCGTCGATGGATGCTTCCAGCAGCGGCGAGGCGATGGCCAGTTCCGCGGCCTTGACGGCGCGGTCCTCGCCACGGGCCGAGCCGATGCCCATCAGGGCCGAGCCTGCGCCCTGCATCACGGACTTGACGTCGGCGAAGTCAAGGTTGATCAGGCCGGGGGTGGTGATCAGGTCGGTGATGCCCTGGACACCGGAGAGCAGCACCTGGTCGGCGGAACGGAACGCATCCAGGACGGAGACGTTGCGGTCGCTGATGGACAGCAGGCGGTCGTTCGGGATAACGATGAGCGTGTCGACTTCGTCGCGGAGGGCGTCGATGCCGGCCTCGGCAGATCCGGCGCGGCGGCGGCCTTCGAAGGTGAACGGGCGGGTGACGACGCCGATGGTCAGTGCGCCGAGTGAGCGGGCGATGCGGGCGACGACGGGAGCACCGCCGGTGCCTGTGCCGCCGCCTTCGCCGGCGGTGACGAAGACCATGTCAGCGCCGCGGATGACCTCTTCGATTTCCTCGGCGTGGTCCTCGGCGGCCTGCCGGCCAACCTCAGGGTTCGCACCGGCTCCCAGGCCGCGCGTCAGCTCACGACCGATGTCGAGCTTGACGTCTGCATCGCTCATCAACAATGCCTGCGCATCGGTGTTGACCGCGATGAATTCGACGCCGCGAAGACCGACCTCGATCATGCGGTTGACTGCGTTCACGCCACCGCCGCCGATGCCGACGACCTTGATGACGGCCAAGTAATTCTGCGGAGCTGCCACGTTACGTGTCCCTTGTTCGTGTTCTATTGCGAAAACTGATGGAGTCGGGCTTGAAGCTTTGAACCTTAACCTTCGACTTGAAGGTTATAGTTATGTCAAGTAACTCATGCTGTGACGCTATTTCCTTGTGTGATGACATTCAATAACCGGCGCCGCGTGTCGCGGTAATACCGCCGAAATAGCCTCTTTGGGTGCCGTCCTGATGTTCCCGGGCCAAGTGGTTGGCAGCTATCGGGTGACCGGGTGCCGGGGCACGCTCACATCGTAGATCCGGACCGGGTTCTTCGGGTCCGCCGGTGCCTTCAGGAGGGCCTCGAGGACCTTCGCCTTGAGCTCCTTCTCCCCCGCGTTGCCCCACACGATGGTCTGGCCGTCAACAAGCTTGAGCTCAACGGCATCCACCGACTTCGCGGAGGCGTTGGAGAGCCGCGCCAGCACATCGGCCGGCAGCGCCCCCAGGACACCGGTGATGGCGTGGAACAGGTCCTTGGGCAGCGTGCCGCCCCCGCCGTCGATGACCGGAAGCGGCGTCGAGGCCGGGTCGGCAGTGTCGCTCAGCTTCACTCCGTCGGAGTCGACCAGCTGGTGCGCGTCACCCTGCTTGACCAGCGCCACCGGCACGCGTTCGGTCACCTTGACCTGCAGTGTCGAGGGCGGGCGGGCCTGGCTGGTGACTTCCTTGACCTGGACCAGGGGCTGCAGGAGGGCCGTGACATCGCCGTCGCTGATCTGCGGCAGCGGCTTACCCTGCAGCGGTGCGAGGGCGGCCTGGATCTGGTCCGCGCTCAGCAGCTTCGTGCCCTCCACCGTAACTGTCTGCAGCGCCAGGACCGGCGAATAGACAGCCGCAGCGAGGATCCCCGCGACCAGGGCTGCCAGGGCCCCGATCGTGCCCAGCAGGATGCGCTTGCGGCGCTTGGCCTTGGGTTCGGGAAAGGACAGCACGTTGCCCCGGGCCGCCGGTGCAGCAGGCGCGGCCCCGGCGCCGTTTGCGGCGCTGTCACCGCTGTCCTTGGAGGCCGAGATGACGTCGGGCGACGGCGAGTCCGCGCCCGGCGACGGGGACCGGCGCGGGCCCGCCTTGTAGCCGGGGCGGCGGGTGCTAGGCACCGGGCGCGCCGTCGTTGAGTGCCGCGCCGTCGTTCAGGGCCGCGCCGTCGTTCAGGGCTGCAACGACCAGGGGCCCGTAGGCCGTGACGTCGCCGGCTCCGACCGTGAGCACGATGTCCCCCGGCGCGGCGGCGGACACAACGGCCTGCACTGCCTCCGCGCCGGGTCCCACGAGCTTCCCGCCGGCGCCGAGGTGCGTGGCGATCAGCTGGCTGCTGACGCCCGGAATTGGATCTTCCCGGGCGGGATAGATGTCCAGGACCAGGGCCGTGTCGGCAGTGTTGAGCGCGGCCGCGAACTCTTCGGCGAATTCCCGGGTCCGGGAAAACAGGTGCGGCTGGAAGAGGACGTGCAGCTTGTGGCCGCCGGCCACCGACCGTGCCGCGGACAGGGCTGCCCGCACTTCCGTGGGGTGGTGGGCGTAGTCGTCGTAGACCCGGATGCCGCGCCCTTCGCCCTTGAACTCGAAGCGCCGGGACGCCCCCGTGAAGTGTGCCAGGGCGCCGGCGGCAGTTGCGGGGTCGACGCCGAGTTCCACGGCGACGGCGAATGCCGCCGCCGCGTTGAGCGCGTTGTGCCGCCCGGGAACGTGCAGGTCGAGGGGGAAGCGGCCGGCGGGCGTAGTGATCGAGACGTCCCCCGGGCCGCCGTCGTGCAGCACGAGCTGGGCGTCATCGCCGGTGCCGTAGAGCACTACGCGGGTGTTGCCGCGTTCGAGGGTCCGCAGGGCCAGTGCCCTGGCGCCGGGATCGTCCGCGCAGGCGACCAGCACGCCGTCGGCCGGGAGCAGCGCGGTGAAGCGGTCGAAGGACGCGTAGACGGCCTCGGCCGTGCCGTAGTAGTCGAGGTGGTCCGGCTCCACGTTGGTCACGACGGCGATCTGCGGGCGGTAGTTCAGGAAGGATCCATCGGATTCGTCGGCTTCCGCGACGAAGATTGATGAGCT
>CALMVY010000403.1 GCA_937873245.1 uncultured Arthrobacter sp. | reverse complement strand
CCGTGTACTGCTTGACGTAGTCCGTGAAGAAGGGAACCTGCCGGTCCACGAAGAATTCCTTGAGCATCACGTGCCCCATGGCCATGGCCAGCGCGGCGTCGGTTCCAGCCTGGGCGGGGAGCCACTCGTCCGCGAACTTGGTGTTGTCCGCGTAGTCCGGGCTGACGGTGACCACCTTGGTGCCGCGGTACCGCACCTCGGCCATCCAGTGCGCGTCCGGGGTGCGGGTGACGGGGACGTTGGATCCCCACATCATGAGGTACCGCGCGTCCCACCAGTCGCCGGACTCCGGCACGTCGGTCTGGTCGCCGAAGACCTGCGGGCTGGCCACGGGGAGGTCGGCGTACCAGTCGTAGAAGGACGTCATCACCCCGCCGATCAGCTGGATGAAGCGGGTCCCGACGGCGTGCGAGACCATGGACATCGCCGGGATCGGCGAGAATCCGGCGCAGCGGTCCGGCCCGTAGTTCTTGATCGTGTTCACGTGGGCGGCGGCGGCGATTTCGACCGCCTCCTGCCAGGAGACGCGGACCAGGCCGCCCTTGCCGCGGGCCTGCTGGTAGCGGCGGCGCCGCTCCGGGTCTCCGACGACGTCGGCAAAGGCCAGCACGGGGTCGCCCAGCCGGGCCTTGGCCTCGCGGTACATCTCGACGAGGACACCGCGGGCGTAGGGGAACCGCACCCGGGTGGGCGAGTAGGTGTACCAGGAGAAGGCCGCGCCGCGCGGGCAGCCCCTGGGTTCGTATTCCGGGCTGTCCGGGCCCACAGAGGGGTAGTCGGTCTGCTGGGATTCCCAGGTGATGATGCCGTCCTTGACGTACACCTTCCAGGAGCAGGAGCCGGTGCAGTTCACCCCGTGGGTGGAGCGGACCACCTTGTCGTGGCTCCAGCGGTCCCGGTAAAAGATGTCGCCTTTGCGGCCGCCCTCCCGGAACACCGCCCGGCCGTCATCCGTCTGGTCCCATTTCGTGAAAAATCGGCCCAGCTTCAACATTGCATCCGAGGCGGGTCCGTCCAACCCCGCGGCGCCTCCGGCAGTCATGCCTTCAAGCTAGGAGGCACTTACCGCCCCGGATAGGGCCTTCCGACACTGGGCAGCGCAAGGAGGGCGGGCGCTACCCGCGGCTCCCGCCGGGCAGGGCTCAGGCGAAACTCTCCAGTTCCACGCCGGCGCTTTCCAGCGCCGCACGGATGGCTGAGGCCGTGGCCACGGAGCCGGGGCTGTCGCCGTGGATACACAATGAATCCGGTGCGATCCGCAGCACGGTGCCGTCGACGGCCTCCACTTCGCCCTTGGTGGCGAGGCGCACGGCCCGTTCCGCGATCAGCCCGACGTCGGCGAGCAGGGCGCCGTCCTGCGAGCGCGGCACCAGTGTGCCGTCCGGCAGGTAGGCGCGGTCCGCGAAGGCCTCGGCGAAGACCGGGTGTCCGGCGTCTTTGGCGATGCCGAGCAGGGCGGAGCCCGGGAAGCCCAGGACGGGGAGTCCCGGATCGTAGGCCTGGATGGCGGCGACGACGGCGGAGGCCTGCTCGGCGTCGCGCACTGTCCGGTCGTAGAGCGCGCCGTGCAGCTTGACGTAGTCCACCGAGGCGCCGACGGCGTGCGCCACCCCGTCCAGGGCACCGAGCTGGTACAGCACGGCGCCGAACAGGTCATCGAAGGTGATGTCCATGCCCCGGAGACCGAAGCCGGCGAGGTCCGGGTAGCCGAGGTGGGCGCCCACCCGGACGTCGAGTTCGTAGGCTTCCCGGCACGTGTCCAGCATGGTCACGGGATCCCCGGCATGCAGCCCGCAGGCCACACTGGCGCTCGTGACCAGCGGGAGCATCGCGGCGTCGTCGCCCATGGTCCAGGTCCCGAAGGACTCCCCCAGATCAGCGTTCAGATCCAAAACGTGCCGCCTTCCTGGGCGGCATGGTCCTTCGTGTCCTTGCCCTGCACGGTTGCGTAGCCGCCGGCCTGCACGGTTGCCGGGCCCCCGGCCTGCGGCGGGCCGCCCAGTTCCCCGGGAATGACGAGCGGCAACGGGCCGAACGCCTCTTTGGCGTTCGCGACGACGGCGCGGCCCATCACCCGGTTGCCCACGCCGCCCACGACGGCGCCGATGCCGAACGGCAGCGCCCGGCCCAGCCATGCCGTGCCCTGCTGTTTCAGCAGGGTCCGGAGGAA
>CALMVY010000402.1 GCA_937873245.1 uncultured Arthrobacter sp. | reverse complement strand
GGGTACGCGGCAAGCGAAACTTTTCTTCATCGCGGCGAGCCCGGGCAGTTCTCACAGCCGGCCTCGGGTAGTGCCCCACAACAGATTGGACGATCCTGACATGACGGCGCCTGTGCCTGCGGCGGGAAAAACGGCTGCCGGCACATCCCCGGCGGCCGTTGCTGACGTGGACAATGCCCGTTCACCGCTTCTGGCGGGATTCGTCGGCTCGCTCTTTATGGCCATCGGTTCGCTCGGCGTCGGCTGGCTCGCGCCGGCCTCCGAACTCCGGCGCGTTCCCTTGTTTATCTGGATGCGCACCGAAGCCCTCGGCGTCGGCCTCTGCATTGTGCTGCTGGCCGTCGGCGGGATGCTGCTGGTCCGCGCGTGGCTCAGGCTCGGCCAGCGCGTGCGGGTCTGGGGAGCGGAGGCCCGCAAGGCTACCCTGCAGGCGGTTGTCCTGTGGGGGCTGCCCCTGATGTTCTCGGTACCGCTGTTCAGCCGCGACGTCTACGCCTACATCGGGCAGGGCCGGCTGATGGTGGAGGGCTTCAACCCCTACGAAAACGGCATTTCCGCGCTGTCGAACTACTTCCAGCTCGGCGCCGACAAGATGTGGACCGAGGCGCCTGTGCCCTACGGCCAGCTGTTCCTCTGGATCGAGCAGTTCGTTGTCTGGTCCACCAACGTGCACCCGGAAGCCAGCATCATGCTCTTCCGCCTCGCCGCGCTGGTGGGGATCGTGCTGAGCATCATCTACGTGCCCAAGCTCGCCGAGCTGCACGGCGTGAACCCGCACCGCGCCCTGTGGCTGACGGCGGCCAACCCCCTCTTCCTCACCAACTTCATCGCCAGCGTCCACAACGACGCACTCATGATCGGCCTGGCCCTGGCCGGGATCTACTACTGCGCCACCCGCCGCGTCATCCTCGGCCTGGTCCTGGTCACCCTGTCCATCTCGGTCAAGCCCATCACGATCGTCTTCCTGCCGTTCATCGGCCTGCTCTGGGCAGGAAAGGACGCCAGCTGGCCGCGGAAATTCGTTTTCTGGGGGCTCACCGCCGGCATCAGCCTGGCCCTGCTGTACGCCATGAGCATGGTCAACGGCTTCGGTTTCGGCTGGATCAACGGGCTCTCCGCCCCGGGCAGCATCTGGATCTGGTACGCCCCGGTCGGACTGCTGGGCCTGGTGGTCGCGTCCATCTTCAACGCCTTCGGACTGGACGGCTGGGGGCTGGCCAAGTGGGTGTACGACGCCGGAAAGCTGCTGGCGCTCGGCATCATCGCCTGGCAGATCTTCCGCGGCGACTATGACCGCCTGATCCGCCGGCTTACGCTGGCGTTCGCCGCCGTCGTCGTCCTGGCCCCGATGATCCAGTCCTGGTACGTCGTCTGGCTCATCCCGCTGTTCGCCGTCACCGGCATCCGCGATGACTGGCAGGTCAAAGCCCTGTACTTCATCGTGTCGTTCTTTATGGTGTACGCGATCTCTGACCAGCTGGAAGTCTTCCCCTATCTGCAGACCGCGGATCTCGGCCTGGCGCTGGCACTGGCCCGCAACGCCGCCGCTATCATTGCCTTGCTCTTCGCCCTGTACCTGATCTTCCTCGACCCCAAAACGAAACTGCTCTTCAGCAAGTCCGAGGAACCGGTCACCACCCGCCCGGTCATCTGAGATTCCGCAGGGCCTCGCGGCGGGAGAGCGGGCTCAGCGCCCCGCCGTGCCGCGCCGCGAATGCCCGGACCCAGTCAGGGTCCGTGGCGGCGTAGTCCCGCAGGGCCCAGCCGATCGCCTTCCTGATGAAGAACTCCCGGTCGGCCAGGTTGGGTTCGATGACCGCTGCGAGCAGGGCAGGATCCGTAGCGGATTTGGCGCCCAGCTGTGACGTGATGGCGGCCCTCCGGATCCAGAAGTCCGCGTCTGTGCTCCAGCGGGTCAGGGTGGGGGACATGTCCTCCGGGTGGGTCTGCAGCAGCGTGCAGAGCCGGTGCGAGACTCCGTCCACCAGATCCCACCACGCGCCGGTGCGGATGATTTCCTCATAGACCGGCAGCATGTCCAGCTCACCGGCGGCCAGCCGCAGGCCGGTGAGGTCGATGGCCGCGTAGCGTTCCTCCCGGCAACCTGCGCCCCGCCACAGCGCCAGCACGGTGGACTGCAGTTCCTGCAGGGAACCGGGCGGCCGCTCCTTCGCGGCGGCATTGACGATCCGCCGGACCTCCGGGACCCGGACGCCCAGCGAGGGCATCTCGGACTTCAGGTAGGCCTGCGCCCCTGCCGCCCGGACCGGATCGGCGGCATTCCGCAGCCGCGATCGGATCGTGGACATCAGTTCAGCGTTGGCCATGGAGAAACTTTAGCCAGCCTTCGGCTGGCCCTAGAGTTGGAGGCATGTCGATGATCAAGAGCCCTGCCGAGATTGCCCTGATGCGCGAAGCCGGCAGGGTGGTGGCCAACACGCTGGAACGCGTCCGGGAGGCCGCCGCCGTCGGGGTGTCCCTGAAGGAACTGGACGAGCTGGCCGCCGCGACGATTGCCGATGCCGGTGCGACGCCGGCCTTCCTGGGCTACAAACCGCGGTGGGCTTCGCTGCCGTTCCCCGGGGTGATTTGCACGTCCGTCAACGATGCCGTGGTGCATGGTATCCCCAACGACTACCGGCTCCAGGACGGCGATCTGCTCAGCGTGGACTGCGGCGCGTTCCTCGAGGGCTGGTGCGGGGACGCGGCGATCAGCTTCATCGTAGGCACGGCCGACCCCGTGGACCAGGCCCTGATCGACGCCACCGAGGCTGCCCTCGCGCGCGGCATCGAGGCCGCCCGGATCGGCAACAAGATGGGCGACCTCGGCTACGCGATCGGCGGGGCATCACGCCGCGCCGGCTACGGGCTGCTGGCGGACCACGGCGGCCACGGGATTGGCAAGACCATGCACGCCGAGCCGGACGTCCCCAACGACGGCCGGCCCGGCCGCGGCATCAAGCTGACCGAAGGCCTGGTCATCGCGATAGAGCCCATGCTGATCCTGGGCGGCAAGGACGACTACTTCCACGACGACGACGAATGGACCCTCCGCTCGTCCAACGGCCGCCGGGCCGCCCACAGCGAGCACACCGTGGCCATCACCAAGGACGGCCCGGTCATCCTGACCCTGCCTTAGGGGTTGTTGGGTGCCTGCCCGGGCGCAGCCAGGCGGACGACGGCGCGTCCCGGCACCGCGTCGCTGACGACGCCGAATCCGGCCGCCAGAAAGAGCCCCAGGGTGCCGTGATACAGGTCGGCCGGGCCGGCCTTGGGCCGTTGCGCGGGATCGACCGGATACCCCTAGGGCTCGACAGCGCACCAGCCCACAGGCGTCCCGTCGCGGAAGGCCAGGACCCCGGGAGCGGGGGCGCCGCCGTCGAACTTGCCCTGTAACTGGGTTTTCCGCTGCTCCGGGGTGGACGCGGACCATTCCGGTCCGGTCAGGGCGAAGAACCGGCACCAGCAGCGCGACGGCTCGCCCCGGACGCCGAAGAGATGCACGACGTCCGGCCAGTCCGCCGCAGCGGTGGCAATGCCTGGTTGCCCGCTGGTTTCTGCGTTCATGGAACGAGGCTGGCGCCTGCGGGTGTCAGCGTGCGCGTGTGCCCCGGCCGGCCTGTCGGCTGCCCCGCGCACGGTGCGCCGCGAGCCGGAGTTGGATGATGCGGGCGGCTCCGGCGATGGCGACGAGGACGCCGCCCCCGACCGCGGCGATGAACAGCGCAATGCCGAGCGGGACAGAGCCCTGGAGGCCAAAGAACTTCACCTGCACGTATTCCTGGTTCTGCAGGATGAACGCGATCAGCAGGATCAGCACCACCAGCGCGCTGGCCACCGCGGCCCAGACCATCCCGGCACGGGTGACCTGGCGCGGCTCGGGGGCGAGTGCGGGCGCGTCGGGTGCCTCTGCCCGGGGCGTCTCGACGCGCTGCGCTGCCATTGAGTCAGCGGGCGCGCCGGACACCAGATCGGTGCTGCCGGAAGCGGGCGCGGTGGTGTAGGCCTCCTCAGCGGCCGGGGCGTCAGCTGCCCCCGGGCGCTGGGCGCTCACGGCGTGCTGGGGATCGTGGGGATCGAATCCGCGGGGTGTCTGGGTCATGGCGGCCGTACCTTTCGGTTGCGGGCAGGGCACAGGGGCTTTCCCCGGTGGCCTGCCTGTGTGATCAATACTAAGGGTGCTGATGGCTGGGGAGGAATGCGGTGCAGGCACGCTTTCCGGGCCGCACCGGACGGGGCGCGCCGGAGAATACTGCGGGCATAGGTGGCCATGTTGAAACATAGGCTGTTGGCACCTGACGGACGACGGTATAGCGTCGCAGCCAGGGGATGCCTGGTGGAGGAGGCGCGGGCGTGAGCATTGTCGACAACGCCGTCTACGTGAACGGATACCGGACCGCGGACCCGGAGAGCCTGGACGAGACGTACTTCGTCCTGCGGCAGCGCCAGGGCATGGCCTGGATCGGGCTCTACCGGCCGGATCCGGAAGAGCTTCGTTCCGTGGCCGTAGAATTCGATCTCAACCACCTGGCCGTGGACGACGCACTCGCAGGGCATCAGCGTGCCAAGCTGGAACACTACGGCGAAACGCTCTTCCTGGTCCTGCGCCCTGCCCGGTATCTGGACCATCTGGAGAAGGTGGAGTTCGGCGAGATCCATGTCTTCAGCGGCGCCGACTTTGTGGTGACGGTGCGCCGGGCCGAATCGCCGGATCTGGCCCGGGTCCGCCACCGGATGGAGTCCCAGCCCGAGTTTCTGGCCCTCGGTCCGGACGCCGTGCTGTACGCGATCCTGGACCAGGTCGTGGATGAGTACGAGCCGGTTGTTGCCGGCCTGGAAAACGACGTCGATGAAATCGAGGACGACCTTTTCGCCGCGGACCCGGGCGTGTCCCGCCGGATTTACGAACTCTCCCGCCAGGTCATCATGTTCCAGCGGGCGACGGCGCCGCTGATTGGCATCCTGCAGTCGCTGATGGCCGAGACGCCGGACCATCAGCCCCTTCCGGAGTTGCAGGACCATTATCGGGACGTCCTGGACCATGTGCTGCGGCTCAGTGAACGCATCGCGGCCTTCCGCGCCCTGCTGCAGAATGCGCTCGCCGTCAATGCGGCGTTGGTGGCCCAGCGGCAGAACGACGAAATGCGGTTGCTGACGGAGTCGAGCTACGCCCAGAACGAGCAGGTCAAGCGGATCTCATCGTGGGCGGCCATCCTGTTTGCTCCGACGCTGATCGGCACCATCTATGGGATGAATTTCCGCAGCATGCCCGAACTGGACTGGGTCTTCGGCTACCCGATGGCGCTGGGCCTGATGATTGGCATGGGCGTTGCGCTGTATTGGACGTTTAGGCGCAACAAGTGGATCTAGCTGTATTACCCACGGAGGTTGGTGACGCGGCTTGCTGGTGGCTGACCTTTGAGTGAGGTGTGGCCTCGGTGATGATTGTAGTCATGGAGCCAGGCGGGGAAAGCGGCAACGCGCTCGGTCTCTGAGGTGTAGGGGCGGGCGTAGGCCCATTCCTCGAGCATGGTGCGGTTGAAGCGTTCGACCTTGCCGTTGGTCTGCGGCCGGTAGGGCCGGGTTCGTTTGTGTGTGATGTCCGGGCCCAGGGCGTCTTTGAAGGCGTGGGAGCGGTAGCAGGAGCCGTTGTCTGTCAGGACGCGTTTCACGGTGATGCCGGCGTCGTTGAAGGCTTCGTTGGCGCGTTTCCAGAAGCCGGCGGCGGTCTCCTTCTTCTCGTCTTCGAGGATCTCGGTGTAGGCGAAGCGGGAGTGGTCATCCACGGCGTTGTGCAGGTAGGCGTAGCCGGGGCGGCGGTTCGCCGCGGTCCCTGTCTTGTTTTTCTTGCCGGCGGCCCGGTCCATGACGCGGTGGCCGCCACCGTCAGGGATGCGGCCGAGCTTCTTGATGTCGACGTGGATCATGTCGCCGGGCTTCTCGTGCTCGTAGCGGCGGATGACCCGGCCCGTGGCACGGTCCAGCCAGGACAGTTTCGCCAGCCCGAACCGGGAGAGGACCTTGTGCACGGTGGATGGGTGGAGGCCCAGCAGATACCCGATCCGGGCCGGCCCCCACCGCCGGTTCACGCGCAGGGCGATGATCCGTCGCTCCCGCCGCTGCGGGGTCCTCGAGGGAGACACAAGGGGCCTGCTGGAGCGGTCCTCCATCCCGTGCTCGCCGTGTTCACGGTACCGGTCTGCCCAGCGTGCGGCTGTCGGTACGGAAACTTGGAACCGCTCCGCGGCCCGCCGCAGCGGCCACCCGTCATCGACGATGCACTTGGCCAGCTGCAGCCGGCCCTTGGGCGCGAGAAAAGCATTAGGGTGGGACATGAAGACCTCCGTTTGTGGAACTGGACTCTAGACAAGCCCCACTCCACCCGGAGGTCTTCTTTTTGTCACCTATCCACGCCGTCCGTCACTAACGTCCGTGGTTAATACACCTAGACGATGTCCTTGGACTTGGCGAAACGCGTGATCGCGCGCTGGGTGCCGCGGTTGGCCAGAACCTGGATGGCGGCGCTGACGGACGCTGAGATCAAGGCAAAGATCAGGGCGTGGCGCAGTGTGGTGGGCACGTCGTCGTCGTTGCCTTTGGGCGGCTTGCTGCCCGTGGACTTTTCCCAGACGGTGTCAACGATCTTGGTGCCGACAAACCCAGCGAGGAGGCTGACGCCGGTGCCGAGCAATTTGATGAAGATATTCATTCTTCGGACTCCTTGGGGGAGGAAACAGGGCTTCCCCTAGCCTAGCGTTCCTTACCCGGCGGTCCAGCCAGGACGCGGGCAGGGACCAATGCCCCTGTCCGATGGGCCCGGCCGGACGTAGCTTCCAGCATGGAACAGCCCCACACCCGTTCGCCCGGCCGCACGGCGCCGCCGGTCCCGGCGGCTGACGGCCAGACCTGGCGGCGGCTCTATTTCTGGGCAGGCCTCTCCTCGGTGCTCTTTGTGGTGCTCCTGGTTCCCGCCCTGGTCCTGGACTTCGCCGCCCCGCCACCGGTTCACGGAGGCGCCGCGGCGCTGGAGTTCATCGCCCGGAACAAGGGGATCTACGTCGCCGAGCAGCTGTTGTGGATGGTGCCGAACATGCTGCCGGTCCTCGTGTTCGTGGCACTCTTCCTGGCCCTGGCGTCGGCATCCTCTCCGTCGTCATGCTGAAGGGCGTGCTGCCAAGGGCCCTCGCGTGGCTGGGGATCGCCACCGGCGGCCTGGGGGTCGTTGCGGAGGCACTCCGGCATGCGGTTCCGGAGTTCTACTGGGGCTACGGGGTGCTGATGTGGGTCTGGTTCGTGGCCGTCGGGATTGCGCTGATCAGGCTGGCGCGGCGCACTTGAACCGATTTTCTGCCGCGTTCCCGGCTTTCGGCGGCTGAGCATGCAACAACAGTCAGTTCCCTGCTGATGCGGTGCGTTTGCGGAAGGTTCCGGCGATGGAGAGTTTGCTTGAGTATTGGATGGACCCGTACCGGAAGAGGTGGACGGCGAGTCGGAGGATGAGGAATCCGGTGATGAAGAGTTCGGCGATGATGATCGTGGACTCAAGCGGGCTGAGGGTGCCAAAGCTGTTGCGGAGAAGGGCCGTCAAGGGGGCTGAGAGCGGGAAATACGTGAAGATCTGCACGATGGGGGCGCGCGGGTCGGAGATGATCAGGCTGATCGCGTAGAACGGGACGAAGATCAACGCCATCAGGGGCCCGAAGATCGTGCCGCCATCTTTGGCGGTAGGCATGACCGCCCCGATTGCGACCAGGACACCGGTGAATACCGTGAACCCGCCCAGCAGCAACAACGCCCCGACGACCATGGTCCCGGGATCGAAAGTAATGGTCGACAGGTCCAGATCGGGTATGGCGAGTTTGTCGCGGAAAAACAGGAACCCGACGACGATGGGCGTTAGGAAGACCAGGACCTGGATGAGGCCCACCATGAACAGGGCGATGACTTTGCCGATGATCAGGGTGGTCGGGTTCAGGGTGGTGAGGATCATTTCGGTGACCCGGTTTTCCTTCTCTTCCAGGGTGCTGTTGAGCATCTGGTTGGAGAGCAGGATGATCGAGACGTAGAAGATCAGCAGGAACATCAGCGGCGGTATGGCGGAGCCGAAGCCGCCGGTGGCCCGGCCGTCCTTGAAGGTCTGGGATTCGGTTTCTACGTCGCCGCTGGCTGCGGCGGTGAGCTGCGGGGAGCCGACCGCAGCTTGGGCTGACGCGGTGAGGAGCTGCTTGGCGACGGCGTCGTACTTGCCGTTTTCGAAGATCCCCTGATCTGTTCCGTAGACCTTCACCGGTTGCGAGGACGGTTCGGCGGGGTAGACGAAGTACGCATCGGTCACCCCGGCTTTCACGTCCTGAAGTGCCTGATCCGGATCGGCGGCTTTCCTCCCGCCCATGGCTGTCGCGATGTCCGGGGTGATGAGACCGGAGCCGTCAGTGTAGGTGAAGGTCACGGCGGCGGTCTTCTGGGCGTCTTCGCTGGCGGCGGTGGAGGAGTTGCTCAGGTAGACGAGCGCAAACACGATTGCCATGACGACCGGGATGGACAGGGTCGCGATCCAGAAGGCGCGCTTCTTCATGGTGCGGGTGAATTCGAAATCCACCACCGTGCGGAGGTTGTGCCGGGCGAAGGGCCGCTTCTGCGGGACGGGAAGCAAGGGAGGTACCGGGCCGGGGGAGGGGAGCTGGGTGGATGTTTGCTGTGCCATCGGGTTCTTAGACCTCCGCCATTTCGTGGTTCTCGCCGTAGACCTTGATGAAGACCTCTTCGAGTGAGGTCCTGGCGGTGGTGAAGGAGCGGACGGCCACGCCGTTGCCGATGAGTTCGCGCAGGGCGGCCGGTTCGTCCGTGCCGGGGCGGGGGGAGAGTTCGGCGGCGCCGCCAGCGTCAGTGACGATGTCGTACAGGGCAGAGGGCGGCAAGGCCCCGTCGTAGGTGAGCCGGTAGACGGTTCCGCCGAATTGTTCCTGGACTTCCGCGACGGTGCCGTAGGCGCGGGAGGTGCCGTCTTTGAGCAGGATCACCCGGTCACAGAGGCGTTCGACTTCTTCCATCTGGTGGGTGACCATGATGACGGTCGCGCCGGCGAGTTTTTGTTCCTCGATGATGTCCATCAGCAGGCGCCGGTTGACCGGGTCGAACCCTTTGGTGGGTTCGTCCAGGATCAGCAGCTCGGGGTCGTTCATGATGGTCACGCCGAGCTGGATTTTTTGCTGCTGGCCGCCGGAGAGCTTGTCCAGGCGCGTGTTCGCTTTGTCGGCGAGGCCGACCCGTTCCAGGTACTCCCGCGACCAGGTTCTGGCGCGGGTTTTATCCAGGCCTTTGAGCCGGCCAAAGTAGACCATGACGTCCAAAACGGGCTCTTTCTTGTAGAGGCCGCGTTCCTCGGGCAGGTATCCCAGCCGGGCACCGTCCTGCGGGGCGAAGGGCTGTCCCCCGATGTGGAGGGTCCCGGCGGTCGGCTGGTAGATCCCGAGCAGCGCCCGGAGGGTGGTGGTCTTCCCGGACCCGTTGCTGCCAAGGAACCCGAAGGTTTCCCCGGCCCGGACATCGAAGGAGAGGTCTTTGATGACCGTCGTGTCCCCGAAGTCCATCCTGAAATCCTGAATGTGCACAAGCGGCTCCGCGGCCGCGTCCCCCAACGTCATGCCCACACTCTAACCGGACACTCAGTCGCTGGTGAGCAACGGCACAGGACACGAAGACCGGCGGGAAATCGGCGAACCACCCCGACTGGCGGTTTTGGCGTTCCCGCTAGTTCCCGGCGCGGCCGAGGATGTCCGACAGGGCCTCGACCACCAGCTCATGGTCGGCTTTCTGCGGCAAACCCGACACCGTGACGGTGGCGACCATCCCGGTTCCTCGCACGTAGATGGGGAAGGCGCCGCCGTGCGCGGCGAACTCCTGCTCATCGAACCAAGCATTGTCCTCGATCCGCCGCCCGGCGGCCCGCGCCCGGAGTCCCACCAGCAGGGACGGGACCTCGTACCGCACGGCCGTGCGCTGCTTGGCCCGGATCCAGCGTTCGTTGTCCGGGGTGGCGCCCTCCAGGGCCGCGTGGAAAAGCACCTGCTCACCCTTGGTGATGTCGACGGCGATCGGATGGGAGCGCTGCCTGCCGAGTTCCACCAGGCGGAGCCCCAGGTCCAGGGCGTCGTCCTTGCTGAACGACGGGAACTGCAGTTCCTCCATTTCGGCCAGGATGCTGCCGATGAGTGCCGCCAGGGATCCGTGCGGCTGCGGTTCGGTGGAATCCGGATCGAAGCCGGGTGAAGGCACTGGTGAGGTAGTCAAGTGGTCCCGCTTCCCTTAGCTGGCCGCCGCCGGACAGCCTTCCGGCCGCGGCGGTGTCCGGTGTTCCCCTGCCCTGCCGACTCTACCAAGCAGGGGTCCGCAGGTCACCGGGGCCCAAGCCGGCGGATTGTGACGGCGGGCCCGGGAAACAACGCCCCCCGGGTGTAAACTGGGCCACGCCCACAAGGGCGATATTCAATACGACAGGGGAGCGCCGCCGTCGGGCATCACCGGAGAAATCCGGGGAGACCACAGGTGGGCGCTGAGAGTGCGGACAGCCGCAGACCCTCGAACCTGATCCGGTTAGTACCGGCGCAAGGGAGTCGAGTTCTCAGAGTGCCCGGAGCGGCGGCGGAAGCCGCGGCACCGGTGGCACTCTCCCCTCCTGTACCTCAGGAGGACGATATGACTGATACATCTGCTGCATCTGCTGCCCGGCAGGCACGCACCAAACGCAGCCACAACTGGCGTGTGGTGGACATTGTAGTGGCCGCGTTGATCGCGGTGGCCGGCGGCGTGATCTTCTGGGCCTGGTCCCAGGGCGCCAACCTGGTGTCCGCCCCCGTCAACGCGTTCTACCCGCCGCTCACCGGGCTCTACGCCGGCGGCTGGATGATCCCGGCGGTGCTGGGCATGCTCATCATCCGCAAGCCGGGCGCCGCACTGTTCTGCGAAACCGTGGCCGCCACGGGCGAGCTGATCATGGGCTCGCAATACGGCACCACGGTGCTCATTTCCGGCCTCCTGCAGGGCCTGGGCGCCGAACTGGTCTTCGCCGCGTTCATGTACAAGAAGTTCAACCTGCCGGTGTCCCTGCTGGCCGGTGCCGGCGCGGGCCTGTTCTGCGGGCTGAACGATTCGTTCATGCCGTGGGGCTGGAACATTGCCTACGCCGGCGGCGACAAGCTTGCCTACATCATCTTCACTGCCGTCTCCGGCGCCGTAATCGCCGGCGGACTGTCCTGGCTCGCCACCCGGGGCCTGGCCAGGACCGGTGTGCTGAGCTCCTTTGCCTCCCGCAAGGCGGCCACGGAGCCCGTCTTCTCCTGATGCCTGCCTTCAACACGTCCGCCGGCGGGGTCCGGCCGGCCACGGTCACCGCGCGCGGCTGGGGCTGGCGGCACGCCGGCCGGCCACGGCCCGCCGTCAGCGGCCTGGACCTGGACATCGGGCCGGGCGAGCGGGTGCTCTTGCTGGGGCCTTCGGGCGCCGGCAAGTCCACGCTGCTCCACGCGCTGGCCGGGGTCCTCGGCGACAGCTCCGCCGGCGATGCCGGCCGTGCAGCCGGCGGCCCGGCGGACGCCGAGGACGCGGACGAGACCGGCACCCTGCTGATCGACGGCGCCCCGCCCCGCTCCCGGCGCGGCCGGGCCGGACTGATGCAGCAGGACCCGGAGACGCAGGTGGTGCTCTCCCGCCTCGGCGACGACGTCGCCTTCGGCGCGGAAAACCTGTCCGTGCCGCCGGCAGAGATCTGGCCGCGCGTCGCGGAAGCGCTCGACGACGTCGGGCTGGGCCGGCTGCCGCTGGACCACCCGACGTCGGCGCTCTCCGGCGGCCAGAAGCAGCGGCTGGCGCTCGCCGGCATCCTCGTGATGCGGCCAGGGCTGATCCTGCTCGATGAACCCACCGCCAACCTGGACCCCGCCGGGGTCCTGGAAGTCCGGGACGCCGTCGGACGCTGCCTGGAGAAAACCGGGGCCACCCTGGTGGTAGTGGAGCACCGCGTCTCGGTCTGGAAGGACCTCGTGGACCGGATCGTGGTGCTGCAGCCGGGATCCGCCACGGACTCGGCCGTGCTGATCGACGGGCCGCCGGACCAGGTCCTGGCGCAGGCGCGGGACATGCTCACGCGGGCGGGCGTCTGGGTGCCCGGCTACGTGCCGCAGACCCGGACGCGCGGCACCCGGGCCGCCGGAGCACCGGCCACCGGAGCACCGGCCGCAGGCCCGGAAACCGCTGGGAGCCCGGCCGGGCAGCTGCTGCTGGCCGCGGAGGACCTGGCGGTCTCGCGGGAAAGGCCGCGGCGGGCAGGCCTCCGCGGCGGCTTCCGTCCCGTTCCGCCGAAGCCCGTACAGTCCGGCATCACGGCCCAGGTCCGCGCCGGGGAGGCGCTGACCATCACCGGCCCCAACGGCTCGGGGAAATCCACCTTCGCCCTGACCCTCGCCGGCCTGCTGGCGCCGGTCTCCGGCAGGGTGTCCGCAACCCTGGAGCTCAGCGCCGGCGCCGGAATCGACCCCTACCGGTGGAAGGCCCAGCAGCTGATCGCCAGAATCGGCACTGTGTTCCAGGAGCCCGAGCACCAGTTCGTCACCGGCCGTGTGCTGGATGAGCTGATGTTCGGCCCCCGGCACCTGGGCCGCGGCGAGGAACGCGTTGACGAGCTCCTGGAACGGCTTCGGCTCACGGAGCTCGTGGACGCCAATCCATACACACTCTCGGGCGGCGAAAAGCGCCGCCTGTCGGTGGCCACCGTCCTCGCCGCCCACCCCCAGGTGCTGGTCTTGGACGAACCCACCTTCGGCCAGGACGCCAATACCTGGGCCGAACTCGCCTCCTTCCTCTCCGAACTCCTCGACGGCGGAACCGCCGTCGTGTCCGTGACGCACGACGCCGAATTCAGCGACGTTCTCGGCGGCACCAGACTGAGCCTCCATGCCCCGGGACACCGGGAATCCGGCCAGGAACCCGGCCGGGAACCGGAACACCGGGTACCGGGGAAGGTCCAAGCGCCATGAGGCAGGAACTGACACTGCGCGGCAACCACGCGCTCCTGACGCGGGCCAACCCGCTGGCGAAGTTCACCGCCGTCATGCTCATCACGATGGTGCTGGCGCTGTCCATCGACTGGGTGTCCGCCTCGGTGGCGCTCGCCTTCGAACTGGCGCTTCTTCCGCTGGCCGGGCTGGGCCTCGGCTTGCTCTGGCAGCGCGGCTGGCCCCTGATCCTGGCCGCGGCGCTGGGCGGGTGGAGCACCACGATCCTGGCACCTGACAGCGGGAACATCCTGCTCGACGCCAGGATCTGGTCGATCAGCGAAGGGTCCCTCGAACTCGGGCTCGGCTTCATGATCCGCGGCCTGGCCATCGCGCTGCCAGCCGTCCTGCTGATGAGCTGCACGGATCCCACGGACCTGGCCGACGCCCTCGCGCAGAAAGCGAAACTGCCGCACCGCTTCGTCCTCGGCACGCTCGCCGCGCTGCGGCTTGTGGGCCTGATGGCCGAGGAATGGCAGACCATCGGCATGGCGCGCCGGGCCCGCGGTGTGGGTTCCCACGGGAACCCGCTGCAGCGGCTGCGGGCCACCCTGGGGCAGAGCTTCGGGCTGCTGGTGCAGGCCGTCCGGCGCGCCTCGCGGCTGGCCGTCACCATGGAAGCCCGCGGCTTTGGCAGCGCACAACGGACCTGGGCCAGGACCTCGGTCTTCACCGGCCTGGACGCCTGGGTGGTCCTGGGCGGGCTGCTGATTGCCGCGGCCGCCGTCGCCTCCGCCCTGGCGGCGGGTACCTGGAACATGGTCTTCCTGGCACGGCAATAGCGCCCGTTATCGCACAGCGCGGGTATTGCTGTGATGTTAACGGCATTCCGGCGGCAATGCCGGGGGTTAATAAATCATGCGTGATATTTTCGGGGGATGACTCAAGAGACTGCTGAACACGTCGGAGCCCTGCTCCGTGACGCCCGCGGCCAGAAGGGCTGGACCCAGGGGCAGCTCGCTGCCGAGCTGGGAACCAGCCAGAGCGCCATTGCCCGAATGGAGCAGGGCAAACAGAACCTGAGCCTGAAAATGATCCAGCGGCTCGAGTCCATCTTTGGCCGGAGCATCGTGAAGGTGGGACGGCCCGCCATGACGCACCTCCGGGTCGAGGGCGGGCGCACCCTGTCCGGCGCCGTCGATGTCAACAGCAGCAAGAACGCCGGCGTCGCACTCCTGTGCGCCAGCCTGATCAACCGCGGCACCACCACGCTGCGGCGGCTCGCCCGGATCGAAGAAGTCAACCGGATCGTCGAAGTGCTGACCAGCATCGGCGTCGACTGCACCTGGCTCAACGCCAACGACCTCCAGATCCGGCGCCCCGCCGTGCTGGACCTCGACTCGATGGACGTCGAGGCAGCCCGCCGGACCCGCAGCGTCATCATGCTGCTGGGCCCGCTCCTTGACGAATCCAGTGAGTACCGCCTGCCCTACGCTGGCGGCTGCGACCTCGGCACCCGCACCGTCCAGCCGCACATGCAGGCGCTGCGCCAGTTCGGCCTCAGCGTCGACGCCAAGTCCGGCTTCTACGCCGTGCAGGCGCCGCCGTCGGACGGGCACGACCGCTCCTTCGTGCTCAGCGAACGCGGCGACACCGTCACCGAAAACGCCATCATGGCCGCCGCGCACCGCAGCGGCACCACGGTCATCCGCAACGCCAGCCCCAACTACATGGTGCAGGACCTCTGCTTCTACCTGCAGATGCTCGGCGTCGAGATCGATGGTGTGGGAACCACCACGCTGAAGATCACCGGCCGCCCCGCCGTCGACGTCGATATCGAGTACTTCCCCTCCGAGGACCCGATCGAGGCGATGAGCCTGATCACCGCCGGCATCGTCACGGACTCGGAAGTCACCATCCGCCGCGTTCCGATCGAATTCATGGAAATCGAACTCGCGACGCTGGAACAGATGGGCCAGCGGCTCGAGGTGTCCGGCGAGTACCTGGCCCGCAACGGGCGCACCCGGCTGGTGGACGTGACCACCAAGCCCTCGGAACTGTCCGCCCCCGAGGACAAGATCCACCCCATGCCGTTCCCCGGGCTGAACATCGACAACCTGCCCTTTTTCGCGGTCATCGCCGCGAATGCCACGGGCCAGACGATGATCCACGACTGGGTCTACGACAACCGCGCCATCTACCTGACCGAGCTCAACAAGCTCGGTGCCCAGGTGCAGCTGCTGGACCCGCACCGGATCTACGTCAACGGACCCACGAAATGGCGTGCCGCCGAGGTCGGCTGCCCGCCGGCCCTCCGCCCCGCGGCCTGCCTGCTGCTGGCGATGCTCGCCGCCCGGGGCGTCTCGGAACTGCGCAACATCTACGTGATCGAGCGCGGCTACGAGGACCTGGCCGAGCGCCTCAACACCATCGGCGCGAAGATCGAGTATTTCCAAGACTGAATGCGCTGAAGCCGCCGGACCGGTCCGGGTCCAATGACCCCGAGCGTTTCGGCGGTTCCTGCCGCACAATAGATTCATGCGCACCTTCGGCGTGGAGGAAGAACTGCTCATAGTGGATCCCGAAACAGGGATGCTGCTTGCCCTCGCCGACGTCATGCTGCCCAGCCTGGTGCCGCCACCGCTGGACGCCGCCCTGGTTCTGCCGGGACAGCAGCCGGTCCACGACGGCGGTGCCGACTTCAGCTACGAGCTCAAGCTCGAGCAAATCGAAACCCAGACCCGGCCGTGCCTGGATTACGCGGAACTTCTCCGGCAGCTCAGGCAGGCCCGGGCGCAGGCGGACCACGCCGCCCGCGCGCACGGCGGCCGCGTCGCCGCCCTCGCGACCTCGCCCCAGGGCGCCGCCACGCACCTGACGCCCAACAAGCGCTACCTGACCATGCAGCAGCGCTTCGGGCTCACGGTCCGGAACCAGCTGACCTGCGGCCTCCACGTCCACACCTTTGTGGATTCCCCGGAGGAAGGCGTGGCCGTAATGGACCGGATCCGGGACAAACTCGCCGTCCTGATCGCCCTCAGCGCGAATTCCCCATACTGGAACGGCGCAGAGACGGGCTTCGAAAGCTACCGCACCCAGGCGTGGAACCGCTGGCCCGGGTCGGGTCCCACCATGATTTTCGGCAGCCTGCCCGTCTACCGGCGGCTGGTGACCCGGCTGGTGGAAAGCGGCGTCCTGATGGACGAGGGAATGATCTATTTCGATGCCCGGCTGGCCCGGCTGCATCCCACCGTGGAGATCAGGGTCGCCGACGTCTGCCTGCGGGCCGAGGACGCGGCGCTGATCGCCGTGCTGGTCCGCGCTCTCGTCGAATCGGCGTCCCGGGAGTGGAACGACGGCGTCGACCCCGCCCCCGTGCCGACCCTGCTGCTGCGGATGGCCGCCTGGCAGGCCAGCAACTGCGGACTGCGCGGCGAGCTGCTGGACTTCGGAACCTTTACCCCGGCGCCGGCCGCCGACGTGGTGCATGCCCTGGTGGACTTCGTGGCCCCCGTGCTGGCGGAGCAGGGTGAGCTGGATCTGGTCCGCGCGGGCGTCGGCCGGATCCTGGCGGAGGGTACAGGTTCGCAGCTGCAGCGGGAGCCGTTCCACTCCGGCGGGCTGGCCGCCGTCGTTGAGCGGGCCGTCGAGGTGACCACGGAGGGAAGCGCCGCTGTGGAGGCCGGCGAGGATTCGCCGCTGGGCGGGGCCAGCCGGGCCTGACGGGGAACCCGCCGTCGAGTTTGCATTTCGCGGCAGTGTTCGCGAAAAACACTGCCGCGAAATGCCAACTCGCGGAAGGAAACTAGACCTGCTTGAGCGCCTGGCCCAGGTCGCGGAGCAGGTCCTCGATGTCCTCGAGTCCCACGGAGAGGCGGACTACGCCGTCGCTGAGGCCGATCGCCGCGCGGCCTTCCGGGCCCATGGCGCGGTGCGTCGTGGTGGCCGGGTGGGTGATGAGGGACTTCGAATCTCCCAGGTTGTTGGAGATGTCGACGATCCGCAGCGCATCCAGCAGCGCGAACGCGGCCTCCTTCGGCGAACGCCCGGCGGAGGGGGAGAGCTCGAAGGTCAGCACCGTGCCGCCGGCCTTCATCTGCCGTGCGGCCAGTCCGTACTGCGGGTGCGACGGCAGCAGCGGGTACTTGACCCAGCTGACCGCGGGCTGCTCCTCGAGCCATTCGGCCAGCCGCAGCGCGGAGGCGGAGGAGTGGTTCACCCGCAAGGCCATGGTCTCCAGCCCCTTGGTCAGCACCCACGCGTTGAAGGCGGAGAGCGCCGGGCCGGTGTGGCGCATGAGTTGCTTGACCGGGCCGTCGATGAACTCCTTGGTGCCCAGGATTGCTCCGCCGAGCACCCGGCCCTGGCCGTCGATGTGCTTGGTGCCGGAGTAGACGATCACGTCCGCGCCGAGCTCCCCGCAGCGCTGCAGCAGGGGAGTGGCAAAGACGTTGTCGACGACCACCGTCGCCCCGGCGGCGTGCGCCAGAGCGCTCACGGCGGCGATGTCCACGATTTCCTGCATCGGGTTCGACGGCGATTCGAAGAAGACCGCCGTCGTCGGTTCCGACAGCGCGGCGCGCCACTGCTCCAGGTCCGGGCCGTCCACGAAGACCGTCTCCACCCCCCAGCGCGGAAGGATCTCGTTGAGGATCACGAAGCACGAGCCGAACAGCGAGCGGGCCGCGACCACACGGTCGCCGGCGGCCAGCAGGGCGCCGAGGGCCGTAAAGACGGCGGACATGCCCGAGGCGGTGGCGAAGCAGGCCTCGGTGCCTTCGAGCAGCCGGAGCCGTTCCTGGAAGGTGGCCACCGAGGGGTTGCCGTAGCGGGAGTAGACGAAGC
>CALMVY010000401.1 GCA_937873245.1 uncultured Arthrobacter sp. | reverse complement strand
GAGGCCCCCCTGCTGGCCTGGCTGCACACCCCGGAGAGCAACTTCGCCGCCGCCGTGGCTGCCGGGATCGACATCGGCTGCTCGGGCTGGGAACTGGAACGTATCGTTGCGGCCGCCCGCGAGCAGGAACGGCCGGCCCGCGTGCATCTCAAAGTGGACACCGGGCTGGGCCGCAACGGGGCCACCCTGGACGCCTGGGACGGCCTCGTCGGCGAAGCCATGGAGTACCAGGACCAGGGCCTGCTGCGGGTGGTGGGGGTCTTCTCCCACCTGGCTGTCGCAGACGAACCCGACCGCCCGGAAACCGACGACCAGCTGGCGGCCTTCCGCGAAGCCCTCGCCATCGCCGAGGACGCCGGCGTGGATCCCGAAGTACGGCACCTCGCCAACACCCCGGCCACCCTGTCCCGGCCCGACACCCACTTTGACCTGGTCCGCGTGGGGCTGGGCCTTTATGGGCTGTCGCCGTTCGAGGGGCAGAGTTCGGCAGAAGTGGGCCTGCGTCCCGCCATGACGGTCCGCACCGTCGTTTCGCACTGCAAGGACGTCCCTGCCGGCCAGGGCGTCTCCTACGGGCTGAACTACCGCACCGGCAGCACCAGCACGCTGGGGCTCATCCCGCTGGGCTACGCCGACGGCGTCCCGCGGATCGGCACCGGGGGGCCGGTCCGCGTGGACGGCGTGAACTACCCCGTGGTGGGCCGCATCGCGATGGACCAGATGGTGATCGACCTCGGCCCCCTCAACGTCTCAGCCGGCGGGCCCAGCCTCCTCGGCGCGGAGGCCGTACTGTTCGGCAACGGCGACGACGGCGGGCCCACCGCAGAGGACTGGGCCCGGGCGGCCGGGACCAACAACTACGAGATCGTCACGCGGATCAGCCCCCGGGTGCCGCGCCGCTACATCCATGAAGAGCCCGCCGGCGGGTCCCGGCCGTGACCGCGGCGGCCTGGGAACGGTCCCTGGACGTCCGGACCGCGGATGAAACGCACGCCCTCGCGGCCGGCCTCGGAGCCCAGCTCCAGGCAGGGGACCTGCTGGTCCTCACCGGCGAGCTGGGCGCGGGGAAGACCACCTTCACCCAGGGCCTCGGGGAAGGCCTGGGCGTCCGGGCCGGCATCATCTCGCCGACCTTCGTGCTGGTCCGCATCCACCCGAACCTGCCCGACGGACCCCGGCCGGGCGGCCCGGACCTGGTGCATGTGGACGCCTACCGGCTGGGTTCGGCCTCGGAAATCGACGATATCGACCTGGAAAACACCCTGGACAGCGCCGTGACCGTGGTGGAATGGGGCCGCGGCCGGGTGGAGCACCTGAGCGAGAGCCGGCTTGAGGTGGACCTGCTCCGCAGCCTGGGCGGCGGCACCCATATCCCGGAAGCCGACGCCCCGGGAACCCCCGCCCCGGAAGTAAGCAGCCCGGAAGGAGCCGGCCCGGGAACAGCCCAGGACCCCGCCGTGCTCGATTTCGACACCGACGACGACGACGAACCCCGCACGATCGTGATCCGCGGCTTCGGTCCCCGCTGGGCGGAACCGCCCGCGCTCCCCGCGCCCGCCGGGAACGACCCCCTGCCGTACACCCTGGAAGAGAACTGATGCTGATCCTTGCCATCGACACCTCGGCCGTGGCCAGCGCCGCGCTCGTCTCCGATGACGCCCCGGAATCCGTCGTGGGCAGCTTCGCCACCCAGGACACCCGGAGCCACGCCGAGGTGCTGGCCCCGGGCATTGAGGAGCTCCTCGCCGAGGCAGGCGTGACGGGCGCCGACGTCGACGCGGTGGTCACCGGAGTGGGACCTGGCCCGTTCACCGGCCTGCGTCCGGGCATCGTGACGGCCCGCACGCTCTCCTTCGTCTGGGGTAAACCGCTCTACGGCCTCATGAGCCTGGATGCGATCGCCCTGGAGGTGGCGGAGTCCACGGATGCGGCTCCGGAGTTCATCGTCGCCACGGATGCACGGCGCAAGGAGGTCTACTGGGCCCGGTATGCCCTCAGCGGGGGCCAGTTGCCGCAGCTGCTGGACGGCCCGCACGTGGGCTTCGCGGCGGAACTCCCCGAGCTTCCGGTCTACGGCGCGGGCGCCGGTCTCTATGCCGACGTCGTCAAGGCCGTCCCCGGATTCAGCTCCCGCCAGCCGGAGGCCCTCTCGCTGGGCCAGTTTGCCCTGGCGCGGCTGGCGGCGGGGGAGCAGCTGCTTGAGTCCACACCGCTCTACCTGCGCGAGTCCGATGCCCAGGTGCCCGGCCCACGGAAGAGGGCACTGTGAGCACGGGGTCCGCAGGACAGAACACAGGACAGAACGCAGGACAGAACTCAGGCCCGGACACAGGACCGGCACGGCTGCCTGACGGGATGACGCTGCGGGAGATGACCCCGGCGGACATCCCCGCCGTGCATGAGCTGGAGCGCAGGCTGTTCCCGGTAGACGCCTGGCCGTTGCACATGTTCGTCGCCGAGCTGGCGCAGGCAGGAACCCGGCGCTACGTCGTGGCCGAGCTGGCCGGGCAGATCGTGGGTTACGCCGGGCTGATGTGCATCCGGCCGATCGCGGACGTCCAGACCATCGCCGTCGTGCCGGAGCAGGAAGGCAAGGGGATCGGCTCGGCGCTGCTGGGCGATCTCATCCGGGAAAGCCTGCTGCGCCGTGCCGAGGACATGCTCCTGGAAGTCCGGGCCGACAACCCCCGCGCCCAGCAGCTCTACCGCCGCTACGGGTTCGAACAGATCCACGTCCGGCCCCGCTACTACCGCGACGGCGTCGACGCGCTGATCATGCGGCTCCGGCTCGGCACCCCCGAACCAGGCCCCGCCGAACCAGGCACCCCCGAACCCGACTCGACGCCCAGGGAAGCAGACCGCCCATGAACACCACCCGGCACCACGGGCCACTGGTCCTCGGCATCGAGTCCTCGTGTGACGAGACCGGCGTCGGAATTGTCCGCGGGACGCAGCTGCTGACCAACACGGTGTCCTCCTCCATGGAAGAGCATGTCCGGTTCGGCGGTGTGATCCCCGAGATCGCTTCGCGCGCGCACCTGGACGCCTTCGTCCCCACCCTCCGCGAAGCGCTGGCCGAGGCCGGGGTAACACTGGAGGACATCGACGCGATCGCCGTCACGTCCGGTCCCGGGCTCGCCGGAGCCCTGATGGTTGGTGTCTGCGCGGCCAAGGCGCTCGCCGTCGCCACGGGCAAGCCGCTGTACGCCATCAACCACCTCGTCGCGCACGTGGGCGTCGGGCTGCTCCAAACGGACGACGGCGGCCGGCAGGCCTTCGCGGACAGCGCCCTGCCGGCGAACGCCCTGCCGGAAAACTTAGGCGCCCTGCTGGTTTCCGGCGGGCACACCGAGATCCTGCGGATCCGGAACATCACCGGGGACGTTGAGCTGCTCGGGTCCACGATCGACGACGCCGCCGGCGAGGCCTACGACAAGGTCGCGCGGCTCCTGGGCCTGGGCTATCCGGGCGGCCCGGCGATCGACAAGCTGGCGCGGACCGGAAACGCCAAGGCAATCCGCTTCCCGCGCGGACTCAGCCAGCCCAAATACATGGGGACCGCGGACGAGCCCGGACCGCACCGCTACGACTGGTCCTTCAGCGGACTCAAGACCGCCGTCGCGCGGTGCGTGGAGCAGTTCGAGGCCCGGGGCGAAACGGTGCCGGTGGCGGACATCGCCGCTGCCTTCCAGGAAGCCGTGGTGGACGTCATCACGTCCAAGGCGGTGCTGGCCTGCCGGGAGAACGGCATCACCGAACTGTTGCTGGGCGGCGGTGTGGCGGCGAACTCACGGCTGCGCCAGCTCACTGAGCAGCGCTGCGGCGCTGCCGGAATCCGGCTGACCGTCCCGCCGCTGGCCCTCTGCACCGACAACGGCGCCATGGTCGCGGCACTCGGCGCCCAGCTGGTGATGGCAGGGATCGCGCCGAGCGGCATCGGCTTCGCGCCGGATTCCTCGATGCCGGTCACCACCGTCTCGGCCTGACGGTCCGGCGAAGAGCCGGCCGGGTCTAGGCTTCGGGGCCCTTGCGCATCTGCTGGACAAGATCCAGTACGACGGCGCGCAGGTCGCCGCCGTGCTCCGCCGCCACGCGCCGCTGCCGCTGGTACCCGGCGCCGCGCTCGATGATCTTCAGGATGTCGGCCAGTTCGGCGGCGCAGCCCAGTTTCACGGCGACGGGTTCCAGCCGCGCGACCGTCTCGCGGATGTGGTCCGTGACCAGCTGCTCATTGCCCGCGGCGTCGAGGATGATGATGGCGTCCAGGCCGTAGCGGGCCGCGCGCCATTTGTTCTCCTGCACATGCCAGGGCGGCATGGTGGGAATAGTGCCGCCGTTGTCCAGCGTGGTGGAGAACTCGTCGACGAGGCACTGGGTCAGGGCGGCGATCGCGCCCACTTCCTCCAGGGAGGCCAGGCCGTCGCAGATGCGCATCTCGATGGTGCCAAAGTGCGGAACGGGCCGGATGTCCCAGCGGATCTCCGAGAGCGAATCGATCACTCCGGTGGTGAACATGTCCTGGGCGTAGGACTCGAAGTCCTCCCAGCTGGCGAACTGGAACGGCAGGCCGGCCGTGGGGAGCTGCTGGAACATCAGGGCACGCTGCGAGGCGTATCCGGTGTCCTCGCCGCCCCAGAACGGGCTGGACGCGGAAAGCGCCTGGAACTGCGGGAAGTAGTTCACCAGGCCGTCCAGGACGGGGAGCACCTTGTCCCGGCTGTCCAGGCCCACATGCACGTGGACGCCGTAGATCACCATCTGGCGCCCCCACCACTGCGTGCGGTCAATGAGCTTGGCGTAGCGCTCCTTGTCCGTCACCGGCTGCAGCTGCGGGGGGCTGAAGGGGTGGCTGCCGGCGCAGAAGATCTCGACGCCCATGGGATCGGTGACGTCACGGACGGCGGCGAGGGAACTGCTCAGGTCCGCCTTGGCCTCGGCCACGGTGTTGCAGATCCCGGTGACAAGCTCCACCGTGTTCAGCAGCAGCTCCTGCTTGATGTGCGGGTGCTCGTCGTCTTCGTTCAGTTCGGGATGCTTCGCGGCCACACCGCGGAGGACCTCCTTGGCCACGGAGGCCAGTTCGCCGGTTTCCGCGTCAACGAGGGCGAGTTCCCATTCCACACCAAGAGTTGATTGCCTGGATGAAGCGAAATCAATCTTCATGTGGTCCCTTCATTGTTCAGCTGTCGTTTCCCCGCCGCGCCCGGCACCGTCATGGGCGGATTCGCCGGACAGTTGGCGAGGCAACGGTGGTCCAAGTCTAGTGCAGGGGCAGCATCGCGCCGCTGGCCAGAGCGCCGCGAAGACGTGAAAGTGTTCACAAAAGTATTCGGACCGCAACGGTACTCACGGCATCCTGGGCTTCTCCCGGAACCACCTCCGGACGCGGCGCGGGCTGTCGCCGCGGTGACCCTTGGGCAGCGGCCCGTGCCTGCCTGGCGTTTAATGGAGGGGTGCCCATCCTGAATAAAGACATGACCCTGTGCATCTCACTCTCGGCCCGGCCGAGCAACAACGGGACGCGCTTCCACAACCACCTGTATGAACAGCTCGGCCTGAACTGGATCTACAAGGCCTTTGCCCCGACGGACCTCGCCCAGGCGATCGCCGGCGTGCGTGGGCTCGGCATCCGCGGCTGCGCCGTGTCGATGCCGTACAAGGAGGACGTCATAGCCCTCGTTGACGTGATGGACCCCTCCGCGAAAGCGATCGACTCGGTCAACACGATCGTCAACGACGGCGGCACGCTCACCGCCTACAACACCGACTACACGGCCATCGAGCAGCTGCTGCAGCGCAACGCCGTGCCCTCCTCGTACTCGGTCCTGCTGAGGGGCGCGGGCGGCATGGCCAAAGCCACGGCCGCTGCCCTGCGCGACGCCGGCTTCCGGGACGTCACCGTGATCGCCCGTAACGAGGCAGCGGGCCGGGCGCTCGCCGGGCTCTATGGCTTCGCCTGGCGCTCCGACGTCGATCCGTCCAGCGCCGCCGACATGATCATCAACGTGACACCGGTCGGCATGGCGGGCGGTCCCGACGCCGAGTCCCTGTCCTACCCCCGGGAGGCTGTCGACGCCGCCAAGGTGGTGTTCGACGTCGTAGCGCTGCCGGCCGAAACCCCGCTGGTCAAGGCCGGCCGCGCCGCCGGCAAGACCGTCATCACCGGTGCGGAGGTGGCGACCATCCAGGCGCTGGAGCAGTTCGTCCTGTACACCGGGATCCGGCCCAGCGATGAGCAGGTCCGGGCAGCCGAGGATTTCATGCGGGCCCAATAGCCTGCCGGAATCCGGAGAGCCGGGCCTAGACCGGCTCCACCGAAATGGCCACCCGTTCCTCGCCGATCCTGGTGAGGACCAGGGTGGCCGTTTTCTTGCCGGCATTTTTTCCTCCGGCCTTACCCCCGGTCTTTCCGCCGCCGGGAAGGAGCTGTTTGCGCAGCTCCTCCGGAGTGACCGACGTGCCGCGTTTCTTGATATCGAGCACTCCAATGCCCTGGTCCTTGACCCAGGCCTTGAGCGCCTTGACGTTGTAAGGCATCACGTCCAGGACCTTGTAGGCCCGGGCGAAGGGCGTGTCGTGCAGTTCCGGGGCGCAGATGTAGGCGATGTGCTCGTCCACGAGGTGCCCGCCCAGCTGCAGGGCGACGTCGGCCACCAGCCCGGCGCGGATGACGGCGCCGTCGGGCTCGTAGAGGTACCCCTCGACCGGCCCCACCGGGGCGGCCGGGCCGCCGTCGAAGTCCTCAGGACTGCTGAGCTCCGCAGCGCCGGCGGGGCCGAGCAGGAGGGCCGCGCGCCGGATCCCCGGACGCCGGACGGCGTTGAACCACAACGCCACTTCGGTGACATCCCCGCCAACGGACACCCACTGGGCTTCGCAATTCTTGGGAACAGAGTCGTGCGGCATGCCCGGGCCCATCTTCACCCCCACGGCCAGGCCTTCGCCTGCCAGGGACTCAACGAAGGACAGCGGCGGGGAGAAGTCCTCCGGATCCCAGATCCGCTTCGTGCCCGAGGTGGACGTGGTCCGGCGCGCCGGGTCCAGCCAGACGCCGTCGATTCCGTCGAGGGCCACCGTCGTCGCATCGGCATGGACCACGGTGGCGTTCCGGAAGGGGATCAGGTTCATCGTGGCGCAGGCCGCCGTCGTCTCGTCCATTTCCACCGCCGTGACGGTAATGTCCAGCGAGGCGAGCGCCATGGTGTCGGCGCCGAGGCCGCAGCCAAGATCGGCCACGTGCTGCACGCCTGCTTCCGCGAAGCGCTGCGCGTGCCGGGCCGCCACAGTGAGCCGGGTGGCCTGCTCCAGGCCCGCCTGGGTGAAGATCATCTGGCGGGCGAACTCGCCGAACTTGGCTTCCGCCTTGGTCCGCAGCCGCGACTGGGTGAGCACGGCGGAGACGAGTTCGGGGGAGTGGCCGGCCTTCCGGAGGGAAGCGTTGAGGCGGAACGCCTCGTCCTCCCGGTACGGGCCCAGTGACGCCAGCAGCTCCCAGCCTTCGGGGTTGAGGAGCGGGGCGATCTGGTCCTGCGGTGCGTCAGCCATGGTCACAAGCCTAGTTCAGGGCGCTGGTGGAGCCGTGCGCCCGATAGGCTTGACGGCATGGATGACAGCGGCACGGCAAACAACGGCACGGACGAAACCTCCCGGGAGGTCGATGCCGCACAGCAAGACGCCGACGGCGGCCGTCCTGCCCGGCAGGGGCTTGCCCGCTACGCCCGGCCCGCGCTGATCGCCGGCGCCGTCATCGCCGTCGTCTGTGCGGCGCTGCTGGTCATCATCTTCTTCCTGGACTCCTTCAACGCCACCGTCTATTCGGTCGGCGGCAAGGACGTGGCAGACGCCACTGACGAGGCGAAGTCCATCCGTGAGAGCTACGCCGCGGCCCGCATCGGCGGCATCATCTTCCTGGTCAGCGGAATCGCCTTGGCGGCGGCGGGAGGCCTGGTGCTGTACCGGCACCGGAACGAGTACGGTTTCGACGACGAGGACAACGGCGAGGACGTGGATTTCGAGGACCTCGGCGGACGGTAGCCCGGCAAGGGCTCCGCACCGCGGGACATGCCCAGTCTGTGGCATCAGCGGCGGACATGTGCCCCTTGGGCGGCCCGCGGCCGCTGGACATGTCCAGTGCTCGGCTCCGGCGTGGAGCACAATGCCCAAGTGTCCGCTGGCCGCAACGAAGGATGGGCATGTCCCCCTGGGGTGGTCTGCGCCCGGTGGACATGTCCCGCCGCCGCGGGCCGGGAGAGAGCACGATGCCCGGTCACCGGAGTTCACCGGGAACGAATTTCTGGCACTCGCCTTGACCGAGTGCTAACTACTTACATAGAGTCGTCATTAGCACTCTCCCTAGGAGGGTGCTAATACCTGAAGCTTGACAGCCAGGCTGCTGCCGGCACCGCGACGACGGTCTGTACGCCATGGCACCACAGCTTTAAAGTCCACGAATTTGCTGACGAATAGGAGAGGTCCTTGTCGGTCTCTATTAAGCCTCTTGAGGATCGTATTGTTGTCCGCCCGCTCGAAGCCGAGCAGACCACGGCCTCCGGCCTGGTTATCCCGGACTCCGCGCAGGAAAAGCCGCAGGAAGGTGAAGTTGTTGCAGTAGGCCCCGGCCGCTTTGACGACAACGGCAACCGCGTTCCGGTCGACGTCACCGTCGGCGACGTTGTTATCTACTCCAAGTACGGCGGAACCGAAGTCAAGACCGGCGGCACCGAGTACCTCGTGCTGTCCGCCCGCGACGTCCTGGCGATCGTCGTAAAGTAACTCTCTTGGACCCCGCGCCGCCGATCCTTCTTTGACGGGTCAGTTGCGCGGGGTTCTGTCTTGAAAGGACAAAACCAATGGCAAAGCAGCTTGCGTTTAACGACGCTGCCCGCCGGTCGCTTGAAGCCGGCATCGATAAGCTCGCCAACACGGTCAAGGTGACGCTTGGCCCGCGCGGCCGCAACGTCGTGCTGGACAAGAAGTGGGGCGCCCCCACGATCACCAACGACGGCGTCACCATCGCCCGTGAAGTCGAGCTGGACGACCCGTACGAGAACCTTGGCGCGCAGCTTGCCAAGGAGGTCGCCACCAAGACCAACGACGTTGCCGGTGACGGCACCACCACCGCCACGGTGCTGGCCCAGGCCCTCGTCAAGGAAGGCCTCCGCAACGTTGCGGCAGGCGCCGCTCCGGGACAGATCAAGCGCGGCATCGAGGTCTCTGTTGAGGCCGTCGCGGCCCGCCTGCTCGAAAATGCCCGCCCGGTCGAAGGCACCCAGGTCGCCAACGTCGCCTCCATCTCCGCCCAGAGCGACGAGGTCGGCGAGCTCCTGGCCGAGGCATTCGGCAAGGTCGGCAAGGATGGTGTGATCACCATCGAGGAATCCTCCACCACGCAGACCGAACTGGTCCTCACCGAGGGCATGCAGTTCGACAAGGGCTACCTGTCCCCGTACTTCGTCACCGACGCGGAACGCCAGGAAGCAGTCCTCGAAGACGCACTGATCCTGATCAACCAGGGCAAGATCTCCTCCGTGCAGGACTTCCTGCCGCTGCTGGAAAAGGCGCTGCAGAGCTCCAAGCCGCTCTTCATCATTGCCGAGGACGTCGACGGCGAGGCGCTGTCCACGCTGATCGTCAACCGCATCCGCGGCACCCTGAACGTTGTTGCCGTCAAGGCCCCGGGCTTCGGCGACCGCCGCAAGGCCATGCTGCAGGACATCGCCACCCTCACGGGTGCACAGGTTGTCTCGCCGGAACTGGGCCTCAGCCTGGACACCGTCGGCCTCGAGGTGCTGGGTACTGCCCGGCGCATCACGGTCACCAAGGACAACACCACCATCGTCGACGGCGCCGGATCGGCCGAGGACGTCGCAGCCCGGGTTTCCCAGCTGCGCGCCGAGCTGACCCGCACGGATTCCGACTGGGACAAGGAAAAGCTGCAGGAACGCCTGGCCAAGCTGGCCGGCGGCATCGGCGTGATCAAGGTTGGCGCAGCCACCGAGGTCGAGCTGAAGGAAAAGAAGCACCGCATCGAGGACGCCGTCTCCTCGACCCGCGCTGCCCTTGAAGAAGGCATCGTGGCCGGCGGCGGCTCCGCCCTCATCCACGCCCTCAAGGCTCTCGACGAGGACCCCGCCGTCCAGGCACTCGAAGGTGACGCGGCCGCAGCTGTTGGCATCGTCCGCCGGGCACTGACCCAGCCGCTGCGCTGGATCGCCCAGAACGCCGGCTTCGACGGCTACGTCGTCGTCGCCAAGGTCGCCGAATCGGCGCTCAACCAGGGCTTCAACGCCAAGACCGGCGAATACGAAGACCTCATCTCGGCCGGCGTCATCGACCCCGTGAAGGTCACGCGTGCGGCCCTCCGCAACGCGGCGTCCATCGCGGCGCTGGTGCTCACCACGGAAACCCTTGTGGTCGAGAAGCCGGCCGACGAAGACGAGCACGCGGGCCACAGCCACTAGCTCCAGGCCGCTGCAGTCCAGGCCGGTCCGGCGTCAGCCGGGCCGGCCTTTTCTGTGCCCGCCTTGCACTTGCCCGCCTTGCACTTCGCCGTCTTGCGCCATCCTGCCCGTTCCGGCCGGGTGCGCCTACTGCTGCGCCCGCAGTGCCCTGCGCTTCAGGCGCAGCGCCGCGGCATCGGGCAGCCTTTTGGTGATGAGGCGGTAGAAGACCAGCACGGCAACGGCCGCCACGACGATCCCCGCCAGGTTCAGGGCCAGTTGCAGGGCGGATCCTGCCGCTTTCTCATACTCGCCCAGCACCAGCGCCACCGCCACGAATCCGGCCGCGGGGACCGTGGTCACGGAGATGAACACGCCGACCAGGGCGGCGGAGCGCCGGCTGATCACCGACAGCATTCCGGCGATGCCGGCCAGCACCGCGACAATCAGCGAATACGGGCCCGGATGGTAGATGAAATCGGCGGCCGAGCCGCGGTCCAGGACATCGGCGGGGAAGAGGCCCAGCGGCACCGAGAGCCACGCCGTGAAGGCCGCTGCCAGCATCGCCACGGGGAAGCCGACGGCGAGGGCGAGCGCCGCGCGGCGTCCCAGCTTCCATTGCCGCCGCACGAGGGCCACCGCCAGCGCCGCCAGCGGTCCGAACTCAGGACCTACCGCCATCGCACCGACAATGGCGATCGTCGAATCCGTGACGATGCCGATGGCCGCCAGCTGGGTCGCCAGGATGAGAAAGGCAAGGAAGCTCCACGTCAGCCTGGAGTCTTCGCCCGTCTGCCGGGATACCTCGTCCCAGATCACGGCGTCCGCGCCTTCCCCGGGGGCGTCCGCGGTGGCCTTGTCTGCCCGGTCCGAGAGCACCAGTTCGGGCATGGTGACCGAGATCGAGCCCTGTTCCTGGACATTCAGGGCGTGAAGTTTCTCCACCAGTGCCGCACGGACTCCCGGGCGAGCAGGACGTGGATGACGTCCCCGGGGGGAACCACCGACGCACCACGCAGGCGGGAAACTTCGGCGACGCCAGTCTCGCCGGTGGAGCAGTCCACCACGGCGTCGGACAACGATTCCGGGACAAAAACGCGCAGTTGTGCGATCACGATGCGGCCTCCTCTGGCTCGTTACAGGGTAGCCGCCGGAGCCTTGGAAGACCGGCGGCAAGGGCAAGCCCCGCGCCGCCGTGATTGGCCAGACAAATTACGGTTCGGTAACATTGACGTTTTGGAACCTGCCTGAAGGGGCTTTATTTGTCGACCGAGCGAACAACGCCCAGCCCGCAGGCAGCGGTCGCGGGTTCCCAGGTGCGCGCAAAAACCGGCTACCGGCCCGAGGTCCAGGGCCTCCGCGCCCTCGCAGTCCTGATGGTGGTCACCTACCACGTCTGGCTCGGGCGCGTCTCCGGCGGCGTCGACATCTTCCTGCTGATCTCCGCGTTCCTGATGACCCTCAGCTTTGCCCGCAAGGTCGACGGCGGCACGCCCCTGCGCCTCCTGAGCCACTGGCTCCACCTGCTCAAGCGGCTGCTGCCCGCCGTCGTTGTGGTCATCCTCGGCGTGCTGGCCGGCACCCGGCTGGTCCTGCCCGAGAGCCGCTGGCCCGACGTGCTGGACCAGGCGTGGGCCTCGCTGCTGTACCGGCAGAACTGGCTCCTGGCGGACACCGCCGTCGACTACTACGCCCAGGACCACGCCGGTGCCAGCCCGCTGCAGCACTTCTGGTCGCTGTCCATCCAGGGGCAGGTCTTTCTCCTCTGGCCGGTCGTGTTCGCCGGCGCGGCCGTACTGCTGCGCGTCATCCGCCGGACCTCCGTCGGCCGCGGGGTGAGCTATGCCGCGCTGCTGGCCGCGGCTTTCGGCACGATCTTTGTTGTGTCGCTGGCCTTTTCCATCGAGCAGACCGCCACCAACCAGTCCTACGCCTACTTCGATACCCGCACCCGGCTCTGGGAATTCGCCCTCGGTTCGCTGCTGGCGCTCGCGCTGCCGCACCTGAGGCCCGGCAAAATGCTGCGGGTAATCCTCGGCTGGGCCGGTCTCGCGGCGATGCTCTCCTGCGGACTCCTGCTCACAGTGGACCGTTCCTTCCCCGGCTTCATTGCGCTGTGGCCGACGCTGGCCGCCGCCGCCATCATCGTGGCCGGGCAGAGCGGCAGCCGCTTTGGCGTGGACCGTTTCCTGACCTGGAAGCCGCTCGTGAAGCTCGGCGACAACTCCTACGCCCTGTACCTCTGGCACTGGCCGTTGCTGGTGCTGGCCCTCGCCGGGACGGGCATCGCCGCTCCGAACCTGGCCCAGGGCCTCGCGATTGTCGCCGCCTCGATTGTGCTGGCGGTGCTGACCACCCGGTTCGTGGAGAAACCGCTGCGCGAATGGCGCTGGCCCCAGCGCCGTGTCTGGCGTACCGCCGTCGTGATCGCGGCGTGCGGTGCCCTGCTGGCCGGGCCGGTGTCCGTGTGGCAGAGCAGGATGATGGCGGACGAAGCGGTCGCCGCCGCGCAGCCGAAGGAACTGACGCCGGGGGCGGCCGCCCTGGCGCCCGAAAATGCCGGCAAGCCGACGCCGGAGGCCAAGATCATCCCGGCCCCCGTGGCCATGAAGAACGAGTGGGCCGACATCGACGGGCTGTGCACGGACGGGAACGTCCCCGGCGACCCGCTGCTCGCGGGCTGCCTGCAGAACAGCCGCCCGGACAGTGTCACCAAACGCATCGTGGTGCTCGGCGACTCCCACGCCCAGCAATACATGGCGGCGCTCGGCCCGATTGCCCGCAGCCACGGCTGGGAAGTCGTGGCCCTCCTCAAGGGCAACTGCCGCTTCGGCGGGGAGTCCCCGGAACGGGACACCGAGTGCAACGCCTTCAACAAGGCCAGCGCCCAGTACGTCATGGACCACAAGCCCGACGCGGTCTTCACCGTCGCCTCACTGACGCACAAAGAGGCGCCCTTCGAGACCGAGGTGCCGCAGTACCTCGAAGGCATCAAGCCGTTCACTGATGCCGGCATCGACGTCGTCGGCATCCGTGACAATCCCCGCTTCAACATGAACATGCCCGAATGCGTGCAGAAGAACGGGCCCGACGCCGTCGAGTGCAACGCACCGCTGCAGGAATCCCTCGCCGGGTCCTCACCCCTGGACGCGTACCGCGGGAAGGTGCCGCGGCTGCACCTGATGGACCTGAGCGACTTCATCTGCGCCGGCGGGATCTGCCCGGCCGTGGTCGGGAATGTCTACGTCTACAAGGACGACAACCATCTGACCAAGACCTATGTCCAGAGCATGATCCCCATGTTCGAACAACGGCTGCTTGCCGCCACCGGCTGGAAGTGACGGGCCGGCGTCACCGGGCCGGTGCGGTTGCTCACATTACCGCCCCGGAATATGGGGATCGGGCCCAAGGTTCTACTATTTATTCAACACTTCTGCACAGGCCATGCCCGTAATGACGGGCTGGTCATCTGTTGCAACCCCTACCCGTAACCCGTAACCAAGGTAAGAGGCGCACTCATGACCCAGCCCGAACACGACCCCTTCGGCTTCATCGGACTGACGTACGACGACGTCCTGCTGCTGCCCGGCCACACGGATGTCATCCCGTCCGAGGCCGACACCTCCTCGCGGATCTCCAAGCGCATCTCGGTCCAGACCCCGCTGCTCTCCGCCGCGATGGACACGGTCACCGAGTCGCGGATGGCGATCGCCATGGCCCGCCAGGGCGGCCTCGGCGTCGTGCACCGCAACCTCTCCATCGCCGACCAGGCGGACCAGGTGGACCGGGTCAAGCGCAGCGAATCCGGCATGATCACCAACCCGCTGACCATCGGCCCGGAGGCCACGCTGGCCGAGCTGGACGAAATCTGCTCGCACTACCGGGTCTCCGGCCTGCCCGTCGTGGACGAGGGCATGCGGCTCCTGGGCATCGTCACCAACCGCGACACCCGCTTCGTGCCGGAAGCGGATTTCCCGCTCCGCCTGGTCAGCGACGTCATGACCAAGATGCCCCTCGTCACGGGCCACGTCGGCATCAGCCGCGAGGAAGCCTCGCACAAGCTGGCCACCAACAAGATCGAGAAGCTCCCGCTCGTGGACGAGCAGGGCCGGCTTAAGGGGCTCATCACCACCAAGGACTTCACCAAGGCCGAGCAGTACCCCCTGGCCACCAAGGATGACGAGGGCCGCCTGCGCGTCGGCGCGGCCATCGGGTTCTTCGGCGACGGCTGGGAGCGGGCCATGGCCCTGGTCGACGCCGGCGTGGACGCACTCTTCGTCGACACCGCCAACGGCCACTCCCAGGGTGTCCTCGACATGATCCGCCGGCTGAAGTCCGATCCCGTTGCGGCGCACGTGGACATCATCGGCGGCCAGGCCGCCACCCGCGAAGGCGCCCAGGCGCTCATCGACGCCGGTGCCGACGGCATCAAGGTGGGCGTGGGCCCCGGCTCCATCTGCACCACCCGCGTGGTGGCCGGTGTCGGCGTCCCGCAGATCACCGCCATCTACGAGTCCGCCAAGGCGGCCATTCCGGCCGGCGTGCCGTTGATCGCCGACGGCGGACTGCAGTACTCGGGCGACATCGGCAAGGCCCTGGTTGCCGGCGCGGACACCGTAATGCTCGGCTCGCTGCTCGCCGGCTGCGACGAGTCCCCGGGCGATCTGATCTTCGTCAACGGCAAGCAGTTCAAGCTCTACCGCGGCATGGGCTCCCTCGGCGCCATGCAGACCCGCGGCAAGAACACGTCCTACTCCAAGGACCGCTACTTCCAGGCCGACGTCTCCGGCGATGACAAGCTCATCCCCGAAGGCATCGAGGGCCGGGTGGCCTACCGCGGCCCGCTGGCCTCGGTGGCCTACCAGCTGGTCGGCGGCCTCCGCCAGACCATGTTCTACACCGGCGCCCCGACCGTGCCCGAGCTCAAGGCCCGCGGGAAGTTCGTCCGGATCACGGCGGCCGGGCTGAAGGAGTCCCACCCGCATGACATCCAGATGACGGTGGAGGCACCGAACTACGGTTCGCGGTAGTCCCCACCCGCACCCTAACCTCGCAAGCTCGGCCAGGGAACCCGGCGGGCGTGGCCCCCGCACCCGCACCACGACACGCAGGCCATGGGGATCTCTCCCCATGGCCTGCTTCTGTCTGTGCACGGTAGCCTCGAGGCTGGCCGTTGGTACCGGGATTCCCTGGTGCGCACTGGCGCCGGCTTCAGGGGGATGCACATGGCGGTTGGATTTCAGGGGGCGGATCCCGCCCAGCTCAGGCGGCTCGGCGCCCAGATGGGCTCGTCCGGCAGGGTGCTGCTGGCGCAGCTGGGCTCCCTGGGCGCCGCCGTGGCCCAGGCGCCGTGGCCAGGGCCCGACGCCGAACGGTTCCGGCACGACTGGCAGTCCGGCCACAGCCGGGCACTGCGCCAGGCCGCCGCGTTCCTGGCTGCAGCGGGCGAGGAACTGGTCCGCCACGCGGCGGAGCAGGACCAGGCCAGCCAGGCCGGCGGTGCCGGCACTTCAGGGCACGGCCATCCGGGGGCGCTGGCCACTCCACAACCAGCGGACCTCGAGGGTAAGACACCTGCGCAGATCCGGTCCTGGTGGGACGGACTGGCGGGGGAGCAGCGGACGGCTTTTATCCTCCAGCACCCGGGCCTGGCCGGAAACACCAATGGCATCCCGTTCGACGACCGCGTCCGCGCGAACGCCATCAACGCCCAGCACCGGATCGATTGGCTCCGCAGCTCTGACCCCGAGCCCCGGTTCAATCCGCTGATCCTGGCCGCAGGGTATCCGCAGATGTACGCGAAAGAGCACAAGGCGTGGGCGGCGCGGCAGGCTGGCGCGGCCTACTTGCAGAAAGCGGTCGACGGGAAGGTCAAATTCGTGGCCTACGATCCGGACCGCAGCTCGATTGTGGAAATGATCGGCGACTACGACGCCGACACCACGACCGTCGTCACGTATGTGCCCGGAACCCGTACTAACGAGCAGTCGTTCTACGGCGGCGGACCGCAATCCGTTGCCCAATGGCTGGTTGGTACGGACCCAGCTAGCGGCACGGTCGCTTTCGTCTACAAAGGAACCGAATTTCCCGACGGCCCGTTTGCCGAAGCTTTCTTCGATGAAGCCAAGAGCGACGAATTCGTGGCTGCGACGGCCCCGGTGCTCCGGGATTTCCAGGCCGCCGTCGAGCTGGAGAAACCGGCCGGCGCGCAGACAGTTGCCGTCGGCCACAGCTGGGGCTTGCGGAACGTCACCGGTTCCGAGGTCGCCGGCGCCCACTACGGCAAGGTCGTTGCCCTGTCCGGGGCCGCGATGCCGCCAGGCTGGACGGCCGACCCTGGCACGCAGTACTCCAGCTACACGTATCCTGACATCCTGTTAACCGCGGAGCTCAGCGGAGTTGTGGGAGACAACTACCCCATGAAGGAGCCCGCCTTTGAAAAGCATGTCTATGCCCCGCCGGGAGGCAGCAACTGGCAGGAGGCCTACAGCATTGATAACCACAGCCTCATCGCGACAACGGATCCGTTCAATGCTCCCGCCCTGGAAGACATCGCAAGCGAAATCTATGCGCGGTAGCGGCCGGCGGCACCCCTTGGCCCACATGTGGTGCGCGACCGTTGCCATCTGCCTGTGCCTTGGCCTGTCCGGCTGCGCGGCCGGATCCGGAACACAAGAGAGTGGAACCATGTCCTCAGTCACGTTGGAAACTGCCAAATCCAAACTCCTGGCCGTGCAGCACGAGATCATCGAAATGGTGCCGGCCGATGTGGTCGTCTCGGTTTTCGAAAACGACACCTCCAGCCTGATGCCCTGCCGCGGTGAGCAAAAGAAGTGGGTGGGGGCCGGCCAGGTCGAGTTGCGGCCGGGCCTCGACCGGGCACAGTTCCTGGACGAGGTCCGGGATTCCGTCGCCGCCCGCACGGGCTGGTCCGCGACGGATGGCACGGACAACAACGGGAATCGTCGGGTGGAGCTCCTCCATGAGGACGGCACCCAGCTGCTGGTGTCCTTCTGGGACGGCCCGGAGAGCCTTCGGATCGGAAGCTTCAGCGCCTGCTTCGAGTTCCCGGAATACGAGTACGGGGAGAAGTACTAGGCGGCCAGGACGACGGCGAACCTGCAGGCCCGTATCAGCGGCCGCAACTAGGCTGGACGCATGTCCGAACTCCTGCCCGCGCGTGAGCCCAAGCGGAAACTGGCGCTGAGGCCCTACGCCCGGGCGGTGGCCCAGGTGCTGCGCGTCAGCTTCCGGGCCTCGCCCGCCGCCGTCGTGATGAAGGTCGTGGGTTCGCTGATCTCAGCGCTGCTGCCGCTCGTCACCACCTACTTCGCCGCGCTCACCACCACGGCCCTCGCGGCCGCCTACGCGGGCGACGCCGAAGCCGGACAGCAGGCGATTGTCTACGTCATCATCACGGCAGCCCTGGGTCTGTTCTGGGGCGCTTTCAGCAGCGTCGACCGGTACATCCAGCAGCTCATGAGCTTCAAGGTCGGCGCTATCGTGGGCGACCTGATGTACGAGCGGTTCCTGGCCCTCGAATTCTGGCGCTACGACGACAAGGAAACGGTGGACCTGTACGACCGGGCCAAGCGTTTCTCCGACTCCTACGCCCGCGTCCTGGACCGGATCGCCGCCATCTTCACCCAGCTGGTCTCGGTGATCCTCGCGATCGGCGCGCTGATGCTGGTCAGCTGGTGGATCGCCGTGATCGTCCTCGTGGCGATCGTGCCCAGCGTCTACCTGCAGTTCAAGCTCTCCCGCGAACAGATCGCGCACTGGAACACCCAGGTCGACTCGCGCCGGCAACGGCGGATGATCGAAACCAACCTCCTGCGGCCCCAGCACATCGCCGAGATGCGCCTCTACGGGATCGTCGGGTATCTGATGGGGCTGCGGTCACGGCTGCGGGACGCGGACGAAAGGAGACGGCTGGATTTCCAGAAGCGCTACATCCCCAAACAGCTCGCCGCCGACGCCCTGCAGTACGGTGCGGAGGTCGTGTCGCTGATCTGGGTGGTGGGGCAGATCATCGCCCGGGCGCAGCCGGTGGGGCAGTTCCTCTACGTCCAGCAGATCGTCAGCAGGGCCCTGTCCACCGCCAACAGCCTGGTCTCCTCGCTCAGCTCGATCGACGAGGACCTCGCCAACCTCAAGGACTACGAGCTGTTCATGGCACTGCCGGTGCACTCCGACCACGCACCGCCCCTGCTGCAGGCACCCAAGACGGTGGAGCTGCGGGACATCCGGTTCACGTACACGGGCAGCGAGCTGGAGGTCATCAGGGGCATTTCGCTGACCATCAGCGAGGGCCAGCACATCGCGATCGTGGGGGAGAACGGCGCCGGCAAGTCCACCCTCATCCGGATCCTCGCCGGGCTCTACCACCCGGACTCCGGACAGGTGCTCCTCGACGGCGTCGACCTCGCCGCCGTCGACGTGAAGTCCTGGCACCGCCATCTGGCGGTACTCAGCCAGGAGTTCCTGAAATACGAGTTCGCCACCGCCGCGGAGAACATCCTCTTTGGCGACGTCGAATCACCGCGCGACGACGAGCGGATCCGCCGCTCCGCGGCCGACGCGGAGGCCCTGGAGTTCATCAACAAACTGCCCAACGGCCTGGACAACCACGTCAGCAACTGGATGGAGGATCCCCGGGGACGGAAGGGGAGCGGGCTCTCCGGCGGGCAGTGGCAGCGGCTTGCGATGGCGCGGAACTTCTACCGGAGTGCCTCATTCATGGTCATGGACGAGCCGACCTCGGCCATTGACGCCCTGGCGGAACACCGGATCTTCACCCGGCTCTTCGCCGACCGCAGCAGCACCATCATCGCGATCAGCCACCGCCTCGCCACCATCGAGAAGGCGGACATCGTCTACATGCTCGAGGACGGCCGGATCGTCGAACAGGGCACCCACAAGGAACTGGTGGCCCTGCGCGGCCGCTACTTCCGGATGTTCGAATCCCAGCTCGCCGTGGACGACGCCGAAGGCATCTGAGCAGCCGGCGGGTCCCCTCCGTGCGCGGGACATGCCCTCCGCCCGCCGCGGCCACTGGACAGAATGCCACTATGCCCGTTCCCTGGCACCAAGAATGGGCATGTCCTTCCGGGACCGGAGGGCATGCCCATTCCTGGTGCGCGGCCGGGCCTAGGAGGCCGTCACGGTGGTGCGCACCCGCGCCAGGCTGGGGGCGGCGGGAACGCTGCTGAAACCGAAGGTGACCGCGGGGCGGACGGCGGCAAGTGCCCCGGCGTCGGCGCCCTCCCAGCTCACGTGGGCTGCGTCGATGTGGTGCAGATCCGTCACGCCGTAGTATTCCGTTCGTCCGCCCTTGGCGGCGCCTGCGGTGCGGGCGCCGGGGCTAATTCTGGCAGCGACCGGGCTCACGGCCCGCAACCACATCGGGTGCACCGCCACCGGGCGCGGGACCAGCCGCACGAAGCCGCCAAGCCGGGTGCGAACACCGACGGCGGCCCTGACACTGAGCGGACCGGCGTCGACGGTGAGATAGGGCAGAAGCAGCTCCGGCTCGGTGCGCAGGAAGCGGTTGAGCAGCGCGTGCTCGTGGAGGAACTGCAGCGCGAAGGCGAAGCCATGGACGAGCCGATCCTCGGTCGCCTCGATGCCGGACACGGCTTCGTCGATGGCGGCGAAGAACCGGCGCAGCTCGCGCAGCAGCACCGCCCGGACCAACGCGTCCTTGCCGGCGAAGCGCCGGTAGATCGTGACGCGCGACATCCGGGCACGTC
>CALMVY010000400.1 GCA_937873245.1 uncultured Arthrobacter sp. | reverse complement strand
GCCAGGGTGGGACGGGCGCCGATCCAGAACTCGCCCGCGCGGGAGTCGGCGTAGAACTGTTCGGTGTCGCGGCCGGCCAGCGGGCGGAAGTACAGCGTCGCGCGGTGGTGGCCGCCGTCGTCGCCCTTGCCTTCCTCCACGGGCTCCAGGATGAGCACGGCATCGGGCTCGTGGTCCAGGCCCAGGCCGGTGAGGTGCGCGAAGCCGGAATGCGGGCGGAAGCGGTAATCGCAGTCGTTCGAGCGGACCTTCAGCGGACCGGCGGGAATGACCAGGCGTTCGCCTTTGAACTGCTCTGAAATGGCGCGGCGGCGGGTGGCTGCGTGGCCGGCGACGGCGTCGCGTTCCGGCAGCTGCTCGCGGGACGGGGCCCAGTTGCTGGCCATAAACGCCTTGAAGGCATCGGAGCTGGGCCGCTGTGAGCGGTTGTTGACGCGCTCGTCGAGGGGCTGGGAAGCGGAGACTTGGGTGTTATCTGCATCGTTCACCGTCCCATAGTCTCACCAGCGGAGCGGCTTAGGCCAACAGGCCGGGGCGCTCCTCCGCTGTATCCCTCCCGGGTCTGCCGCGGCGATCTACTAGGCTGGTGAGGTGAGGATCGACCTGCATGCCCACTCGAATGTTTCCGACGGCACCCAAGCGCCCGGCGCGGTGATGGCCTCGGCGGCGGAGGCGGGTCTCGACGTCGTCGCCCTGACCGATCACGACTCCACCGACGGCTGGGCTGAGGCCGCCCTGGCGGCCCGCGATCACGGCGTGGCGCTGGTGCCCGGGATGGAGATTTCCTGCCGGACGACGGAGGGAATCAGCGTGCACCTCCTCTGCTACCTGCACGACCCCGCGCACCCCGGGCTGCTGGAGGAAATCACCAAAGCCAAGGACGCCCGCTTCACCCGGGCCGAGCGGATGGTCAGCCTGCTCGCGGAGGATTACCCGCTGAGCTGGGACGATGTCATCCACCACGTGGCGCCGGGCGCCACCCTGGGCAGGCCGCACATCGCCGACGCGCTCGTGGCCGCGGGCGTGGTTGCTGACCGCACCGAGGCGTTCGAATCGATCCTGACCTCGCGTTCACGCTACTTCGTGCAGCACTACGCGCCGGACCCGGCGTTCGCCGTCGAACTGGTCCGTGCGGCCGGCGGCGTGCCGGTGTTCGCCCATCCGGTGGCGTCCGCCCGCGGGCGGATCGTGGGCGAGCGCACGTACCGGGAAATGATCGACGCCGGGCTGGCCGGGCTGGAAATCTACCACCGGGACAATCCCGAGGAGGGCCGGGCGTTCCTGCGGAAACTCGCGGACCGGCACGGGCTCCTGGTCACGGGGTCCTCCGACTACCACGGGGCGGGGAAGCCGAACGTGCTGGGCGAGAACCTGACCTCGCCCGAGGTGTTTGCCCGGATCGAGGAACTGGGAACCGGGACCCCCGTGGTGCGCTGACACGCCCCCGCAACTCGTTGAGCTGTCAGTTTTGGTCCCCATCTCGCCGGAATAGCCACCAAAAGTGATAGGGCAACGGGGCTAATTCGGGAAAACGGTGAAGGCGGCGTGCGGGGCGAGCCGCTTGGCCATGACGTCGATTGCGGGCTGGTTCTGGTCCACACAGACGAACCTGCGGTCCAGCTTCGCGGCGACGGCTCCCAGTGTCCCGGAGCCCGCGAAGAAGTCCAGGCACCAGTCGCCGGGGCGGCTGGAGGCGGCCACGACGCGGCGGATCAGGCCCTCGGGCTTCTGCGTGGGGTAGCCGGTCTTCTCCTTGCCCGTGGGGGAGACGATGGTGTGCCACCAGACGTCCGTGGGAAGTTTGCCGAGCTCGCGCTTGGCCGGCGTGACCAGCCCGGGCGCCATGTACGGCTCCCGGTCCACCTCGGCGCTGTCGAAGTGGTATTTCGTGGGGTTCTTGACGTACACGAGGATGTTGTCGTGCTTGGTGGGCCAGCGGTACTTGGCGCGGGCGCCGTAGTCGTAGGCCCAGATGATTTCGTTCAGGAAGCACTCGCGGCCGAAAATGGCGTCGAGCATGACCTTGGCGTAGTGCACCTCCCGGTAGTCCAGGTGCAGGTACAGGGTGCCGTCGTCGGCGAGCAGCCGCCAGGCCTCGACGAGCCGGGGCTCGAGGAAGGTCCAATAGTCGCTGAACGCGTCGTCGTACTTGTGCAGCGCGCCCTTGATGGTGTCGTAGGAGCGGCCCTTGAACCCGACCCGGTCGCCCTCGCCGCCGGCGTTGAGCACCATCCTGGTTTCCTGGCGCTTCTGGACCCGGCCGGTGTTGAAGGGCGGATCCACGTAAATCAGTGTGAAGGCGCCGTCCGGCAGCGTCGGGAGATACTCCGCGTTGTCCGCGTGTACCACCAGGTTGCTGCCGTCCGGCGCCCAGACGGTGTCAGTCATGAAGGGCTTTAGGCCTCGGTGCTGCTTGCCGGAGCCCCGGCCTCGCCTGCGACCACTTCGCCGTTGCGGCGACGGGTGCGGGTGCGGCGGCGCGCGCGGGTGGCGCGGTCAACCTCGGTCGGGGCGCTTGTGGCTGACCGGGCCGGTGCCTCGGCGGAGGCGGGGCCGGTGCTGGCTTCGGCCTCGGCCGGACGGCGGCGGCGGTCGCCGGTGCGTCCGCTGTCTTTTCCGCCGCTGGCGCCGCCGCTGCGGCGGGTGTCGCGTCCGCCGTCGCGTGAGCCGGAGCGGCTGCCGTCGCGTCCCCCCGTGCTGCCGTCACGTGAGGCGCTGCGGCTTCCGTCCCGTCCGCCGCTGCGGCCGCTGCCCTGTCCGCTGGCGCGGGTGTTTTTCTTGCCGGTCTCGCCCAGGTCCTCAAGGACCTCGGCGTCGACGCCGGCCAGCACACGCTTGTCGCGGGGCAGGCGGCCCTTGGTGCCCTCGGGGATGTCGAGTTCCTCGTAGAGGTGCGGCGAGGAGGAGTAGGTTTCCACCGGCTCCGGGACGCTCAGGCCCAGGGCCTTGTTGATCAGGCCCCAGCGCGGCATGTCGTCCCAGTCGACGAAGGTCACGGCCGTGCCCTTGTTGCCGGCGCGGCCGGTGCGGCCCACGCGGTGCAGGTAGATCTTTTCGTCTTCGACGCACTGGTAGTTGATGACGTGCGTGACGTCGTCGACGTCGATGCCGCGGGCGGCGACGTCGGTGGCGACGAGGACGTCCACCTTGTTGTTGCGGAAGGCGCGGAGGGCCTGCTCGCGGGCGCCCTGGCCGAGATCGCCGTGGATGGCGGCGGCGGCGAAGCCGCGGTCCACGAGTTCCTCGGCAACCTTGGCGGCGGTCCGCTTGGTCTTGGTGAAGATGATGGTGCGGCCGCGGCCGCGGGCCTGCAGGATGCGGGCCACAACCTCGATCTTGTCCATGCTGTGGGCACGGTAGATCAGCTGGCGGATGTCGCGCTTGGTGAGGCCCTCGTCGTCCGGGTCGGCGGCGCGGATGTGGGTCGGCTGCGTCATGTAGCGGCGGGCCATGGCGATGACCGGGCCGGGCATGGTGGCGGAGAACAGCAGCGTCTGGCGGACCGGCGGGGTGCCGGCGATGAGGGTCTCGACGTCGGGCAGGAAGCCGAGGTCCAGCATTTCGTCGGCCTCGTCCAGGATGACCATCTTGACGTTCTTCAGGACCAGGTGCTTCTGCTTGTACAGGTCGATGAGGCGGCCGGGAGTACCGACGACGACCTCCACGCCCTTCTGCAGTGCCTCAACCTGCGGCTCGTAGGCGCGGCCGCCGTAGATCGTGGTGATCCGGGCGTTGCGTTTGCGGGCGGCGTTCTGCAGGTCGCTGGCCACCTGGACGGCCAGCTCGCGGGTCGGGACGATCACGAGGGCCTGCGGGGCGCCGGGGGCGGGAAGCTTGTCGAACCCGGCATCGTCCGGTCCGATGACGCGCTGCAGCGCCGGGATGCCGAAGCCGAGGGTCTTGCCCGTGCCGGTCTTGGCCTGGCCGATGATGTCATGGCCGCTCAGCGCGACCGGCAGGGTCATGGCCTGGATCGGGAAGGGGTGGGTGATGCCGGCGTCGGCGAGGGACTCCACGATATCGGCGCGGACGTTGTAGTCGGCGAAGGTCTTCTCGGCGATCTCGTGCGGCTTTTCGTCCGAGATGATGGTCTCTTCCGGCTCGATCGTTTCCGTGCCGGAGTCGTCGGTCAGAAGCTGGTGCGTGTGCAATTCACTCACAGGGGAGTTTCCTTATTCATTTGGGCTGCGCTGCTTGCTCAACGGGGCCGGCCGGGTGGCCGTTCCGGAGCACGCTCAGGGGCGCAAGCAAATCCAGTGGAAGCCGATCGCGGGCTATCTAAATGCTGGCACTGGGGACCAGCGGGTCTGTCTCAAGATCGCGTAGGGGCGGGCTTGTTGAATTCGAAAATCAAGGAAATCAACGACCGGGCATCCATATCTACCCTTCCAGTCTAGCTGTAAGCGGCCCGGATCCTCGACGGACCGCGCTGACGCGTAAAAGATGCGCGCGGGAACAGCGCCAACCGCTCAGCCCACCAGCTCCAGCCGGACCTCGCGGGTAGCAATGTCGGCTGACACAATCCGTACCCGGACGTGGGTGCCGGGTTCCAGTTCGCCGGGGCAGCGTGCCGTGACCGCAGGCTCGGCGATCTGCACAATCCCGGAGGGACCGCTGCCGTTGCCGCCTCCGTTCCCGTTCTTGCCGTTCGCGCTTTTCCCGTTCCCATTCTTGCCATTTCCATTTTTCCCGTTCCGGGCGGGTCTGGAACCGGAGATCACGACGGCGTCGAACTCCTGGCCGACGTGGTTAACCAGTAGGGCCGCCTCGACCGTATCGAGCGAGAGGCGCTCCAGCCGGGCCGCCAGCTGGTCCGAGGCGGCCATGATCGCAGGCAGGGACGGCAGGGCTTCGCGGGCCCAGGCCGGGACCTCCGCACCGTTGCTGAGTGCCTCGCAGATCACCAGGACGAAGCGGTCGATCAGCCGGCGCAGCGGGGCGGTGGAGTGGGCGTAGGCGGCCCCGATTGCGGCCTGGGTGGCGGCGTCGGGAACCGTTCCGTCGAACGGTGTGTAACCGGCGCCGCGGAACAGCATGCCGGCCGAGTGCACGATCGCCAGCTGCTGCGGGTCCGTGGGATCGAGGGTGCGCAGGTAATCGCCATAGCTCATTTCGCCGTCCCACGGTTTGCCCAGGGCACGGGTCTGGCGGTGGAAATGCGCCAGCGAGGCGGCATCCGGAGCCGGCATGGTGCGCAGGATGCCGACTTTGCCCTTCAGCATGATTGCCGCGGCGGCCATCCCCGTCATCAGGGAAATCTGCGCGTTCCAGTCCTCCACGGGCAGCGGCGGGGCAGCGACAATCCGGTAGCCGCCGTCGGGCAGCTGTTCGATTTCCTGCTCCGGCATGTTGAGGCTGGCGCCGCCACGGAGCCGTTCCAGCTCCACCCGCTTCATTCCGACTTCCTTGAGCAGCTGCAGTATGGGCGCGGCGGTGCCGGCGTCGAGGTCTGCCTGCACGCCCGGGTAACTGAGCTTGGCCCTGCTGCGGACGGCAGCCCGGCGGACCCGCACAGCGGACACCTCGGCGGCGGCATCCAGCTCGAATTCCCACACAAACGCGGCGCACAGCTGGCCGGCCAGCAGGCTTCCGGCCTCCTCGCTGATGACCTCCGGGTGCAGGGGGATCCGGCCATCCGGGGTGTAGAAGGTCTGGCCGCGGCGGCGGGTCTCGGCATCGAGGGCCCCGCCGGGGGCCACGAAGGAGGGGACGTCGGCGATCGCATAGAAGACCTTGTAGCCCTCACCGGAGCGGTCGATGAAGAGGGCCTGGTCGAGGTCGGTGGACGACGCCGGATCGATGGTCACGAAGTCGATGTGCGTGAAATCCAGCTCCGGCAGCTCGTGGCGTGCGACGGCCTCCTTGGCCTCCCGGAGCGCGTCCTCGGGGAAGGGGCCGGGCAGTTCAAGCGTTGAGCGCAGCGCGCTGAGCGCCTCGGCCAGTTGGTTCTCTTGCTGGTGGACGCTCGGGGTCAGGCGGTGATGGGACACGAAAATCAGATTAGCTTCATTTGCGCCATTAGTCTTGGATCATGAGCACATCCCCGGCTGATCCCGCCCGTTACAACAGCTTCCTGACGGATCTGCTCGGCGTGATGGCCTATGGCGAGCTGTCCGCTTTCGAACGCCTCTCCTCCGATGCCCGGTATTCTCCATCGCTGCACGACCGCGCGGTCCTGGGCCGGATCGCCGTGATCGAGTTCCAGCACTACGAACTGGTGCGCGCCCGGCTGGAGGCGATGGACCTGGATGTGGAGGCTGCCATGCTCCCGTTCCAGCCGTCCGTGGACCACTTCCACGAACGCACCCGCCCGGCGGACTGGTACGAATCCCTGATGAAGGCGTATGTGATCGACACCGTCTCCGCCGATTTCTACCGCGCCGTTTCGCGCCATGTCGACGCCGGCACCCGGGCTTTGGTGGAGCAGATCCAGGCCGATGAAGAGGCCACGGCGGTGCTGAGGGAGCGGCTCAAGGCTGCCCTTGCCGATGACCCGCGGCTGGCGTCACGGCTGGCGCTGTGGGCCCGGCGGCTGCTCGGGGAAGCCCTGACCCAGGCGCAGCGGGTAAGTTTCGAGCACGCGTTTCTCGGCGGACTGGCCGGGGCGGATGATGACGCGTCCAAAGAACTGGTCCGCAATCTGATGGCGGAGCTCGCGGCCAACCATGCGCGCAGGATGACACAGCTCGGCCTGACCGGATGAGCCTGACCGGCTGAGCTGCGCGCTCAGTCTTCCGCGGCGTCGAGGGCGGCGAGCAGCGCCCGGGCGGCGCCGGCGGGATCGTCGGCCTCGGTGATGGCACGGACCACCACGATCCTGTGGGCGCCGGCCTCCACCACCTGCTCCACATTTCCGAGGTCGATGCCGCCGATCGCGAACCACGGCACCGTGCCCGCTGCCGCGTCCGCCGCATAGCGCACCAGCTCGAGTCCGACGGCGGCACGGCCCGGTTTGGTGGGAGTGGCCCACACCGGCCCGACACAGAAGTAGTCCAGTCCGTGGCGGCCGGCTGAGGAGGCAATGGCCGCGTCCACCTGCTCCGGGCTGTGGGTGGACAGCCCGATGATGGCGTCCTTGCCCAGGAACTTCCTGGCGGCACTGGCGGGGATGTCCTTCTGCCCGATATGGAACACCGGAGCACCGGAGAGCGAGGCGAGGTCCGCCCGGTCGTTGACAGCCCAGAGGCGGCCGTGGCGGTGGGCTGCCTGGTGCAGGACCTCCAGCAGTTCCAGTTCCTCGGCCGCCTCCAGGGACTTGTCGCGCAGCTGGATGATGTCGACGCCGCCGGCAAATGCCGCGTCCACGAAGTCCGCGAAGTCGCCGCGTCCCTGCCGGGCATCGGTGCAAAGGTACAGACGGGCAGTGGTGTGGACGGCATCCTGGCTCATGCCTCCAGCCTAGTTCCCCTAAACTGGGCCAATACCGCGGGAGCCCGCCGCCGTCGACGCCACCCGCGTCCGGCGCCGGCAGGCTGAGAGGGCGTCAGAGCCGACCGCTTGACCTGATCCGGCTAGTACCGGCGTAGGGAAGGAATCCTTCATGGGCACCACATCCGGCCGCGGCCCTGCCGCGCGTCCTGGCGCGGCGGCGCCCGCGGCACCTGATGACGCCGAAGCCGGCAAATATTACGACGTCGCCGTGATCGGCGGCGGCGTTGTAGGCCACGGGATCGCCTGGGCGGCGCGACGCTCGGGCCGAACTGTCGCCCTGATCGACGATGCCCCGGGCAGCGGCGCCAGCTGGGCTGCCGCCGGCATGCTCGCCCCCGTGAGTGAACTGCACTACCGGGAGGAACCCCTCCTGGAGCTGATGCTCGAGTCCTCCCGGCTCTGGCCGGCTTTTGCCGCCGGGCTTGAGGGCGGAGCGGGCGACGCCGGGACGGATGCCGGCGCAAAGAACAGCACCGGATACCTCACGACGCCGACCCTCGCCGTGGGCGCCGACGCGGCCGACCGCCGGGCGCTCGCGGACCTGCGCACGGTCCAGCAGGCCTCCGGCCTGGCCGTCGAGCCGCTGACCGTCCGGGAAGCGCGCACGCGCGAACCCCTGCTGAGCCCCGGCATTTCCTGCGCATTCGACATTCCCGCCGACCACCAGGTGGACCCCCGCGGGCTGCTCGCCCGGATCGGTGAACTCCTGGCCGCGGACAGCCACTGCGACACCATCGGCCGTCGAGCTGCCGGGCTGCTGTGGGCTGACGGGCGGGTGGCGGGGGCCGGGCTCGCCGGCGGCGGCTCCGTCCGGGCCAGGGAGCCCATCGTGGCCAACGGTCTAGGCGCCGCCGCGCTCGACGGACTGCCCGCCGGACTCCGGTTGCCGCTGCGGCCGGTCCACGGCGATATT
>CALMVY010000399.1 GCA_937873245.1 uncultured Arthrobacter sp. | reverse complement strand
TCTCCATCGCCGACGACGGGCAGGGCTATTCGCCCGACGTGATTGATCGCCTGGGCGAGCCGTACGTCACGACGCGCCGGGCGGATGCGCAGCTGGCGGGGGAACACGGCGGCCTTGGGCTCGGCATCTTCATCGCCAAGACGCTCTTGGAGCGCTCCGGCGCGCGGTTGCGGCTCTTGAACCGCAAGCCGCCCGAAAAGGGCGCGCTGGTGAGCATCGAATGGCCGCGCGTGGAATTCGAGAAGCGGTCGCCCGTGCCGCTGACCAGCGTGGTGGCGCGGCTCATCTGCGCCGGCTCGACCTCGTGGACGAGCGTGGTCTGGACCGGAACGTGATCGCCCAGCTCGGCACCTGTTCGTTCATCGAACGGCAGCAGAACGTCGTGTTTCAGGGATTCACCGGATCCGGGAAGTCCTACCTGGGGTGCGCGCTGGCCAAGCAGGCCTGCCAGCACCGGATCCGGGCTCACTACGTCCGCATGCCCGACCTTGAGGAAGCCTGGGCGCTGGCGAAGGACAAGCCACAGGGACAAACCAAATTCCTGAACAAGTACGCGGCCTTCACCCTGCTCGTGATCGACGAATGGCTTCTCGACCATCCCGACGAGGGCATGCGCAGCATGCTCCTGGAATTGCTGGAACGCCGGTATGACACAGCCTCAACCGTGTTCTGCACCCAGTACGCCAAGAAAGACTGGCACCAACGGCTCGGCTCCGGGGTCCACGCCGACGCGATCATGGACCGCATCGTGCACAACACCATCTGGGTCGACACAGGCAACCACAACATGCGCCAACACGCCACGATGAAGCAGTAAGAAAACGTCGGTGGGGGCCAGTGGCCCCCACAACCCCGGCCACTGGCTCCCACCGGCAATATCACTGGCCCCGAAAGGCAATATCGAGTGGCTTCCAAACCTTCAAATACTCAGTTGTACACGGCAGCACAACAAGCATGCTGAACACCTGCCGCCACGCTAAGAGTGGAAGAGCCGCCAACGGAGTCGATGCGCGGCATGCTGCTGGAACTGATGGAGCGCCGTTACGGCGAAACGTCGACGGTGTTCTGCACCCAGTATTCACAGAAGGACTGGCACCAGCGCCTCGGCTCCGGTGTTCATGCGGACGCGATCATGGACCGGATCATCCACAACACGATCTGGGTCGAGACGGGCACCTACAACATGAGAGAGCACACCGCGCTGACCAGCGCGTAATCGATGACGGAGAGCGTCAGTGGCTCCCAGCCACACCACCACTGGCGCTCTCCCGCACGATCGGTGGTGCTGAACCGCACGATTGGGTGGTGCCCAAAGCCTCAAATACTCAACCACCCGGTGGGCAGATCTCGTGGCCATGACTGGGCAGTTTTCATGGCCACCAGCGGGCATTTCTGCTGGCCGCCCATGGGTACAAACTATCGGCCATTGACACACATTCGGCGGTTCGAACTAGAAGTCGAGTCGCTTCGCCAACGCTGGCGCCAACGTCTTGGCGAAGGTATTGGTCATATGGTTGTCCCGGTAGACCATCACATTGCCGATAACTGCCGGACAGACCCCCTGGCGGCAAAAATAGGCCGACATGTCGAGGAGCTCGACTCCTTGTACCTGTGCTCCGGCCAACTGCAGAGGATCTGTCCGGGCGTCCACCTCGCGGATCCTGGTCTGGCACATCGGTGAATCGGTTCCGTTGAGCGAAACGCACTCAGGAGTGGAGACGTCGGGATAAGGGTTGTCGCCCACAACAGCTACGCGGATACCGGCTGCCCGAAGTGGCTTCAGGACCTCGACATAGCCGTCGACCAGCGCCTGAGGATTATCCCATCCCCATTTGAGCGCACGCTGATAGCCGGCTGGCGTCATTCCGGAAACCACTACCAGCTGCGGCCGGAGGAGCAGGATTCGTTCCAGGGTTAACTTGTTCGGCTCGGAACAATTGTGGAAGACCGTCGTGCCATCCGCTGGCGGCGATGTAGAAAAAGGACAGCCATTGCGAACCATGGCCCGCACGTTCCATCCCGAAGGCGTGCCGGCGATAAGAAGCGCATCCACGTATTGCGCCGCGTGCGAGTCCCCTACAACGACCATCGTTTTCGAGGCATCCGCCGGACCGTACACGCATTGCTCGATCCTGATGTTCGCCGGATCAAAGGTCCCGCATTCGTCCTTGCCGGTGAGGGGCACATCCTTCAATGCCACGGCGGGATCCGGCTGAACGGGGAGTGCATCGGGAACCGATGCAGGGCGATTAGGGTCAAACGCCGTCGCTCCCGGATATTCGCGTAGGTTGAGCGCCCCGCTCAGCTGCTGGGATTTGGCTTCGACGACGACCCAGGGCACAAGAGCCGGAACTGTCGTGGCTGCGATCAATCCCGCGGCCACAACGAGTGCGTTCCCGCCCCAGGGCCTCCATCGTCTTGCTATAAACGGTAGATCCAGGAAAGGGCTGACCGGGTGACGGAACCTTTGCTCGACGAAGTAGTAGGACGTAACGGCCAAACCCAAGCTGATCCCGACAATGACCGCACCATGAAGGTAGCCGGGCGTTCGGCCAAGGAGAAACACGTAGAAGACGACCACGGGCCAATGCCAGAGGTAGAGAGAGTAGGACAGATCACCAACATACGTCACGGGCCGGAGGCTCAGGAGCTGGGTAACCGAATAACGGCGGTCGACGGATGGCTGCAAACGCGACGCACCCGAAGCGACTACCAAAACCGTAGCCAGCACCGGCAAGAGTGCGACGTATCCTGGGAAATCCATCGCAGTAGAGAAAGTCAACGCGGAGTACAGAATTGCGCAGAGGCCGATCCAACCCGAGGCCCTCAGGATCACCGCCCGTGGATGCATCTTCGGCAACAGGACGGCGGCAAGACCCCCCACACCGAGCTCCCAGATTCGGGTACTCGTAGCGAAGTACGCGATGCCGTGCTCTGTGGACGAAAACACTATGCTGTGGACGAATGACGCAAGAGACACTGACGCCAACACGCCGAGACAAATGGTTTCAATCCTAAAGCGCAGTTTCCCAGCGACGGCCACCCCCGCCAAAAGGATCAGTGGGGTCACCAAATAGAATTGTTCTTCGACAGCAAGAGACCAATAATGCTGCACCGGCGACACGGCAGCTGTCGCGCCCGCGTAGCTGTTTTCGCTGAACGCTTGATTCCAGTTTTGGACCTGCAGCCCTGACATGATCACGTCTTGGGAAATTGACTGCCACCTGTTTTGTGGCAGGAAGATCACAGTAGCGATGGTGGTCGCAAGCAGGACCACGCTGGCGGCCGGCAGTAGGCGCCTGATTCGCTTCGCGTAGAAAACGGATAGTCGAATCCGTCCGGTATCGGAGAGTTCCCTGACCAGGGAACCCACAATGAGAAAGCCTGAAATGACGAAGAACACGTCGACTCCGACGAAGCCACCAGGCAGCAGTTCCGGCCAGATGTGATAAATAATCACGAGTGCCACGGCCAAAGTGCGCAGCCCCTGGATGTCCATTCTTAGGCCCGTGTTCGACGTGCCAGGAAGGGAACTTACCCGTATGTGGCGCCCCTGAAGCACCATCGCCGACGGCCTACTAGTCACAGTTCTCTTCCTATAGTGAAACGGTCGTCAACGATGTGCTCCCGTTCGGGCACTCAGACAATCAGTCCCCTTGGGGGCAGCCCTGCCCCTTCCCGGCTCTATGCCCGAAGAAGGGCCACGGCCTGATCAATAGGGCCGTCGAACATCAGGTTCCCGTGCTCAAGGAGGACACCCCGTTCACAGATGCGCGACACCAGGTCAAGGTCGTGGCTGACCACAACGAGCGTCTTGCCGTTCCGGGCCAATTCCTGAATCTTTGAGATGCACTTGCGTTGGAACGGCTCGTCTCCGACCGCCAGAATTTCGTCGATGAGGAAGACCTCAGGGTCCGTATGGACCGCTACCGAAAAGGCCAATCGCAGATACATTCCGGAAGAGTAGAACTTCACTTCCGTATCAATAAACTGTCCAATTTCTGCAAACTCCACGATGGCGTCGAAACGATCGTTGACCTGCTTCTCCGTCATCCCCAGGATGGCGCCGTTGAGGTAGACGTTGTCCCGGCCAGACAAGTCGGGGTGGAAGCCCGCCCCAACTTCAATGAGGCCAGCCACCCGTCCGCGGGTACGGACAGTGCCGGAGTCGGGAAGCATGACCCCGGATATATGCTTCAGGAGCGTCGACTTACCCGACCCGTTCAGCCCAAGAAGCGCCACCGATTCCCCGGTCCTTACCGTCAGTGAGACGTCTTTGAGCGCGTGGAACTTCTCCGACAGGTCGCCCCGGCGGCCCTTGGCAAGCCATACGACGGCCTCCTTCAACGACCGGGTGTGACGCAGCACAAATTGCTTGCTGACGTCCCGAACTTCAATAGCGTTTGCCACTCACAACTCCTGTGCGAATCGGCCTTCGAGCCGACGAAATGTAAATTGGCCCAGGACAAGGACCGCAACCGAAAGAACGATTCCCACGGGCACCCACACGGTGAACAAATTCGGCGGCATGGGCGCTGAACCATCGGTAGTAGGCAACCAGAAAGCGTAGTGGAACAGCTCCACTCCAACGGTGATGGGATTCGCCTGGTAGATGGCGAAAGCGACATCCCCAATCTTGTCCCGAACCATGGTCCACGAGTACATGACCGGCGAAGCCCATGTCGCAATCATCAGCAACATGTCGACGATGTTCTCGGAGTCACGGAAATAGACGTTTGCCGAGCCGAACAGCAGGCCGAGTCCTGTGGCAAGAAGTGCAACGATGACAAAGCCTCCGACCGCAGCCATGAGCTGGAGCAGATTGGGGTGCCACCCAGCAAAAACACAGGCTGTGACGAGCACAACCAGCTGCGGAAAAAAGTGAACTGCGGAAACCCACACAGAGGCGACAGGGAACAGCTCCCGCGGAAGGTAGATCTTCTTGATCAAGTTGCCGTTATGGACTATTGACCTCGCCGCATTGCCCAGTGCTTCGGAAAAGAAATTGATGAGCACAATTCCCGAGAAAAGGTAGATGGCATAGTTGGCGAGCCCGTCAGGGTTCTTGGGGCTTTTTTCCAATCCAAGAAATACGCCCAGTGCGATGTAAAACACAATGAACTGGACGCCGGGTTTCACGTAGGACCACATCAGCCCTAGGACGGAACCCCTGTAACGGACCTTGAGTTCTTTCCGCACCAACAACTTCAGCAAGAACCCGGACTGACGGATGTCGCGGATCCCTCCCCCGACGCCGGGGGTGGTGAGTTCGCTTAGGCTGACGCCGCTCACTTGATCTCGTTCTGGGTGTGCTGCTCGAAAGTCTTCCTCCATGACTCCATCGAAGTCAGATCGCCCACGGCAGCCCGATATTGGGCGCTGAGTTCGCGCCAGTCCTTGAGCAGGACTGAGTGCAGATGCGCGCTGTGAGCAAGCATCTCGCGGAGCTGCTTCGGGTCCCTCTTGTACCAAGACGCACCTGTTCCCTCTGCATTGGAGACCACTGCACTGTCGTACTGGGCCATCCGCCACCAACGGTTGTCCTGGTGCGGCACGGTCGCTTGGGGGCGCTCCATGCTTGATCCGCGCACGGGGTTAAGCAGCTGTCGGATGACCGTCTTGGCTGCCCACGGCAGAAGTGAGACCTTCGAAGGCTGTGTGATGCCGTGGCCTCGGCGAGGCGGCTTGTCCATTTTCGGGGCCGGGAAATCGTCCTGGTCAGGGCGGAACACCGAGTCGGAGTAGCCAGCCATCATTTTTCGGATCTCGGGCAACTTCGTCGGCAGCAGCTCCCGAAGACCGCCCGGCCCCTTGAGGACATCTTCCATCGCCCAGTTACGCCCGCGGACAGTTGCATACTGCATCGAAACGAGGTGTTTCACGTCATGGTAGTGGGACTCGCGGACGACGCGCCCACCGTACTCGTAGGGGCTGTGCAGCAGCGCCACGACAACACGGTTGCGCGCGTGGAAGTAGGCCTGCCAGCCGACGAGGTCGTCTTTGTCGATCCATGAAACGTGCCAAACGGCCGAACCAGGCAAGGAAACGGTCGGGAATCCGTGCTTTTTGGCGCGAAGGCCGTATTCGGAGTCATCCCACTTGATGAAAAGCGGCAGCGACAGGCCGATTTCGCGAATCACGGCCGTGGGGACCATACACATCCACCAGCCGTTGTAGTCCACGTCAACACGGCGGTGCAGCCAAGACGTCTGGCGAAGGTTTGAGGACATAAAGTCGTGCCCCAGGATCATTTCCTCGCTTGGCAGCGAAGGCTGGAACCTGTACGGATTCACAACTTCACCGAACGTGTGCATGACCGTTCGGTTGTAAAGATCAAACATATGCCCGCCGACGATGGTCGGCGTCTTGCACCGGTCCGCGAAAGTGAGGAGGCGGATGATGCTCTCAGGCTCGACGACGATGTCGTCGTCGTCGTGCAGGATCG
>CALMVY010000398.1 GCA_937873245.1 uncultured Arthrobacter sp. | reverse complement strand
GGCCGGAAGTCGATGCGCCGCGCGGCGGCGATCGTGGTGCCGAGCCGGGCACACCTGGCGCTGTCGGAGGAGCTGGACGGATTCGAGAACAAGATCGAGGTCATCCCTTTCGGCATCGACGAGGAGCGGTGGGCCGACGTGGCGCGGCGGCCGCTCGACGCGCCGCCGCGGGCGCTGTTCATCGGGCGGCTGGTCAAGTTCAAGGGGCTCGACGTCCTGCTCCGGGCGCTGGAGCGGGTGCCGGATCTCCGGCTGGACATCGTCGGGACCGGTCCGGACGGTCCCCGGCTGAAGACCCTCACCCAGGCGCTGGCGCTCGCGGACCGGGTGCGGTTCTACGGTGAGTACCCGGACGAGGACCTGCCGCGCCGGATGGCGGAGGCGGACTTCCTGGTGCTCCCCTCGGTCACGATTGATGAGATGTTCGGCCTGGTGGTGCTGGAGGCGATGGCCGCGGGGCGGCCGGTGATCACCACCGCGGTGCCGACCGGCGTCCGGGAGGTGAACCAGCCGGGGGAGACGGGGCTCGAGGTGCCGGTCCACGACGTGCGCTCCCTGGCGGAGGCGCTCGACACGCTGGCGCGGGATCCGTTCCTGCGGGAGAAGATGGGCGAGGCCGGCCGGGCGCGGGTGGAGAAGTTCTTCACCCGGCGGCTGATGGCCGAGCGGCACCTGGCGCTGTATGAGCGGGTGCTGGCCTACAGCCAGGAAATGCCGGGCCCTTAGCTCAGCCGGTTAGAGCACCGGACTCACTGGCTTGTCAGTTCCTGGCTTCCTCCCTTCCGCTGCCCCTTGCACTAGCCGACTTCAGGTCGTATTTTCGTGTTTCGCGAAACGCGAAATGCGTTGTAGGAGAATAAGATATGGGGCAAATCGTATTGAGGCCGCAGGACATTGCGGTGGCGCTGGAGCTGGCCCTTGAGCCGGGAGAGGGCTTCGCTGCGCTGGCGGAAGCCGTCGGACTCAGCATGAGCGAGGCCCACGGGTCCGTGAAAAGGCTAACGCAGGCCCGTCTGCTGAGCAGGGAGGCGCGCAGGATCGCACCTTCTGCCTTGCTCAACTTCATCGGGTCAGGCGTCCCGCATGCATTTCCGGCAATAGTCGGAGCGGAGGCCCGGGGGATTCCGACCGCAGCCGCGGGCCCGCCGTTGGCAAGGGAATTCCCGAGCGCGGTGCAGTACGTCTGGCCCAGCGCGGAAGGGAAGGTACGGGGACAGAGCTTGACGCCGCTCTATCCGAAGGCGGTGGGAATCGCGCTGAGGCGCCCAGGACTCTACGAGCTGCTCACGTTGGTGGATGCGCTGCGAATCGGCCAGGCCAGGGAGCGAAGAAGGGCGACGCAACTGTTGCAGGAGCGCCTCGTGCGGGAGGACGACGGGTGAGCAAACGGGAGACCAGCCCGAACCGGGTGCAACTGGAACAAGTTGGCCGGCGCCTCGGGCCGCTCCTGGATCGTCTCGTATTCGTGGGGGGACAGGTCGCGGAGCTCCTCGTGAGCGAGTCGGGTGCAACACGCGTAAGGCCGACGAACGATGTGGACGTGGTTGTGGCCGTCACTACCCGCACGGCATATCAGGCGGTGACGGAGGTTCTCCGCGAACAGGGCTTTCGGGAGGACACTCGGACAAATGCACCGGTATGCAGGTGGCGGGCAGATGGCGACTTGACACTGGATGTCATGCCCATGGCCGGAGAGGTTCTGGGGTTTACCAATGCCTGGTACCATACGGTCGTCAACACCGCGGTCACATATGCGCTGGAGCCGGGACTCTCCATCCGAATCGCCGCCGCACCGGCGTTCCTGGCAACGAAGTGGGCCGCATTTGATGATCGTGGCGGTGGAGACCATTTCGGCAGCCATGACATCGAGGACATTATCACGGTCGTAGCCGGAAGGCCGGAGTTGGTGGCCGAAATCAGGCTGGCGCCGGGGGATCTGGTCACGTTTCTTGCAGCCAGAACGAGCGAGTTCCTCGCACATCCGGATGCAGGAGATGCGATAGAAGGAGCGTTACCAGACGCCCGATTCGACGCGACGCTGATCAATCGGGTTCGTAAGCGGCTGAAAGACATCGCGGCGCTGAGAGGCTATGAACCGGGCTGATGCTGCAAGTGGGAAGGGCCTGCGCCCCGAGACGCAAGGGGAGCAGCATCCGGAA
>CALMVY010000397.1 GCA_937873245.1 uncultured Arthrobacter sp. | reverse complement strand
GGAAAAGTTACCGGCCGCCGGCCAGCACCGCGTGGACCCTGCGCAGTCGGTCCAGCCACCAGTCCCGGCGCTCCGGAGATGCAGCGAATTCGGCCAGCAGCCCCGGATCGGCCGTGACGTCGCGGAGGCGGATGACGCCGTCGTCGGGTACCAGGGAAGCCTGGGTCACGTCCGCCCCGAGCAGGGACACGGTCCCCAGCCCGCAGGCGTAGGGCAGGTCCGGCAGGGCTGCGGCGAGCGCCAGTCCGGCGCGGATCCCCACGGACGTGTCCAGCGCTGAGCTGACGACGGCGGGCAGGCCTGCCTGCGCCACGATCTCCAGGGCGCGCCGCACTCCCCCAAGCGGCGCCACCTTCACGACGATCAGGTCCGCGGCGCCGGCGCGGGCCACCTTGAGCGGGTCGTCCTCCTTGCGCACGCTTTCGTCCGCGGCGATCAGCACCGGGACACCGGCGGCGCGCAGCCGGCGGCGGACGTCGGCCAGGCCGGCGATGTCCGGCACCGGCTGTTCGGCGTATTCGAGCCCGACGCCGGCCAGCCGCGTCAGTGCCGCGACGGCGGCCGGCACGTCCCAGCCGCCGTTCGCGTCCACCCGGATCGCGGCGTCCGGCAGCGCCTCGCGGACCGCAGCTACCCGGGCTGCGTCATCGTCCAGGCCCTGCCCGGGCTCGGCCACTTTGATCTTGACGGCGTCCACCCGCCCGAAGCGTGCCAGGATCTCCGGCACCCGGTCCGCGGCAACTGCGGGGACCGTAGCGTTGACGGGAATCAGCGAGCGCAGCGGCTCCGGGAATCCCTGCCAGCCGGCCTCAATGGCGGCGGCGAGCCAGCGGGAGGCCTCGGCGTCGCCGTATTCGGGGAAGGGGCAGAACTCGCCCCAGCCCAGCGGCCCGTCCAGGAGCAGTGCTTCGCGCTGGGTGATGCCCCGGAACCTCACCCGCATCGGCAGGCTCACCACGTGCGCGCCGGCGAGGAGTTCCTCCAGTTCGGGGACCTGCATCATCTAGCCGACCGTAGAATCGGTGAGGTTTGTCATGTCAGCAATCCACGGAAAGACGAACTCGACCAGCATGAACAGGACCCCCGCAAGGATCGCCGTCGAGAGCAGGATCCTGACCCAAAGAGGCCCCGGAAGCTGCCGAAAAAGCCATGCGTACATGATCTAACCCTTTCCCTGCAGCGCCGCCAGCTGCTTGGCGATGGCCGCCGGAGGCCCCGCGCTGAGCGGCTGCCACGAATCGAAGACGGAGTAGGCGATGATGCGCTCCTCGGACCCGAAGCGGGGATTGCAGCTGGTCATGGTCAGCAGCCGCTGCTCCGGCACCGCGCCGGGCTGCGCCGGCACCGGCAGGATCACATCCGTCCGGTCCGGCAGGACGATCTCCTGGTTCCGGAACACGTAGGTGTAGAACCCGTCGGCGGTCTGGACGTAGATTTTGTCCCCCGGCACCAGCGTGTGGATGTTGTCCAGGACCGCGCCGTGTGTCTGGCGGTGGCCTGCCATCACGAAGTTTCCCACGGCCCCGGGCATCGCCGTTCCCGTGTAGCGGCCCAGGCCGAGGGTATCGATGACATCGCTGCTGGTGCCCTCGATGATCGGCCTGCTGTACTCGGCCCCGAACCGGGGAATGTAGACGACCCCAATCGCCGTCCCGTGGACGGGGGCGTCGGCGACCGGGACGGCGCCGGGGTCGCCAGGATCCGCCGGTGCTGGGTCCGCGGGCAGGGTGCCTGAGGGATCGTTCGTGACGGGCACCTGGTGCTCCTGGACGAACTGCTTCACGGCAGCCCCCTGGGCCGCGTCCGCTTCAACGTTTGTCCACCACAATTGCCAGGCGACAAACAGCACGGCAATCACGCCGAGTGTTATCAGCAGTTCGCCTATGATCTGGACGGCCAGCAGGGAACGACGCCGGCGCGTGCGGTGAGTTTCTCGCGCAACTTCGGCGCGGCGGTTCATTACCTTCGACATGCCACTCCTGCTGACTACCTCTGGACGCTGCCAATGAAGCATCGCCCGTTCGGAAGAACCGGCAAGACTGACGATTCCACAGTTCCGGACCGGATCTGCGCCATCACACATTCACTCTCGCCCAGCACGCCGACCTCGACGGCGTCGGCGGCCAGTCCGGTGGGGGTGCGGGACGCGGACACCTCGACGGCGGCCGGCGCGAACCCCGCCGCGGAGAGGATCTCGCGGACCTGCGCCGTACTGGGCTGCGGCGTTGAGGCCAGCAGTGACTGCAGCGCGGCCTCGACGGCACCGGACAGGCCGGACGGGGCGGGGGCCGCTCCGGTTACACCCGGAGAGGCGGAACCGGTTGGCTGCCCGCCCGCTGCCGGAATGCTGCTGGTCGAACCGGTTGAAACAGCCGGGCTGGAGGTAACCGTGGGTGCGGGGGCCGAACACGCCGCCGTCCCGAGCGCCACGGTCAGCGCTGCCGCGGCCAGCCCCACGGTCACGCGGCCACTGAACCGGAGGCCGCACGTGCGGCGGAGCGGGGCGGGGTCGCGGGAAGTCATCGGCATCATCCTTTCATACCGCGGCCCGTTCAAACCGTCGCCGCCGCCCCGGCTCCCGGGCTCCAAGGATGGACATGCCCCACCCCTGCCCGGCGAACGCTGCGGACATGCCCAGTTGTTGCGTCCAAGGCTGGACATGCCCCACCCCGGCCCGGCGGACGCGGCGGACATGCCCAGTTGGTGCGTCCAAGGCTGGACATGCCCCGCCCCGGCCTGGCGGACGCGGCGGACATGCCCAGTTCGCGCGTCCGGGAGTGGACATATTGGCACTATGTCCACTCCCGGCGGCAAAGGTGGGGCATGTCCCTTGGGCTGGTGACGTGCGCGCACTCCGCTCACGGACCTGCCCCGCGGTAGACTTCAAGGGGCAGTGGTGCAAGTCTGGGCGCCACCAGCCTGGCCCTGAAGATGGGACGCACCATGCTCAAGACGCTGCTCTGCAAGTTGAACCTGGGGCATCACTGGTTGGCCGCTGCGGACCCGGACGGCACCTTGCTCCGGCACTGCACGAGATGCGGAAGGTATGACCGCCGGGGCGCCAAGTGGTTTCGACGCCTGGCTAAGGGCGACCGTCCGGCCGACGACGGGTCTGAGGGTGTGTTCCCCGCCAATCCGTACATGTAAAGGCCTTTGGCTACGGGACCGGTTCCGGCCGGCCCGGGTGCCGCAGTTCCCAGACATCCGCCGCGGCCCCGTGGGGCAGTTCCAGCTGCCATGCCTCGCCGGGGCCCGGGTAGGCGCGCAGGGTGGTAGGCACCGAGCCGTGGCGGTAGACCTCCACCAGCGAGGCGTCAATGAAGATCCGGAGCTCGTCGCCGCCGGCCACGGTGTCGGCGAACACGGTCCGCTGCTGCCCCTCCGCGCCGAGGACCAGCCGGATGGCCCCCTCTCCCCCGACCACCCGGACCTCAGTCTCCGGCGGCAGGGCCAGTGCTCCGGCGGCACCGCGGTGCAGGCGGGTGCCGCGGTAGGCCCGCAGTTCGGGGGCAGGCTCGACAGCGAGGACCCCGCCATGGACGGAAAGCTGGCGGGGGAAGGTCAGGATCCCGGCCCAGCCGGCGTCGTCGATTTCTTCCTGGCGACGCCCGGCGCGGCCCTCGCTGTCCGCCAGTTCCCCGGACCAGCCCCACAGCAGCGCCCGGTCCGGCAGCGCGAGGATTTGCGGGGCGTAGAACTCCTGCCCCAGATCGGCTTTCCCGCCCGACGCCGGTGTGAACACCGGCAGCCCGCTGCCGGTGGCAGCCAGTGAGCCGAGGAGGTAGCCGACGCCGTTGGGGTGGTCGTGGTGGTCGGTCGCGAGCCACAGCGAGGCCATCAGGAGCCACGTGTCAGCCCCGGACGAGTCCGGGACGCGGACCAGCTGGGGGCACTCCCAGATCTCCGCGGGCAGATGCCTGGCAGCGAGCGGGTCCTCGGTGCTGAGCCAGATCCCCTCGTACCTCCACTGCCGGAGGTCATCCACGGTGTACAGCAACACGGCCGCGTGGCCGGAGGCCAGCCCGGCGCCCTGGAGGGCGTAGCGGCGGCCCTGGAAGCTGAAGAGGAACGGGTCGCGGACCGCGGTGACCTGCGGGTCCGGGGGGACCTCCGCCGCGACGTGCCCCTCCTGGGTCCAGGTGCGCAGGGCCGCGTCCGCCCGGGCCAGGACCACGCGGGAATGCCCGCCAAGGGTGTCGACGCCGGAATAGGCCGCGGTGGGGACACCGCCGTCGTCGGTCACGACGCCCGACCAGCAGCCGAGCGCGTCCGGTCCACCGGGCTGGGGCCGGAGGGCCACCGGTTCCTCGTCCCAGTGGACCAGGTCCGGGGAGCTCAGGTGCCCCCAGCAGATGCCCTGGTGCCGCGCCGAGTCCGGGTTGTACTGGAAGAACACGTGGTAGCGGCCGCCCGCGTAGCTCAGGCCGTTGGGGTCGTTGATCCAGCCCTGCGCGGGGCGCGGATGGAACTGGGGAAAGGCCGGGTCCGGATGCTGCGCCGCGGTGTCCATGGCCAAAACACTACCCGCGCGCCGGGCGGCGGGCTGTCCGCCGGGGAGATCAGGGCGGATGCGCTCCCGGCATCCGCCCTGATCCGCCCGGCGGCGGCCCACTGTCGCCCTGATCTGCCCGGCGGCGGGCGCCTTCAGAAACTTCGCAGGGTTGTGTGGGAACCTGAGATGGATGATTTTTCGGCAGGAACAGACCAGCATGCAGCCGGCTCCGGAGTACCCGCAGCCGCCGTCCCGGCGCGCCCCGGGAGCGCCCGCAGCCGACGCCGGCCGCCAGGGCCGGGGCACCGGGTTCCTGTTCCTGCTCGCCACCCTCGCCAGCATGGCGGCGCTGGCCGGGACCTACTACTTCTTCGTCCGCACCACCACGGGCCAGTTCATCGACGAATCGGCCCTGGTGGAGGCGGTCGAGATCCACGGCACCGCCGGCAAGGCCGCGACCAAGCTCCTTGACTGGCTGCCCGCGCTGTCCCTGCTGATCTCCGCGATTGTGGTCCTCGGCGTCACCGTCGTGAAGCGGCGCTGGACCGCCGCGGGGATTGCCGTGGCAGCCTGCGTGGCCGCCAACGTGGCCACCCAGATCCTCAAGGACATCGTCCCGGACCGGCCGTACCGCGGGGTCGAAACCCTGGAACTGAACTCGCTGCCGTCCGGGCACACCACCCTCGCCGCGTCGGCCGCCGCCGCGGTCTTCCTGATGGTCTCCCCGCGCTGGCGTCCGCTTGCCGGGTTCCTGGGCGGCACTTTTGCCGTCGCCACCGGAGTCTCCACCCTCATCAACCAGTGGCACCGGCCCGCCGACGTCGTCGCGGCCTTCCTGGTGGTGGCGGTGTTCATGCTCCCGGCCGGCTGGCTGATCATCCGCAAGGGCCCTCGCTGGAACGTCTGGGACGGCTACGGACGCCACTGGGCCTCGTCGCGGCTGTGGCTGGCGCTTCCCGCCCTGGCGGGGCTCGCCGCGGCCGCCGTGGCAACGTTTTCACTGCTGAGTGTTGCCGTCGGCACGGGCCTGGAGGACAGCACCACACACTATTTCTGGGCTGGCACCGCGCTGATCGTCATCGCGGGCTACCTCGCCACGGTCACCGGCGTGTGGCTGTTCGGGCATGCGGCACGACGGCGGCCCGCGCCCCGCCGCTGACCGGCCGTTTACATCCGGCCCTTCGAGGGCCAGAATAGTCCCGCCCAGCCACTGGCTCAGCAGCGCGTTGGCCCCATCCGTCCACGGTCAAGCTGCCACGTCTCGAGGGACTGTCATGAGCACTGATTCTCCGGTTTCACCGAGTATTTCGCGGAACGTTTCACCGAGTGTTTCACCGGGCGTGTCACGCCGCGCCGCCTCTCTCGCGTCCGTCCCGTCGCAACAGCGGATCAACACCTTCCTGCGCGACTCCGTGTACGCCCGGCGCCAGCACGAGCCGGGGATCTGCGACCTGGCCCTCGGCAACCCGCACCAGATGCCGCAGGCGGCCTACGTCGAGGCCCTGGCGGACGCGCTGACGCCCCGGAACGAGCGATGGTTTGCCTACAAGACCAACGAGCCGGAGGCGCAGGCCGCGGCGGCCGCGTCCCTGCAGCGCCTCCTGGGGATGCCCTTCGAACCGGCGGACATCCACCTCACCACGGGCGGCTTCACCGCGATTCCGCTGGCGCTGAAGGCCGTCGCCGACCCCGGCGACGAGGTCATCTTCACCCTGCCGCCCTGGTTCTTCTACGAACCGCTCACGATCGAGGCCGGGCTGGTGCCGGTCAAGATCCGCTGCGACCCCGAGACGTTCGACGTCGACCTGGCGGCGCTGGGGGCGGCCATCACGCCGCGGACCCGGGTGGTGATCGTCAACACGCCCAACAATCCGACCGGCCGGATCTACCCGCCCTCGCTCCTGAAGGACCTGGCCGACATGCTGGAGGGCGCCTCGCGGAGCAACGGCCGGCGGGTCTACCTGCTCTCCGACGAGCCGTACAACCGGATTGTCTACGACGGCGCCCGGTTCCACAGTCCCGCCGAATACTATCCGTACACCCTCCTGGCCTACTCCTACGGCAAGACCCATCTGGCGCCCGGTCAGCGGATCGGCTACCTGGCGCTGCCGCCCACGATGCCGGACCGTGGCCCGTTGCGTGAGGCGCTCACGGCCCTGCAGATGGCGATGGGCTGGATCTTCCCGAACGCCCTGCTGCAGCATGCGCTGCCGCGGCTGGAACAGTTCTCCATCGACGTCGGGCAGCTGCAGCGCAAACGCGACCTGATGGTCGAAGCGCTGGCCGGCATGGGGTACCAGGTGACGCGGCCGGAGGGGGCGTTCTACCTGTTCGTCCGCACTCCCGCCGACGACGACGAGCAGTTCACCGCCGCCCTCGCGGACCAGGACGTCTTTGTGCTGCCGGGCACGCTGTTCGAGACGCCGGGCTACTTCCGGATCTCGCTCACAGCGAGCGAGGACATGATCCAGCGCGCCCTGCCGGTCTTTGCGGCGGCGATCCAGCACGTGCGCGGCACGGCCCGTCAGTAGTTGCGGCGGTGCTTCAGCTTAGGGATGGTGACGGCGAAGACCGCGGCAGCGGCGAACCCAAGCACGCCGGTGGCGGCCACGCCGGCCCCGAGCGAAGCAACGGCGGTCACGCCGGAGAGCAGCACCGGTCCGCCGGTGGCCCCGGCGTCGGCCATGAACCGCCAGATGCCCAGGAACTGGCCGCGGCCGTTGTCGGGTGAGAAGTCGGCTCCCAGCGTCATGTTCAGGCCCGAACTGATGCCGTTGCCGAAGCCGATCAGGAGTGCCGCGAGCAGCAGGCCCGCGAAGCCGGCGCTGAGCGGGATCAGCAGCATGGCCGTGCCCATGATGAGGGTCGACGGGATGGCGACCCACAGCCGGCCCTTGCGGTCCATCAGCCTGCCGGCCGGATAGAAGACCAGCATGTCGATGGCGCCGGACAGCCCGTAGATCAGCGATGCCTGCGTCGCGTCCATCCCGAGGTGCTCGGCCCAGAGCGGGATCACCACCTGCCGGGACGCCCGCAGCGCGCTGAGCAGCAGGACCCCCATGCCCACGGTCAGGAAGACCCCGGCGTGGGAGACGGCGACGCTGCGCAGCGTCGCCTGCTGGACGGCGGCGCCGTCGTCCGCCGCGGGTTTGGTCACGAGGTCCGGGATGGTGATCGACAGGACGGCGGCCGCGGCCATGGCGACGACGCCCACCCAGTAGGCGCCGGTGATGCCGGAGAACTGCATCACCGCAGCGCCGATGAAGGGTCCGATGAAGATGCCGATCCGATTGACGCCGCCCAGTGTGGACAGCGCCCGGGCCCTGATGACCACCGGCACCGCCTCGGTCAGGTACTTCTGCCGGGCCAGGCTGAACACGCTGGCGGCCATCCCGACAACCACCATGGCCGCGGCGAGCAGCCAGATGCCTTCGGGCAGCAGCGGTGACATTGCAGCGGCGGCCAGGGCGATGGTGCTCGCGGCGGCCGCACCGACCATGGCCCAGCGTTCGCCGAACTTCAGCGTGATGAGTGAGGCGGGCAGGTTGAAGAACCACGAGCCGAGCCCGATCAGGGTAACGATCAGCGCGGCGACGGCCACCGAGGCGCCGAGGTCGCGGGCGGACAGTGCCACCACGGGCAGGATGGCGCCCTCGCCGATGCTGAACAGCAGTGCCGGGCCGAAGGCGGGGACGGCGATGCTGCGGAGGCTGAAGGGGGCGTGGCTGGTGGTGGTCATCCCCTTCATCCTAGGTCCGGCGACGCGCCGGACTGCTCAGGCGTCGAAGTGCGTGCGGACTTCCCCGGCGGTGAGGTTGCGGAGGACCTCGGCCGCGACGTCGCGGAGCTTCTGGTTCCGGTTGCTGGAAACCCGGGTGAGAATGCCCATGGCTTCCTCCTGGGAGCAGCGGTTCTGGGCCATCACGACGCCGCAGGCAAGATCGATCGCGGTGCGGTGTTCCATGGCGGCCTGGAGATCCTCGGCGCGGGACTGTGCCGTGCCGATCCGGACGGCCAGGCGCAGGGAACGGCCGGCGAGGTCGGCAAAGCCGGAGGCGTTGGCAATGATGTCCTCGGTGAACAGCCCGGTGTCGGAGCCGAAGAAGTTCAGGGCGGCGAGGGCGTCCTCGCCGATTTCCAGCGGCACGCCGAGGGTGCTGCGGACGCCCTGCGCGGCGAGCTGCACCTGGTACTCCGGCCAGCGCGGATCCGTATCGACGTCTGGGAGCACCACGATGGACCGTGTCCGCAGGGCTTCGATGCACGGGCCGTCGCCCATGCTTTGCTCGATGCGGTCCAGGATGACGGCCCGTGGGCTGCTCCCCGCAACGGTCATGGTTTTTTTCCGGCGCTGCAGTGTCACGCCGCATTCAATCTCGGCGCCGGCGGCGTGGCTGAGTGTGGCCGCGGAGAACTCGGCGAGGCGGCCGAGGAACTCCTCGACGTTCTCCGTTCCCATCAGGAGGTCCTGCAGTTGCAGGGCGGCTTCGTCCCCGGCGTTGTTGGTCATCCCTAAAATGTAGGGCGGTCCCTCGCCCGGCACAACTTCACACCGCGGCGTTACCGGACCTTCCTGCGAGCTCAGATGCCTAGACATAGCCGTCCACGATCGCGGCAGCGATCTCGCGGTAGGCGCGCCGGGTGTCCGGGCGGAGCGCATCGAGGGTGACCAGGTCGCCGTCGGCCACGCCGCGGTCGTGCGGCACGGCGATCAGCTGGCGGCAGATGCCGGCCAGGTGGTCCTCGATCGCGTCCTTGTCCACACGGGAGGACACCTCGTCCTTGTCCGTGATGACCACCACGGCGTTCCGGGCGAGTTCCTCGTAGCCGTGGCTGGCCAGCCAGTGCAGGGTGCTGCGGGCGCGCTTGGCGCCGCTGACCGCGTAGCCCGCCGCGATGATCAGGTTGTCCGCGGACTGCAGGATGCCCTTCATGGCGTTGTGCGTGACGCCGGTGCCGCAGTCGGTCAGGGCCACCGAATAGTAGCCGGAGATGAGCTTGCGGATCCGCAGGTACTCCTCCGCGGTCAGCGAATCCGAGACCTCGGGATCCTGTTCACCGGCGATCAGGTGCAGACGTCCCGCGTGGTGCATGTACCGGGCCAGGGCCGTGAGGGAATCGATGGATTCGATGTTCTTGAGCAGGTCGGTGATGGTGCGGGGACTCTGCTGCTGGTAGATCCCCTCGCCGAGGGCACGCTCGACGAGGTCGCCGGAGTCCGGGTTCGCGTCGATGGCGCAGGGCGGGTCGCCGCGGAACTCGGCCAGGGTCAGTCCGACGCCGACCGTCGTGGAGGTCTTGCCGATGCCGCCCTTGAGGCTCAGGACGGCGGTGTTGTAGCTGCCCTGGAGCTGGCGGGAGATGCGCCGTGCCAGTTCGTCCTCTTCGCGCTGCCGGGCGCTCGGGCCCAGGTTCAGTCCGCCGCCGGTCAGGGAGTAGAGGGCTCCGCGGAGGCCTCCGACCGGCCGGGGCTTCTGCTCACGGACGAAGAGACCCGGGGAACTGATGAAATCGGGAGCCGGGGAGGTCAGGGCGGCGGCACGGCTAGCGGAGCGCGTGGCCCGGGCCGGCGGGGCGGGCACGGCGGGGGCGCCTTCGGGCGCGGCCGGCAGGGCCGAACGGCGGGACAGGGGCGCGGGCGCTTCGAAGGCAGGCGACTCAGTCGCAAAGTCCTCGACCGCCTGCTCAAACCGCGTCGCGGTCTCGTTCGCCCGCTCACCCATGCTCCGTTCTCCTTTCTGATCGTTCAGTAAAGACGTTAGCCGACTATAGACTCGCCCCCCGCCTATGGACAATCGCCCGAAGGAGACGATCAGCCATCACGGGAAGACGGCGCGACCCGGGGTCAGAAGGGCTTGAACTCGGCCAGCCAGACCATGACCGGGATGTCGAGCGTCCGTGTCTTTTTGGCGCCGGCAACCAGGCCGCGCCATCGGCGGCGGCGTCGAGACCAGGGAAACCCATGCGGCGGCTCGAGAG
>CALMVY010000396.1 GCA_937873245.1 uncultured Arthrobacter sp. | reverse complement strand
GCGACGCCGGCCTGCTCGAGCGGCTGCTCCTCGGCGCGGCCCCAGACGACGCGGAGGTTCGGCAGCTCGGCCGTCCAGCGCTCGAGGAACTCGGCCTTGCGCCGCTCCGCCTCGAGCAGCGTCACCTCGCGCTCGGGCAGCGAGGCGGCGAGCGGGATCCCCGGCGTGCCGCCGCCGCTGCCGACGTCCACGACCGCCCCCTCGAAGCGGCGCACGAGCTCGAGCCCGGCGAGCGCATCCTCGAGGAGCACGCGCCGCGCCTCGACGAGGTCGTGGCGCTGACCGAGCGCTGGATGGGGGAGCTCGGCTACCGCGGCATCCTCGACATCGGGTATCGGCTCGACCATCGGGATGGCCGGTACAAGGTCCTCGACGTGAACCCTCGGATCGGTGCGACCTTCCGGCTGTTCGTTGCCGCGAACGGGATGGATGTCGCGCGTGCGCTGTATCTCGACCTGACCGGGCAGGCCGTGCCGCTTGCACGCCAGGTCGAGGGGCGCAAGTGGTTGGTCGAGAAGGATCTCGCCTCCAGCTTCCGCTATTGGCGTGACGGTCGCCTGAGCGTCCGGCAGTGGCTCGGCTCCCTGCGCGGGTCGAAGGTCGCCGTGCGGGTCCCCCAGCGCCCAACGCACATCCAGCACCACCGTCCTCCGGCCGGCCGTGCCGGCGGCGTCCAGCCGGTCCTTCAAGGTGACAGCATCAATGAGGGTCTTCATCCGCCAACTCTATCCATGCATGAAGTGCCCCCGCCGGTAGGCTGGTGCGGTGATCAGAGAGCGACAGCAGGAACGGGCCTGGGCCGACGAGGCCATCCGGAGAATCAACGCCGAGAACAACCGGTCCGCGGACACGCACCTGTATTCCGTCCCGCTCCCGGAGCACTGGGGCGTCCAGCTGTACCTCAAGGACGAGTCCACACACCGTACCGGCAGCCTGAAACACCGCCTGGCCCGCTCGCTGTTCCTCTTTGGCCTGGTCAACGGCTGGATCTCTGAAGGCACCACCATCGTGGAAGCCTCCAGCGGGAGCACGGCCGTGTCGGAAGCATATTTCGCCCAGCTGCTCGGGCTGCCGTTCGTTGCCGTGATGGCACGGACCACCAGCCGGGAGAAGATCGCCCTGATCGAGCAGTTTGGTGGCTCCTGCCTGCTGGTGGACCACGCCTCGGAGGTCTACGAGGCGGCCGAAGACCTCGCCCGGCGCACCAACGGCCACTACATGGACCAGTTCACATACGCGGAACGGGCCACGGACTGGCGCGGCAACAACAACATCGCCGAGTCGATCTTCGGCCAGCTTGCCTTGGAGGAGCACCCGATCCCCCGCTGGATCGTGGTGGGTGCAGGGACCGGCGGCACCAGCGCCACCATCGGCCGCTATCTCCGGTACCACCGCCACAGCACAGAACTCGCAGTCGTGGATCCGGAGCACTCCGCGTTCTACCCCGGCTGGCTGGAAAACCGCGGATCCGGCGCCGTCACAGCTCCTGCGGGCCATCCGTCGCGGATCGAGGGGATCGGCCGGGCGCGGCTGGAACCCAGCTTCGTCCCGTCCGTCATCGACCACATGGTCCAGGTCCCGGACGCGGCTTCGGTGGCGGCCATGCGACATCTGCACGATCACGCCGGCCTGCACGCCGGTCCGTCCACCGGCACCAACCTGTGGGGCGTCTGGCAGCTCATCGCTGAGATGATCGCCGAAGGCCGCCGCGGCAGTGTCGTGTCGTTAATGTGCGACGGCGGTGACCGCTACGCCGGGAACTACTACAACCCGGAGTGGCTGCGGTCCCAAGGCCTGGATCCCCAACCGCATGAAGCGACCATCCGGGATTTCTTCGCCACCGGGACGTGGCCCGCCTAAACCCCTGGCGCCCCTAGACCTCCACCGTGTCCCCGCTGGAAAGGTGCCGGTATTCGGTTCCGTACTTGGCGCCGAACCGGGTCACATGCCCCTCCACCAGTCCGCGCCCGTTGTCATTGAGCAGGGCGTCGTGGATCGGGAAGGCCGTCGGGGCGCGGACGCCGATCACAAAATCGACCACCTCCCCCACCTTGTTCCAGGGAGCGTGGATCGGCACCAGCAGTGTCCGGACCTCCACGCCGTCGGGAATTATGAACGAATCGCCGGGGTGGTAGACGTTGGAGTCCACGAAATAGCCGATATTGGCGACGACCGGAATCTGGGGATGGATCACCGCGTGCTGCCCCCCGAAACTCCGGACGGAGAACCCGGCCGTCTCGAAGTCCTCGCCGGGAGCCACGGCGTGGATCCGGTCCCCGGCGCCGGGCGCCTTCTCCCGCAGCTGCGCCGCCACTCCCGCCGGAGCGAAAAGCTGGAGCGAATCGGCGGCCGAAAGGGCGGCGGTGACGGCATCGACGTCGATGTGGTCGGGATGCTCGTGCGTGATGAGCACTGCGTCGGCACCGGCAAGGGCGAGGTCCGTCTCCGAGAAGTTCCCCGGATCGAACACCAGCACTTTGCCGTCCTTCTCCAGCCGGACACAGGAATGCGTGAATTTTGTCAGCATCATCCGGCCAGCCTAGGGTTCCGGCAAAGCGGTGTCCACGTGCCCGGCTGGTAATCTGGGACCTTGCCACCACCCCGTATCAAGACCACCAGCGAAGCGAGTTCCACGATGTCCCAGGACGCCACCGCCAACGGCGGCCGGACAACGGCGCCGGCTCCTGCCGCGGTCAAAGAGCAGCGGGTCACGAAGCAGCGGCTCGCGGTCAGCGCAGTCCTGGACGAGCTGACGGACTTCGTCAGCACCCAGGAGCTGCACCGCATTCTGCAGGAGCGCGGCACGTCGGTATCCCTCGCCACGTCATACCGGATCCTGCAGTCCCTCGCCGATGAGGGTCTGGTGGACGTCCTCCGGAATACGGACGGCGAGGCCGTGTACCGCCGCTGCGCCGTCACTGGCCATCATCACCACCTGCTGTGCCGCAGCTGCGGCAAGGCCGTTGAAGTCGAGGCGCCCGCGGTCGAGGCGTGGGCTGCGCGGACCGCCACCGAGCACGGCTTCACCGCAGTGGAGCACACCGTCGAAATTTTCGGGTTATGCCCGGAGTGCACGGCCCTGCAGACCGTACGCTGACGGTCCTGGCTGGGTGGGCGGCCAGAGGTGTGCCGCGCACGACGCGCCGATACCCGTCCCTCGCTCAGTCCTGCTTCAACCGGATCTGGCCAAGCTCACTGGTGAGCACGAATTCCGAGGAATCGAACCGATAGACCATCGGCTTTTTGAAATAGGCCGTCGTCCAGCTGCGATGCTCCGTCGCCGGGCCGGCGCAGCCGTTCGCCGACTCAGCCATGCGGGCCGGATCCGGGACCAGCCCAAAATCGTCCGCGGAGACCGGACCCCCGGCTTTACAGGGCTGGTGCCTCTGCGGCGGACGGCGCTGACCGCACCACCCGGCCGTTGATTCCGCGCTTGGCCCGGGCGCCCCCGATGACCCGGCAGACGACGTAGATGAGGAAGGACAGTGTGGTCACGTAGGGGCTGATGGGGATCCGGCCGCCGAGGGCCAGCAGGATGCCGCCCACCGTCGCCGTCACGGCGAACACGACGCTCAGGACCACCACCAGCCGCGGCGACGACGTGACGCGCATGGCGGCAGCAGCGGGAGTGATCAGCAGCGCCAGCACCAGAAGGGCGCCAACGATTTGGATGGAGAGTGCCACGCTGACGCCAAGCAGCAGCATGAATCCGAGGGCGAGCGCCCGCACGGGCACGCCCCGGGCGGCGGCGACGTCGGGGTCAACACTCGCGAACGTCAGCGGCCGCCAGATGGCGACCAGGGCGATCATCACGACGACGGCGGCCACCGCCAGCACCTGCAGCTGGACGGTGCCAACCGAGACAATCTGGCCGGTGAGCAGACCAAACTTGTTGGCGGCCCGCCCCTCATACAGCGACAGGAAGAGGATGCCCAGGCCCAGCCCGAACGGCATGATGACGCCGATGATGGAGTTTTTATCCCGGGCGCGGACGCCCAGCAGGCCCAGCAGCAGTGCCGCCACGACGGATCCCGCCAGGGAGCCCAGGACGATATCCGCCCCGATCAGCAGGGCGAAGGCCGCGCCGGCGAACGAAAGTTCGGAGATCCCGTGCACGGCGAAGGCCAGGTCACGCTTCATCACGAAGGTTCCTATCAGCCCACCCAGCAGGCCCAGCACTGCGCCCGCCCAGAGGGAGTTCTGGACCAGCACGAGGAGCTCGCCGTAGTTTTCGAAGTTGAAGATTGAGTTGAGCAGGTTGTCCAGGTCCATTTAGCCCATCTCCCCCGCCACCGCGTGGGCGTCCTCGTGGTGATGCGTCGTGGCGTCGGGGAGCCCGACGACGATCAGGCGGCCGTTGGCTTTGATCACTTCGACGTGGCTGTCATAGAGGTCGGACAGCACTTCCGTCGTCATGACCTCCTCCGGCGGCCCCACCCGGAAGCGCCCGCCGGCCAGGTACAGGACCCGGTCAACATAGTCCATGATCGGGTTGATCTCGTGCGTTACGAAGACCACGGCACTGTCCTGGTCGTGGCACTGCTTGTTGATCAGGGCACTGACGGCCTGCTGGTGCTGCAGGTCGAGCGACAGGAGGGGCTCGTCGCAGAGGAGCACCTTGGGGTCTGCGGCCAGAGCCTGGGCCACCCGCAGCCGCTGCTGTTCCCCCCCGGAGAGCTGGCCCACGGGAACCTTCGCGTAGTCGGCGGCTCCCACGAGGTCGAGCAGCTCATCGATTCTGCGGCTAACTTTCGTTCCGCCCAGCCGGATGCCCCAGCGGTGGCCGTCGACGCCGAGTCCCACCAGGTCGCGGGCGCGCAGCGGCGTGTCAGGGTCGAAGGACTTCTGCTGCGGTACATAGCCGATCCCCCGGCTGCCCCGTTCCACGGGGCGGCCGGCGAGCGTGGCCGAACCGGAGCTCAGCTCCTGCAGGCCCAACAGGACCTTGAGAAAGGTCGTTTTGCCGCTGCCGTTGGGGCCAAGGACGGCGAAAAATTCACCCGCATTGATGTCCAGGTCCAAGCCCTCCCACAAAGTGCGCTTGCCGAACGCCAGGGAGGCTCCACGGAGGCTCACTACGGGTGTCAACTTGGCTTTCCTCGAATTCTGCGCAAGCCGCGGCTCGCGCGCTGCGCCGGGGGGCCGGCTGGAGTGTCCGGGCGGGTCTGTCTCGATGCGCGGTCAGCCCACGCTGTCCCGCTAATCTTAGGCCAGTGCCTGGCCAATGTTGTCGACATTCGCGGTCATCCACTGCACGTAGGACTTGCCCTCCGGCAGGGTCTCGCTGAAATTCACCACCGGGACGCCGGCGGCAGTTGCCGCGTCCTTGACATCGACCGTCTGCGGGCCTTCGGTCTGCTGGTTGTAGGCGAGCAGCCTGATACTGCCCGACTTCATGAGGTCGGTGGTCGCCTTCAGGACTGCGGGCGGCACGTCGGTGTCCTCTTCGATCGCGGCGGTGTACTCATCCGGGGTCTGGTTGTCCAGGCCCGCGGCATCGAGCAGGTAGAGCGGCACCGGTTCCGTCACGGCGACAGGCGCCGCGCCGGCGGACGCCTTGATGTCCGCCAGCTTCGCTTCGAGGCCGCCCAGCGAGTCCTTGAAGGCCTCGGCATTGCTGCGGAAAGTCCCGGCGGAGGACGGTTCCAGTTCGCCCAGCTTCGCAGCAACGGCATCCGCCAGCCGCGCCATGGCCGGGAGGCTGTACCAGACGTGCTCGTTGAAGCCCGCATGCTCATGGCCGTGCCCGTCGGCGTCTTGCGTGGCACCGGCTTCCTCTTCCGGGACCAGCCCGGAGAGCTCCACCGCATTGAGGACGCGGCCGTGGTCCAGCCCCGTGTCGTCTGCGAGCTTATGGATGAAGCCGTCGTAGCCGCCGCCGTTCTCCACGAGCAGTTCGGCCTTTGACACGGCCAGCTTGTCCTGGGTGGTCGCTTCATAGGAGTGCGGGTCCTGGCTGGTGCGCGTGATGATCGACTCGACGCGCACCTTGTCGCCGCCGATGGTGCGGACGATGTCCCCGTAAACGCTGGTGGAGGCAACGACGTCGACAATTCCGTTATCGGCGCTTCCCTGCGGGCTCACCGAGGTCTGGCCGCAGGCCGTCAGGAGCACGCTCAGGCCGGCAAAAGCGGCAACGATGGCACGGGCAGCAGCACGGCGCACGGGAACCTCGGATCTGTTATTGAGAATCAGGAGCAATAGCAACAGCTTTGAGTGTAGCCCTAAATAGGAATGATTCCTATTTAGGGCTACACCGAGCCTGGCCGCAACTACTGGTCCTGGCCGAGCCTCCGGTAGCCGGTGGCCTGCGTGGCGTCCCTGATCTCGCCGACGAGCTGCTCGATGACGTCCTCGAGGAACAGCACGCCCTGGGTGTTGCCGTCCGGGCCGATCACGCGGGCCAGGTGCGATCCGGTCCGCTGCATCACGGACATGGCCTTCTCGATCTCGTCGTCCATGGACAGGTTCGCCAGGGACCGGATATGGCTTTCGGCGATCGGCTGGTGGTACGCCGCGTCCGGGATGGAGAGCACATCCTTGATGTGAAGGTAGCCGGAGAGCATTCCGTCATCGTCCAGCATCGGAAAGCGCGAGAACCCGGTCCGGCTCACCGCCTTTTCAAACTCCACCGGCGTGGTGGCCGACTTCATCATCACCAGCTTGTCCAACGGGACCATCACGGTCGACGCCGTGTGTTCGGAGAACTCCAGCGCACCGGTGATCAGCCCGGCGTCGTCATCCACCAGCCCGTGGCGGGTGGATTCCTGCACGATTGACTGGACTTCCTCCAGCGTAAAGGAGGACGTGACCTCGTCTTTTGGCTCGATCCGCATCAGCTTCAGGATGTGGTTGGCGGACCAGTTCAGGGCAACGATCACCGGCTTCACCACGCGGGCGATGAACATCAGCGGCGGCGCCAGCAGCAGGGCCGCCTTGTCCGCCACGGACACCGAAATGTTCTTCGGCACCATCTCGCCAATCGTGACGTGCAGGAAGGTGACCAGCAGCAGTACGACGGTGAACGCGGCAACATCCGCGACCTCTGCCGGAACGCCGACCGCTTCCAGCGGAACTACCATCAGGTGATGGATGGCCGGTTCGGCGACCTGCAGGATCAGCAGGGAACACACGGTAATGCCCAGCTGTGCGCAAGCCAGCATCAGCGAGACGTTTTCCATCGCGCGCAGGGTGGTTTGCGCGCGCTTGGATCCCGCCTCGGCCAAGGGCTCGATCTGGCTCCGGCGCGCTGACATGACCGCGAACTCGGCCCCAACGAAGAAGGCGTTGCCGAGCAGCAACACAACAAGCCAGAGAATTCCCGCCCAGTCGCTCATGCGGCACCGACCTGGCCGTTGGAGCGCTCATCGTGGTGCACCCGGGCGGGTTTGAAGCAGATCCGGTCGATCCTGCGCCCGTCCATCCGGGTGACGGCAAGGGTGCCGCCATGGACGTCCACGGTGTCCCCCACCGCGGCGATCCGGCCCAACTGGCTCATGACGTAGCCTCCCACCGTTTCGTAGGCAGACTCGTCGGGCACGGTCAGGCCCGGGATCTGTTCGGAGAGTTCGTCCGGGCGGAGGAGTCCGGGGAAGTACCAGTCCCCCGACGCGCTCTGGAGCAGTCCCGGCCGGACCTTGTCGTGCTCATCGGCAACTTCTCCGACGATTTCCTCCACCAGGTCTTCGAGGGTGGCGATGCCGGCGGTTCCGCCGTACTCGTCCAGGACCACGGCCAGCTGCAGATTGCCTTCGCGCAATTCCGCCAGCAGTGCATCCAGATGGATGGTTTCCGGAACCCGGAGCACGTCGGTCATGATGGCGCCGGCTTCCAGCTTGGCGCGCCGGTCCGAGGGCACGGCGATGGCCTTCTTGATGTGCACCACGCCGCGGATATCGTCCGAAGATTCCCCGATGACCGGGAACCGCGAATAGCCGGTCCGGCGTGCGGCGTCCACAATGTCGGACACCGGCTGGTCACCGTCGATGGTCTCGACCCGGATGCGGGGCGTCATGACGTCCGCTGCCGTCCGTCCCGAGAACTTAAGCGTCCGGGCGATGAAGTTGGCGGTGCCGGCGTCGAGGGTTCCCATCGCCGCCGAGCGGCGCACGAGGGAGGCCAGCTCGGCCGGAGTCCGCGCACCCGAAATCTCTTCCTTGGCCTCGAGGCCGAAGATATTGAGCACCTTATTGGAGAAGCCATTGAGCAGCACGATGGCGGGTTTGAAGATCGCCGTGAAGATCAGCTGCGGGCGGGCCAACGCCTTTCCGACCTGGAACGAGAGCGCAATTGCCATGTTCTTCGGCACCAGCTCGCCGATCAGCATGGACAGGAGCGTCGCGAAAGCCATCGCAAGGATTAGCGAGACGGAGGAAACGGCGGCGTCCGGCAGCCCCAGGGCGCTCAGCGGGCCCTCGAGCAGCGCGCCGACCGACGGCTCCATGACGTAGCCGGTCAGCAGGGTGGTGATGGTGATGCCCAGCTGGCAGCTGGAGAGCTGCGTGGACAGGGACTTGAGGCATTTGAGCAGGGGTGCGGCGGCAGTGTCGCCGTCATCCACGGCACGCTGGACCGTCGCCTGGTCCAGGGCGACAAGCGAGAATTCAACGGCTACGAAGAAGCCGGTTCCGAGGATGAGCAGCAGGCCCGCGACGAGTAGGAGCCACTCCATCTAGCAGCCCGCTTCCGGGACCGCGGCACTGTGTGGCTGCTCGTGCAGTCTGCCCGGCGGAGGATGGTCAGCCGCGGCCGACCCTGATTCCTGGAAGGCTCCGGCTTTCTGAGAGGCACTTGACTGGCGTGCCGCCGGAGAGTGATGGGCGCGTGAACGGGGTTTGCCGGCTCTTCGGGAAGACTGCGCGGGAACGGATTCCGTTCCCCGCTGACAGCCCCCAGGCCGGCACCTAGATTTACTGTCCATAAGAATTTCAGTCTACAGGAGCACCCGGCACGGCCGCCGTCATGACACCGTCGTGGCACCTGCAGGAGGCGCCCGACGGCGGCCGGTTCCGTCCGCGGCACGTCACCAGCTCTGCGGGACCGGACGGCCTTCCTCGTAGCCGGCGGCGGACTGGATTCCTGCCACGGCGCGTTCCCGGAATGCGGCGAGGTCCGCTGCGCCGGCGTAGCTCATGGAGCTGCGGAGCCCGGCGGTGATCATGTCCAGCAGATCCTCGACGCCGGGCCTTGCCGGATCAATGAACATCCTGGAGGTGGAGATGCCTTCCTCGAACAAGGCCTTGCGGTCTTTTTCGAAGGCGCCCTCGCGCTGGTTGCGGTTCTGCACGGCCCGGGCGGACGCCATGCCGAAGCTCTCCTTGTATTGCCGCCCGCCGGCGTCCTGCTGCAGGTCCCCCGGGCTCTCGTGGGTGCCGGCGAACCAGGATCCGATCATGACCTGGCTGGCCCCGGCCGCCAGGGCAAGCGCAACGTCGCGCGGGTAGCGGACACCGCCGTCGGCCCAGACCCGGCCGCCGGCCGCCCTGGCGGCGGCCGAGCATTCCAGCACGGCCGAGAACTGCGGCCGGCCCACGGCCGTCATCATGCGGGTGGTGCACATGGCGCCGGGGCCAACACCGACCTTGACGATGTCCGCCCCGGCCTGGATGAGTTCGCGCGTCGCCTCGGCTGTGACCACATTCCCTGCCACCACGGGGACGCCCGGGTTGAGGCCCTTGACTGCGGCCAGGGCGTCAAACATCTTCTGCTGGTGGCCGTGCGCGGTGTCCAGGACCAGGACGTTGACACCGGCGGCAAGGAGTTCCGCGGCCCGCCCGGCCACGTCGCCGTTGATCCCGACGGCGGCAGCCACCTTGAGCCTGCCGCCGGCATCCAGCGAGGGCCGGTACAACGTGGAGCGCAGGGCGCCCTTCCGGGTGAGGACCCCTGCCAGGACACCATCGCGCTGCACAGGCGCGAAGTCGCTCCCGGCCGCATCCATCGCGTCGAACGCGCGGCGCAGTCCCGGGGTTGAACCGGCGCCGTTTGATCCGGCGCCGTTTGATCCGGCGCCGTTCGACCCGGCGCCGCCGTCGGGCGTGTCGTCCAGCATGGCGGCGTCAAGTACCAGCGGCTGGTGGCGCATCACCGAAGCGAGCGAGGCGAACCGGTCCTGGCCGTCGCAGTCGGCGGCCCGGACGATGCCGGTCACCGCACCCGAGTCATCAACAACGACCACCGCCCCGTGCGGACGCTTGCCCATCAGGTGCAGGGCATCGATGACGGTGTCCGACGGTGACAGCGTGACCGGGGTTTCCAGGACGGCGTGGCGGGTCTTGATCCAGGACGTCACGTCGCGGATCACGTCGAGCGGCACGTCCTGCGGCAGCACCGCCAGTCCACCGCGCCGGGCCATGGTTTCGGCCATACGTTTGCCGGTCACCGCCGTCATGTTGGCGGCCACCAGCGGAATCGCGGATCCCGTCCCGTCATCCGCGGCCAGGTCCACGTCCAGCCGGGAGGTGACGTCGGAACGGGACGGTACAAGGAAGAGGTCCGAGTAGGTCAGGTCGGTGGTGGGCTCTGTCAGGAAACGCACGGCTGCTCCTTAAATAGGCACTCCAAGTGGGCGCTCCGCTGCAAATAGCCATTCCGGGCCCAATGGGTTCTCTGTGCGATTCTAGCGAGGCTTACCCCTGCCGGCGGACGGGACCGGGGGCGCCGCCCGGGCGCCTGCCCCTCGGGCCCCGGGACAGCAGGAAGACGCGCAGTGACGGCGCTTTGAACCGACTTGATGATTTGAGTCACCCTTATTGGCGGTTTGGCAAGAATCGTCACTAGACTGGCAGGGGTCTGGGTTCACTGGACGCGGAGACTGGTCAATAGTTTGTGCTGCGGCACCGTGAAACCAGTGGGAATCAAACTCATGGAAGAGGCGTAATTCAAGTGCCAGAGCAGCCTAGCCACCGTCTACCAGAGGAATTTGGCGGAAACGAGTGGCTCGTTGACGAACTGTACGAGCGTTATCAGCAGGACAAGAACACAGTGGATGCCAAGTGGTGGCCCTTGTTCGAATCCTTTAGCGCCGGAGACAGTTCCTCCACCAACGGGACCTCGGGCGCGGCGGCAGTTGCGCACCCCGCCACCCGCGAACTTCCCGTTGTAGCCCCTGCGGCTCCGGCAGCGCAGCCGGCCGCACCTGCAGCACCCGCAGCACCCGCAGCACCCGCTGCAGCAGCTCCCGCCGCGAAGAAGGCCCCGGCCACCGTTGCCCGTGACGGCTCCAAGACCTCGGAGGCCGGTCCCGGCACGACGCCCATCCCGGCCCAGCTGCCCAAGAACATCAAGGCCCCGACGGCCCCCGAGGAAGACGTTGTCTCCGTCCTCCGCGGCCCGGCCAAGGCCATCGCCACCAACATGATCACCAGCCTGGAGGTTCCGACCGCCACCAGCGTGCGGGCCATCCCGGCGAAGCTGCTGATCGACAACCGCGTGGTCATCAACTCCAACCTTGCCCGCGCCCGTGGCGGCAAGGTTTCCTTCACGCACCTGATCGGCTACGCCGTCATCCGCGCCCTGGCCCAGTTCCCCTCCATGAACGTCTACTACGACGAAGTGGACGGCAAGCCTGTCGCAGTCCAGCCTGCCCACGTCAACTTCGGCATCGCCATCGACATGCCCAAGCCCGACGGCACCCGCCTGCTGATGGTCCCCAACATCAAGAAGGCGGAGACGCTCAACTTCTCCGAGTTCTGGCACACCTACGAGGACCTGATCAAGCGCGCCCGTGCAGGCAAGCTGACGGCCGACGACCACTCCGGCACCACGGTATCGCTGACCAACCCAGGCGGCATCGGAACCGTACACTCCGTCCCGCGCCTGTCGAAGGGACAGGCCGCCATCATCGGCGTCGGCGCACTGGACTACCCCGCGGAATTCCAGGGTGCCAGCGCGAAAATCATTGCGCACAATGCCATCAGCAAGGTCCTCACCCTGACCTCCACCTATGACCACCGCGTCATCCAGGGCGCCGGCAGCGGCGAGTTCCTGAAGCTCGTGCACCAGCTCCTGCTCGGTGCGCAGAACTTCTACGACGAGATCTTCGAGTCGCTGCGGATCCCGTACGAGCCCGTTCGCTGGAGCCCCGACCTGCAGGTGGACCCGGCAGACGAGATCAACAAGGTCGCCCGGATCCAGCAGCTCATCCACGCCTACCGCGTCCGCGGCCACCTCATGGCGGACACTGATCCGCTCGAGTACGTCCAGCGCAAGCACCCGGACCTCGACGTCCTGACCTACGGCCTGACGCTGTGGGACCTGGACCGCGAATGGCCCACCGGCGGCTTCGGGGGCAAGCCCCAGCTGGCATTCCGCGACATCCTCGGCGTGCTCCGCGATGCCTACTGCCGCACCACGGGCATCGAATACATGCACATCCAGGATCCGGAAGAGCGCAAGTGGTTCCAGGACCAGCTGGAGCACCCGTACTCCAAGCCGAGCCGTGACGAGCAGCTGCGCATCGTCTCCAAGCTCAACGCCGCCGAGGCATTCGAGACCTTCCTGCAGACGAAGTTCGTCGGCCAGAAGCGCTTCTCGCTCGAGGGCGGCGAGTCCCTGATCCCGCTGCTGGACGCCATCATCTCCGACGCTGCCGACGACGAACTCGACGAAGTCGCGATTGGCATGGCCCACCGCGGCCGGCTCAACGTGCTCACCAACATTGCCGGCAAGACCTACGCCCAGGTCTTCCGCGAATTTGAAGGTACCCAGGACCCGCGCTCCGTGCAGGGCTCCGGCGACGTCAAGTACCACCTGGGCACCGAGGGCACCTTCACCTCGGACAACGGCAAGGAGACAAAGGTCTACCTGGCCGCCAACCCGTCCCACCTCGAGGCCGTCGACTCCGTCCTCGAAGGCATCGTCCGCGCCAAGCAGGACCGCCTCGACCAGGGCGAGATCTTCCCCGTGCTGCCGATCATGGTGCACGGCGACGCTGCTTTCGCTGGCCAGGGTGTGGTCGCGGAAACGCTCAACCTCTCCCAGCTGCGCGGCTACCGCACCGGCGGCACCATCCACATCGTGGTCAACAACCAGGTCGGCTTCACCACCGCGCCGTCCTCGTCGCGTTCCTCCACGTACTCCACGGATGTCGCCAAGATGATCCAGGCGCCGGTGTTCCACGTCAACGGCGACGACCCCGAAGCCGTGGTCCGTATCGGCCAGCTCGCCTACGAGTTCCGCCAGCGGTTCCACAAGGACGTTGTCATCGACATGGTCTGCTACCGCCGCCGCGGCCACAACGAGGGCGACGACCCCTCGATGACACAGCCCCTGATGTACAACCTGATCGAGGCCAAGCGTTCGGTCCGCAAGCTGTACACGGAATCCCTGATCGGCCGCGGTGACATCACCGAGGAAGAAGCCGAGCAGCTGCTGCGCGACTACCAGGAACGGCTGGAGCGCGTCTTCGCGGAAACGCATGCCGCACAGACCTCCCCGATTCCGATTGTCACCGCGGACTCTGCCGCGGTATCCGATCTGGAGCGACCGATGGCCCAGCAGTCCGATTCCGGCATCAACGCCCCGGCGTCGACGGCGATCTCCGCCGAGACACTGGCGCGCATCGGCAAGGCACACGTGGACATCCCCGAGGGATTCACCATCCACGCCAAGCTCAAGCAGCTGCTCGAGAAGCGCGAAGTGATGTCCCGCGAAGGCGGCATCGACTGGGGCTTCGGCGAACTGGCTGCCTTCGGTTCGCTCATCATGGAAGGCGTTCCCGTCCGGCTTGCCGGCCAGGACTCGCGCCGCGGCACGTTCGTGCAGCGCCACGCCGTCTTCCACGACCGCGCCAACGGCGACGAGTGGCTGCCCCTGGCACACCTCTCCGATGACCAGGCCAAGCTGTGGATCTACGACTCCCTGCTCTCGGAATACGCGGCCATGGGCTTCGAATACGGCTACTCGGTGGAACGCCCGGATGCTTTGGTGCTCTGGGAGGCGCAGTTCGGTGACTTCGTCAACGGCGCGCAGACCATCATCGACGAGTTCATCTCCTCGGCCGAGCAGAAGTGGGGCCAGCGCTCGTCGCTCGTCCTGATGCTGCCGCACGGCTACGAGGGCCAGGGTCCGGACCACTCGTCCGCCCGGATCGAACGCTTCCTGCAGATGTGCGCCGAAGAGAACATGATCGTGGCCAACCCCACGACGTCGGCGTCGCACTTCCACCTCCTGCGCCGCCAGGCCTACAGCCGGCCGCGCAAGCCGCTCATCATCTTCACGCCGAAGCAGCTGCTCCGCCTCAAGGCCGCAGCATCTTCCGTTGAGGACTTCACCACCGGTACCTTCCGGCCGGTCATCCCCGAGCACGAGCAGCTGCAGGGCGACGCCGTCGAGCGGGTGCTGCTGGTTTCCGGGCGCCTGTACTACGATCTGCTGTCCACCCGGCAGAAGACCGGCGACAAGACCACGGCGATCATCCGGGTCGAGCAGCTGTATCCGCTGCCGGCCGCCGAGATCGCCGCGGAGCTGGCCAAGTACCCGAACGCCGAGGTTGTCTGGGCCCAGGACGAGCCCGCCAACCAGGGCCCCTGGCCGTTCATCGGCCTCAACCTTCCGGACGCGCTGGACCGCCGGGTCCGCCTCGTTTCCCGCCCTGCCTCGGCTTCCACCGCGGCCGGGTCGATGAAGCGCCACGCGGCCGAGCAGGACACACTGCTCAAGCAGGCATTCGCACGTAAGTAAGGTCAACGCTGCCCGGCCGGAGATTGAAACACGCAACTCCGGCCGGGCAGTGCTGTTTAACCAAGCATTGCCCCCCCGGCATCGTGGTGGTCCGGGGAGGTTCAATGGACGCTCTGGAGTGAAGAGGTAGTCGTGGAAGATCGAAAGCTGCGGATCGCAGCCGTGGGCGATGAACTGCTGGCCGGGCTGGGTGACCCCCGGGCACTGGGCTGGCTGGGACGGGTCCTGGCGCGCACGCCGCAGGACGGGCTGTCGCTGGAATGCTATTCCCTCCCCTGCCCCCAGGAGGGAACGGAAGGCCTGGCTGCCCGGTGGCTTGAGGAAGCCGGCCGCCGGTTCACCAGCCACCACGAGAACCGCCTAGTGATTGGGCTTTCCGGCCGCGATGTCGAGTTTGGCCTCTCCACTGCACGAAGCCGGCTCAACCTCGCCAACATCCTCGACTCCGCTTCGCAGAGCAAGATCGAGGTCTTTGTCGTAGGGCCGCCGCCGTCCTTGGACCCGGCCCAGAACCGCCGGCTTGGCGAGCTCAATACCGCCTTTGCCGACGTCACCACACGGCGCAAACACCTCTACGTCGACACCTACTCCCCCCTGCTGAACCACGAACAGTGGCGGCAGGACCTCGCCGCCAACGGAGGCACCCCCGGGCAGGCCGGCTACGGGCTGATGGCGTGGCTCGTGCTGCACCGGGGCTGGTTCCAGTGGCTGGGCATGGACGCCCCGGAATAGGCCACCGCTGCCCGCCGGGAAATTCGCGATATATCTTGACCGTGCCCATCCGGCGATATATCGTGACTTCATAGTCACGATATATCGCAACCATGCGCACGGAGTACCGCCCTCCCGGAGGAACCATGTCAGAGAACACCACGGCAGAGAACAACTGGACCGTCACCGGTCCGCAGACCATCGACGTCGACGGCGTCCGCTCGCTCAAGCTCGGCATTGTCCGGGGCCGGTTCGACATCGTCACCCATGACGAGGCCGTCGCCAGGATCGAGGTCTCCGAGGTCTCCGGCGATCCGCTGGCGATCAGCCTCGTGGGCGGACGCCTCGAGGTCAGGCACCAGCTGCACGGCCCGCAGGGCTGGTTCAAGAACCTGATGGACACCGTCAGCAACAACAGCAACAACTCGGCGGTCATCAGCATCGCGCTGCCCGCCGGCGTCGAGGTCGAGGCCGGCACCGTCAGCGGTGACGGCATGGTGTCCGGAATCAGCGGACATACCCGGCTCAACACGGTCTCCGGCTCCGTCCTGGCCGACGGAACCTCCGGGGACCTGTCCGTCAACACCGTCAGCGGCGAAGTGATCGCCCGCGACCACCACGGCGTCCTGACGGCCAAGAGCGTCTCCGGGGAGATCACTGCCTCCGGCGATTTCAGCCACATCCGCGCCAACACGGTCAGCGGAGACCTGAGCTTCGACCTGCACGGCTTCACCCAGGACTTTGGCGCCAATTCGGTGTCGGGCGACGTTACGATCCGCGTTCCGCACGATGTCGGGGTGGACATTATTGCCAAGTCCGCCAGCGGCGCCATCGTCATTGGCGACACGAAGTACGTCCAGCCAGGCGGCGGCGTGCAGACCATCGCCGGGCCCGACACCCAGCTCATGCTGGTCCGCACCAATTCCGTGTCGGGCAAGACGTCGATCTTCCACCGCCCGCCGGGCGCGGACACCGAATCGGGGCTCTGATGCCTCCGGTCTTTGCCCATGGCGCCCTCCGGCTCTACCTGCTCGCCCTGCTGGAGACCGGTCCCAAGCACGGCTACGAACTCATCAAGGCGCTCAGCGAACGTTTCGGCGGCACCTACTCCCCCAGCGCCGGAACCATCTATCCGCGGCTCGGCAAGCTCGAGGAGGAAGGGCTCGTGGCCACGCACACCGAGGGCCGCCGGACCTGCTACAGCATCACCCCGGCGGGTCTCGTGGAGCTGGACAGCCGGCGGGACGAACTGGCCGGCGTGGAAAACGACATCTCCGCGTCGGTCCGGAGGCTCGCGGACAACCTGCGGCAGGACATCAAGGTCAACATGCGCGGCCTGCGGGCGGACTTGGCGGCTACAGCCGAGGCCGCACGTTCCTCGGCCCGCGCGGCCGGATCAACCGTCGCCTCGCTGGCGGGCCAGCGCTACTCTCAGGAAAGCGACGGCCGGCTGCGGGAAGCGGAGATGCTGGTGCAGGCCTTCCGTGACGACATCCGGGTGGAACTGCGCCGCCACGGCGGCCGGCATCCGATCACGCCCGTGACGCTGGAGACGGTCCGGACAGTGCTTGACCAGGCCCGGATCTCCATCCGGAATTCACTGGACTAATCCGTTTCGCAGTCCAGCGACGCTCCGGAACACTTCCCGGACCGCCGGTTCGCGGCGGGTGCCCTGATGTGGGAGACTTGAGGGCAGCTCTTTTGAGTACCAAAAATTAAGGAGGCCAGCTATGAGCAAGCGTGCACGTAAACGTCGTGACCGTAAGCGTGGCGGCGCGAACCACGGCAAGCGCCCCAACACCTAAGCACAGCTTAGGAACCACAGCTTTGGACAGATGACCCCGGAAACCTTACGGCTTCCGGGGTCATCTGTTTATTGAGTTTCTGGCGGTCTGGAGCCTGCTGAGCTCAGGCCTCGACCGGGTTGCTGGAGTGGATCCGGTCCAGGATCGAGTTCTTCAGGTTCTCCGGGGCGGCTTCGGTGCAGGAACGCTTCACCATCACACGGATGACACATTCGAGGTCGTACTGCTCAAAGCATTCGGGGCAGCCGTCCAGGTGGTCCTTGATCTCCGCGATGTCATCGTGAGTGAGGGCACCATCCAGATACTCGTAGATACGTTGCATCCGGGCGTCGTCGCAATCGCCCAGTCCCTGGCAGTCGCTCATTTCCTGTTCTCCTGTTTGTTGCTTCCGGCCGCCGCGGTGGCATCTGCAGCCCTGAATCCCCGCTCGGCGGCGTAGTCGGCGAGCATGTCCCGCAGCATCTTCCGACCCCGGTGCAGGCGGGACATCACGGTCCCTATCGGGGTGTTCATAATGTCTGAAATTTCCTTGTACGCGAATCCCTCGACGTCGGCGAAATACACCGCCAGCCGGAATTCCTCCGGGATGGCCTGCAGCGCCCGTTTCACGTCCGAATCCGGCAGATGGTCCAGTGCCTCCGCCTCGGCGGAACGCAGTCCCGAGGACGTGTGCGATTCCGCCCGGGCCAGCTGCCAGTCCTCGATGGTGTCCGAGTTGGACTGCAGCGGCTCGCGTTGGCGCTTGCGGTAGAGGTTGATGTAAGTGTTCGTCAGGATGCGGTAAAGCCAGGCCTTCAGGTTGGTGCCGGGCTTGTACTGGTGGAAGGCCGAAAAGGCCTTCGTATACGCCTCCTGGACCAGGTCCTCTGCATCAGCGGGATTCCGGGCCATCCTCATGGCCGCGGAATACAGCTGGTCCACATACTGCATGGCGTCGCGTTCGAACCGCACGCGGCGTTCCTCCGCCGTTTCGGTCGCGACGTCCAGTGCCTGACCGTCCACGATCAGTTCGTGGGCGGCCGCATCCTGCACGGCGTCGTTTGATGCCGGGGCAGGGTCGGAGAGTGCGCCGGCGGGGCCGGCAACGGGTGACTCTGCAGGCGTGGCGCCGTTTCCGGCAGCCTGGTGCATGGCCGCAACGGCCGGATCCATGGTGCTCATTGCCTTCAAGTCTACTGTCACCTTCCGGCGGGCAACCGGAACGGCCGGAACGGCCCCATCCTGCAGGGCCATCGTCCACAGCTCCGCAGGATCCGCCGCCGGCTGCATGGTGTCTTGGGGAAGCATGGTGCCGCGGCTGGGCATGTCCTTCGCCAGAATCAAATCTCCGCCTCCCTGGGGCCACGCCGGAGTACTCCAGCCTTGCCACCGTGTTCCAGCCCTGCATCCGGGCTGACCTGACTCGTTTCCTGCTCCTGTTGTTCTGAGCCTGCTGTCCGGCCCCATCTCCAGCCGCAAAGCTGCGGCTGAGATCTGACATTCACAACCCCGCCGGGCAGGCAAATATTCCGCAAAAGTGCAAGACTAGAACCGGTTCTCCCGCATTGATTCCGCGGTTCGTCCATCCAGGAGGAAATTCATGTCCTTTGTCCGTTTTCTCGCCCGGCCCATGCTCGCCTCCAGTTTCGTCCTTGCGGGCATGGACAAGCTAAAGAATGCGGACGACACCGCGACGCAGCTCTCACCCCTGCTGCGCCGCGCCGCGGAATCCCTGCCCTTCCAGACCAACGAGAAGGTCCTCGCCCGCGTGATCGGCGGCACCCAGGTGGGAGCCGGCGTCCTCTTCGCTTTCGGCAAGTCCGCACGCCTGGCCGCCACCATCCTGGCCGTCATCTCCGCGCTCAACAGCTACGTTGAATGGCGCAGTGCGGACATTACCTCCAAGGACGGCCGCGAAGCCCGCCGCAAGCAGCTGCTCAAGAACGTCTCCCTGACCGGCGGCGTGCTGCTGGCCGCCGTCGACACAAACGGCAGGCCCAGCCTTGCCTGGCGCGCCGAGCACCTCGCCGCGGACGCCAAGAAGAACGCCGGCCACCTCGCCGCTGATGTCAGGAAGACCACCGCCGACGTCCGGAAGACCACCCGCAAGCAGCTGAAGAAGGCCGACAAGGCCGTGCGCAAAGCCGTAGACCACACCGCCGGAGCCTAAGACAGCAATGACAGGCGCCACCCCCTCCGCAGCTGCCCACACCCTTCCGGCCGAGACCGCGCCGCTGTGGCGGGCGCCGTTCGCCGAACGGCCCGTTGACGCGACGGTCACCGTGCCGGGATCGAAGTCCCTGACCAACCGGTACCTCGTGCTGGCGGCCCTCGCCGACGGGCCCTCCCGGCTGCGCGCTCCCCTGCATTCCCGGGACTCCGCCCTCATGATCGAGGCACTGCGCCAGCTCGGCGCCGGCATCACCGAGGTTGCGGGCGACGGCGCCTTCGGCCCCGACTTGGAAATCACCCCCATCACCATGGGCGCTCCCGCCGAGGACACCGCGATCGACTGCGGCCTGGCCGGAACCGTCATGCGCTTTGTGCCGCCCGTCGCCGCCCTGCGCCGGGGAACGTCAGTGTTCGACGGCGACCCGCACGCCCGCAAGCGCCCGATGGGCACCATCATCGAGGCTCTGGCCGGACTCGGCGTAGCGGTCAGCGCGCCCGACGGCGGGCCGGCATCGTCGCTGCCGTTCGCCGTCCAGGGCACAGGCGAAGTGCGGGGCGGCCACCTCGTCATCGACGCCACCGCCTCGTCCCAGTTCGTCTCCGCCCTGTTGCTGGCCGGAGCGCGCTTCACCGAGGGTCTGCACCTTGAACATCAGAGCCGGGAGCACGACGGCCAGCCGGTGCCCAGCCTGGACCACATCAACATGACGGTGGCCGTGCTGCGCGGCGTCGGGGTGATGGTTGACGACTCCGTTCCGAACCACTGGGTTGTCTCCCCCGGTCCGATCCGCGCCTTTGAACAGCGGATCGAACAGGACCTCTCCAATGCCGGGCCGTTCCTCGCGGCGGCCCTCGCCACCCGCGGGACGGTGCGGATCCCCAACTGGCCCGCGGAAACGACGCAGGTCGGTGACCTCTGGCGCGACATCCTGACCGCCATGGGCGCGGACGTCACACTCACGGACGGCACCCTGACCGTCACCGGCGGGCCCGAGATCAAGGGCGCCGACTTCGACGAGACCAGCGAACTCGCGCCCACCGTCGCCGCATTGTGCGCCCTCGCCACCGGCCCCTCACGGCTGACCGGCATCGCCCATCTCCGCGGGCACGAAACCGACCGGCTCGCCGCCCTCGTGGCCGAGATCAACCGCCTGGGCGGTGACGCCGAGGAGACGGCCGACGGCCTCGTCATCCGCCCCGCACCCCTGCACGGCGGCGTCGTCCACAGCTATGCCGACCACCGCATGGCCACCGCGGGCGCCATCATGGGCCTGGCCGTGCACGGCGTCGAGGTCGAGGACATTGCGACCACGGCCAAGACCATGCCGGACTTCCCGCTGCTCTGGGAAGCCATGCTGGAGCAGCGGACCACTGCAGAGAAGGACTCCGCCGGTGGCACGCAGCACTGATTCCTGGGACGAATCCGACGTCCGGATCCGCCCCAACAAAAAAGGCACCCGGCCCCGCACCAAGGACCGGCCCAGCTACGACGACGCCGTGACCGGGCGGATCATCACCGTTGACCGCGGCCGCTACACCGCCGTCGTCGCCGAAGGCACACCCGGGGAACGCAAAATCATCGCCGCCCGCGCCCGGGAGCTGCGCCGCAACCCCGTGGTGGCCGGCGACTTTGTCTCGCTCGTCGGAGATGTCAGCGGCGAACCCAACACGCTGGCCCGGCTGGTCAAGATCCAGGACCGCAAGACGTTGCTGCGTCGCAGCGCCGACGACACCGACCCGATCGAACGCGCCGTCGTCGCCAACGCGGACACGCTGGTGATCGTTGTGGCGGCCGCCAACCCCGAGCCGAGGACCGGCTTTATCGACCGCGCCCTCGTCGCCGCGTACGACGCCGGCATCGAGCCGCTGCTGCTCGTCACCAAGGCCGACGTCAAGGATCCCGCGGAACTCCTCTCCAACTACCAGCACCTCGCCTTCCCGGTGATCATCTCCAAGACAGCGGATTCCGCAGCTTCGGGCATCGATGCCCGCTCCGACGACGGACTGTCCGCCCGGCTGGACAAGGACGCCGTCTCACAGCTGCGCGCCCACCTCGACGGGAAGGTCACCGTCATGCTGGGCCACTCGGGGGTTGGAAAATCCACCATGGTCAACGCCCTCACCGGCGCCGAGCGCGCCACCGGCGGCGTCAACGCCGTCACAGGGCGCGGCCGCCACACGTCCTCCTCCGCCCTGGCCCTCAAGGTCAACGATGCGCCGGCTGGCAGCTGGATCATCGACACCCCGGGCATCCGCTCCTTCGGCCTGGCCCATGTGGACCCGGACCGGATCCTGCGGTCCTTCCCTGACCTCGAGCCCGGCACCGATGACTGCGAGCGGGGCTGCAAGCACGATTCAAGCGCCGTCAACTGCGGAGTGGACGCCTGGGTGGCCGCCGGCCACGCGGGCGAATCCGGCCCGGCCCGGCTCACCTCGCTCCGCCGCCTGCTGGGGACGGACCCGCGGATGGAAGCACAGGACGCCAAGGAACTGGGTACTGTCTCGTAGCCGGCAGCGGTGCCGCCTACCGCTCCCCTGCCCGCTTTGGCGGTAGTTTGGAACCATGAGTCAACCCGCTTCAAGCTACAACGATGACCTGCGCCTTGCCCATGTACTGGCAGATTCCGTAGATTCCCAGACCATGAGCCGCTTCAAGGCGCTTGACCTTCGGATCGAGACGAAGCCGGACCTGACTCCGGTGACGGACGCCGACAAGTCAGCCGAGGAAGCCATCCGAGGCCAGCTGTCCCGCTCCCGCCCGCGCGACGCCGTGCTCGGCGAGGAATTTGGCAGCTCCGGCCACGGCTCCCGCCGCTGGATCATCGACCCGATTGACGGGACCAAGAACTTCGTCCGCGGCGTCCCCGTCTGGGCCACACTGATCGCCCTCGTCGACGAAGGCGAGCCGGTGGTCGGCGTCGTGAGCGCCCCCGCGCTGGGCAAGCGCTGGTGGGCCGCCAAAGGCGCCGGAGCGTACATGGGCCGTTCGCTGGCCGCTGCCACCCGCCTGCGGGTGTCCAACATCTCCGAACTCTCGGACGCCTCCCTGTCCTACTCGAGCCTGGGCGGCTGGAAGCAGCGCGGCAACCTCGATGAGTTCCTCGGCCTCACCGAGGAAGTCTGGCGCACCCGCGCCTACGGGGACTTCTGGTCCTACTGCCTCGTGGCCGAAGGCGCCGTCGACATTGCCTGCGAGCCCGAACTGAACCTCTACGACATGGCCGCGCTGGTACCCATCGTCACCGAGGCCGGCGGGCGCTTCACGTCCCTCGAAGGCGAAGACGGCCCCTTCGGCGGCAACGCCCTCGCCACCAATTCCATCCTGCACTCCGAGGTCCTCAAGCGCCTCAACCCGGGGCTGGACGACCTGCTCTAGCCACATCAGGCGTCGTCCGGCAGGCCCGGACGACGCCGCGTAACAAAGCTCTTCATATTCCTGCCCCGCCTTTTCTGCGGCTGCAGGCATGGCCTACGCTCGAAACAGGTCACGAGTGCCAGCGCGAAACCCCGGTTTGCTGGCCGGCAACCCTCCATTCGCGGCGGGGTGCCCCGGGTGACGACCTGGCCGGTCCGGAACGGACCCGGCAAGCGCGGATCCCCGGCATGTGGGGTCCTTTTCGAGCGAGGTCCCATGACGACTGCCACTTTTCCCGCCACCCTCAAACTCCAGTCCGGCGACAGCCAGGCCGGTCCCGATGCACGGTTCGCCGTCGCCCGCCGGCCGCTGGCCGCGGTGACGGGCGCCGAGATCCAGGCGCCGCTGATCCAGGGCGGCCACGTCCGCTACGCCAACCTGGACTACGGCGCCTCGGCGCCCGCCCTGTCCGTGGTCTCGGCCTATCTCAACGAAATCCTGCCGTTCTACGCCAGCGTCCACCGCGGCGCCGGCTATGCCTCCCAGATCAGCACCTCGGTCTACGAGAACTCCCGCACCATTGTCCGCGATTTCGTGGGCGGCCGCCCGGACGATGCGGTGATCTTCACCCGGAACACCACCGATTCGCTGAACCTGCTGGCTGGCTGCCTGCCTGTCGTCGACGCCGTGCACACCGGCGAGGTGCTCTACCTCGACATCGAGCACCATGCCAACCTCCTGCCCTGGCAGCGCGTGCCGCACCGCAGCGTCATCGCCGCCCCGACCCTCGCCGGCACGCTGGAACTGCTCCGCGGGGAACTCTCCCACGGCGGCGTCAGCCTGCTCGCCGTCACCGGAGCCTCCAACGTCACCGGAGAGATCCTTCCGATCCGGGCACTGGCAGCCCTCGCCCATGAATACGGCGCCCGGATCGTCGTCGACGCCGCCCAGCTGGCCCCGCACCGGCGCATCGACATCGCCGCGGACGACGTCGACTACCTCGCGTTCTCCGGGCACAAGCTCTATGCACCCTTTGGTGCGGGGGTGCTGGTGGGCCGTCCCGACTGGCTCGACGCCGGCACACCGCACCTGGCCGGCGGCGGGGCCGTGCAGGACGCCAGAATCGACACGGTCAGCTGGACCACCGGTCCCGCCCGGCATGAAGGCGGCTCCCCCAATGTCCTCGGCGCAGCCACCCTCGCCCGGGCCACCCAGGTGATCGCCGACCTGGACGTGGAACAGTGGCACGCGCAGCATACGCCCTGTCCTGTTACATAACAAACATTGAATATGATAGGTTGTGCGGGCGGCCGGCGGGCGGCGAGGGGCAGGGGTTCCGGGAGACGCTGCAGGGCCGTCGGACGCCCCCGCGACGTCACCGGACGGGCCGGCGGAGGTGGGAAAGTTCCTCTTATACCTCAACAGAGTGCGCCGCATTCCTCAGTGCCGATATGTTGCGCGCATAGACCTCTGGCCGGTCGGGCGCGCCATCCTTGAAGACCGACGATCCGGCGACCAGAACATCGGCGCCGGCCCGCACGGCGAGCCGAGCGGTTTCGGGCGTGATGCCGCCGTCGATCTCGATCAGGATGGGGCGTCCGGCCGTCATCGCGCGGAGTGCGGCGATCTTTGCCGTCTGGCCCGGAATGTAGGCCTGGCCGCCGAAGCCCGGATTCACGGTCATCACGCAGATCACGTCGACGAGGTCGAGCAACTGCACAACGGCGTCGGTCCCGGTGCCGGGATTGATGGCCAGACCCGCCTTTTTCCCATGGTTCCGGATCAGTTGGAGGGTGCGGTGAATGTGCGGGCCGCTTT
>CALMVY010000395.1 GCA_937873245.1 uncultured Arthrobacter sp. | reverse complement strand
GGCGCAGGTACACAGAAGCGGACCGCCACGAAGCGGACGTGCTGGAGGCGGAGGACGAGAGCAGGCTCGTGTACATCGGCGTCGTCGGTATCCTGGACCCGGCCCGGGACGAAGCGGGGCCCGCAGTGGCCGAGGCGCGCCGGGCCGGCATCCGCGTGGTGATGATCACCGGCGACCACCCGCTGAGCGCGGCACGGATCGCCGGCGATCTCGGCATCGCTAGTCCGGGGGAGCGGGCCGTCACGGGTGCCGAACTGGATCAACTCGACGACGCCGGGCTGCGTGCGCTGACCCGGGACACGTCCGTGTACGCGCGGGTGGCGCCGCAGAACAAGCTGCAGATCATCACCGCCCTGCAGGCCCAGGGCAACGTGGTGGCGATGACCGGGGACGGCGTCAATGACGCGCCGGCGCTGAAAACCGCGGACATCGGCATCGCCATGGGCATCGCGGGCACCGAGGTCACCAAAGAGGCGTCCAACATGATCCTCGGCGACGACAACTTTGCCACGATCGTGGCTGCGGTGCGCCAGGGCAGGGTCATCTTCGAGAACATCGAGAAATTCCTGCGCTACCTGCTGTCCTCGAACATGGGGGAGGTCTTCACTGTCTTCCTCGGCGTCGTGTTCGCCGGTGCCATCGGCCTCGCCGGCGCGGCCGGCAGCGACGTCGCCGTGCCGCTGCTGGCGACCCAGATCCTCTGGATCAATCTCGTGACCGACTCCGGGCCCGCCCTCGCGATGGGCGTTGACCCGGAAATTGAGGACGTCATGGCGCGCCGGCCCCGTCAACGGGGCGACCGCATCCTCGGCAGGCGGATGTGGTGGGGCATCCTGAGCATCGGCCTGGTCATGGGCCTTGCATCCCTGCTGACCATCGACATCTTCCTGCCGGGCGGGCTGGTCCCGGGCGGCAGCGACCCCCTTGACGTCGCACGGACCGCCGGCTTCACCACACTGGTGTTCGCCCAGCTGTTCAACGCTTTCAACTCCCGTTCGGAGACCAGCACCGCCTTCCGCAGGCTCTTCGTGAACAAATGGCTCTGGGGCTCCGTGCTCCTGGCCACCGTGTTTCAGGTAGCCGTCGTCGAGCTGCCCTTCCTGCAGCGGGCCTTCGGGACCGCGTCGCTGGACCCCGCCCACTGGGCCGTCTGCGTTGTTATGGCCTCGACGGTGCTGTGGTTCGACGAACTCCGCAAGCTTGCCCTCCGGACGGGCGAACGGCGCCGGGCAAGAGGCGTCCCTGGATAGGAGCCGACGCCGGGTCCCGGCTTTGTGGCTGCGGCTAGGCGCTGCGCGTGCCGCGCACCGCGACAACCAGCACCACGACCGCGAGCAGCTGCAGCACCGCCACGGACGCGATCAGCAGTTCACGGGTGTCATACAGGGCGCCGTACAGGGCCCCGCCGGCCAGCGCCCCGGCCCCTTGAAAAGCAGCGAAGACCCCGTACGCCGTCCCTTGGCGCTGTTCCGGCACCAGGTCCGCGAGCAGCGCCTTGACGGTAGAGTCCTGGACGCCCATTGCCATGCCCCACGCGAGCACCCCGAGGAATGTCAGCCCGGCCGCCGGGGCGAGGGCCAGCACCGGCACGGGGGCGGTCAGCACCGGAATCGAGAGGAGCACCCAGGCTCCGGACCGGTCGTAGAGGACGCCGCTGGCGAGGGCGCCCAGGGCAGCCGCCGCCATCGCAGCGGCGTACAGCAGCGCGACGACGGAAACCGGAACGGCCGCCGTCGTCGTGAGGTGGAAGGAGATGACCCCGAAGGCAACCAGCCCGGTGCTCCAGCAGAAGGCGGCGGCACCGAACAGGACAAAGCTCCTGGTGAACAACGACGCCGGACGGCCGGCCACGCCCGGGGCGCCCGGAACGACGGCGGTTTCTCGGGCTTGGTCAGCCGTCCCGGCCGCGGCCCGGGACGGCTGGCGCGTGCCGGGATCCGGGATCCGGCGGCGCAGCCAGAACAGCAGGAACATGGCCGCCGCCGCCGGAATGGACAGCACCGCGAAGGCGGCCGAAAGGTTTCCGGTGGCCGCGAGGACCACGGCGACCAGAATGGGTCCGAGCAGTGCTCCGACGAGGTCGAGGGACTTGTGGACGGCGAAGCCGCGGCCCCGGCCGACCGGTTTGGCGACCGCGGCCAGCAGCACTGTCTTAGCCGGGCTGCGGACGGCTTTTCCGATCCGGTCGCCGATGATCAGCACGGAAGCCAGAACCAGGCCGGACGTTCCGGCCAGGGGCGCGACGGCGAGCAGTGGCACGCAGACGGCGGTGAGCCCATAGCCGGCCAGCGTAAACGACCAGTATCTGCGGGTGTGGTCCGCCCAGGGTCCGAATACCAGCCGGAGTCCCTGCGCCGCTGCTTCGGCGGCGCCCGTCACGAGGCCGACCACCAGCGCGGAGGCACCCAGCTGGGCGAGAAGGGGGCCGGTCAGCGGCCGGGCGCCGTCGGAGACGACGTCGGCGGCCAGGCTGACGAGCCCGAATCCGATCACCGGGCCCCAGAGGACCCGCCGGGGCGTCCCGTCCGGCGCAGACCGCCTGGCCTGCCCGCGGGCTGAGGGGCTTCGGTGGGGCCGGTTCATTTCCCAAGGCTCGCGGATGCGGCGCGGCAGGACAAGGCCCGGGAGCCTGGTTTGCTGTTAGGCGGACGTCCGGATGTCCAGGAAAACCCACGCGATGACCAGCAGGCCACCGAGTGCCAGCAGTGCGCCGGCGGCGCTGCGGCCGTCCAGGTCACCGGCGGCCGGCTCCGCGGTCGGCGCACCCGCCGTCGCCGCCGGGGCGGGCGCTGACGGGACCGTCGCCGCTGGGGTGGCCGTGCTGCCACCGGCGGGAGAAGTGATGGTCGACGAAGTCCCGGCCGGCGCCTGGGTGCCAGGGCCGGCGGTGGGTGCTGCAGCCCGGGTGCCTGCCGGCACAGGAACCGCCGAGGGGCGCGGACTTGGGGCCGTCACTCGCGGGACCGACGGTGAGACCGGAACGGCGGTGGCGCTTGCTGTCGGGACAGGCGTTGCCTTGGGTTTTGGACGGTCCGGGGGCGTCGGGCAGATCAGCGCCGGGACGATCCCTCCGATGGGGTCGCAGGGGGCGCCGGCGGCCGGCAACGCGAGGATCAGGGGCGCGGACGCCAGCATCAATGCGGCCGTGATGGTGTAGCAGGCCCCTTTTGTGGTCTTCACCCGATCCATCGTAGGGGCACGGACGAGGCCTGGCGGGGACCCTCGCGGGGAGCGAACGGGCTCCTGCGTGACGCAGACCGGGATGAGTTCACGGAGCGGCTTGAACCTTTCGCCGGTCTGACGCCGCCGGCGCCGCTGGAAACCTAGCATGCACCCGATAGACGGCTGGTACCGCACGAAGCCGCATTAGCGCGGGAGCCGTCCCAGGCCGCGGAGAAAGAGCCTCTGTGCAGGTGTCTCAAACTCGGTGACAACTCCATACTCGGTGTCAACAAACGCCGACCCGGTGAAACTGGGGTCCTCCATGTGGACGAGGGAAAGGCGGACTCCCGTGGCGGCCGGCTCGGCTCCCACAACCCGGAAGTTGTCCTGCATGCCTCCCCAAATGGGCATGGACAGGGGGAAGAACGGCGCGATTTCCTCCGGCAGATAGTCGTCTCTTTCGCGGGGGATCCGCCGGGTGTCCCCTGTCCGGCTCTCAATCCTGCCGCCGCTGTATGGCGTGAACGAATAGGTGGTGAGGCCGTCGGTGAACTTCCACGTCATATCGCCGTAGTGAACCTCGGCCTGGACAGATCTGCCGCCCCCGGACCGGTCTTCGATATGAACGTGGCCGGCGCACGGCGGCCGCAGCCGGGAGCTCCGCACGGCAGCCAGAATCAGCAGCAGGGCATTGAAAGATTCATCCACGGCCATGACGTCCTCTACATAGGGAACGGACTCGCAAACTCCAGCTAAGGGAGAAGCTGGTCCGAGACCTGACTTTTTGCCGAATAAATCGGCATAGCTGTCTCGGACAGTCTGTCTTATTGGGGCGTCTTCACGGGTGCCTCGCTCGGGTCAACGCCCTGTCACTCGGGTGAACGCCCTGTGGGGCGCGGGAGCGGGCGCTCCGGACACCCCTATTCGCCGT
>CALMVY010000394.1 GCA_937873245.1 uncultured Arthrobacter sp. | reverse complement strand
ACGCGGCACTCGACACCCGGCGTCGGCCTGATCTCCCCGCCGCCGCACCACGACATCTACTCGATCGAGGACCTCGCCCAGCTGATCTACGACGCGAAGCGGGCCAACCCCTCGGCCCGGGTGCACGTCAAGCTCGTCTCCGAAGTGGGGATCGGCACGGTGGCTGCCGGCGTCACGAAGGCCAAGGCCGACGTCGTCCTCGTTTCCGGGCACGACGGCGGCACCGGCGCCTCGCCGCTGAACTCGCTCAAGCATGCCGGTGTGCCGTGGGAGCTGGGCCTCGCCGAGACGCAGCAGACCCTCATGCTCAACGGCCTGCGCGACCGTGTGGTGGTGCAGGTGGACGGCCAGCTCAAGACCGGCCGCGACGTGGTGATCGCCGCGCTGCTCGGCGGCGAGGAGTTCGGTTTCGCCACCGCCCCGCTGGTGGTCTCCGGCTGCATCATGATGCGCGTCTGCCACCTCGACACCTGCCCGGTGGGCGTCGCGACGCAGAACCCGGAGCTGCGCTCCCGCTTCAACGGCAAGCCCGAATTCGTGGTCAACTTCTTCGAATTCCTCGCCGAGGAAGTCCGCGAGATCCTGGCCGAGCTGGGGTTCCGGAGCATCGAGGAAGCGATCGGCCACGCCGAAATGCTCGACACCCGCGAGGCGATCAACCACTGGAAGGCCGAAGGGCTGGACCTGGACCCGATCCTGCACGGGCTCGAGTTCGACGACGACGCCCCGCTGCGCAACCTCACCGGCCAGAACCACGAGCTGGACAAGCACTTCGACCAGCGCCTGATCGGCATGGCCGCGGAAGCCCTGAGCGACCGCACACCGGTCAAGATCGCCGTCGACGTCATCAACACGGACCGCTCCGTCGGCACGATGCTGGGCCATATGGTCACCAAGACCTTCAGCACGGACGTGCTGGCGACGGACACCATCGACATCACGCTGACCGGCACCGCCGGCCAGTCGCTCGGTGCGTTCCTGCCGGCCGGCATCACGCTGCGGATGTTCGGGGACTCCAACGACTACGTCGGCAAGGGCCTCTCCGGCGGGCGCATCATCGTCCGGCCGGACCGCACCAACGTCTTCCCGGCGGAACGCAACGTGATCGCCGGCAACGTGATCGGCTACGGTGCCACCAGCGGCGAGATGTTCCTGCGCGGCCAGGTCGGCGAACGCTTCCTGGTCCGCAACTCCGGCGCCACCGCGGTGGTCGAAGGAATCGGGGACCACGGCTGCGAGTACATGACCGGCGGCCAGACGCTCATCATCGGGCGCACCGGCCGCAATTTCGGTGCCGGCATGTCCGGCGGCACGGCCTACGTGCTGGACCTGCAGACCGAACGCGTCAACAAGCAGGCCCTGGAGGCCGGTGAGCTGCAGCTGCGCGAACTGGACGCCGAGGACCGTGACATTGTCCATGGACTGCTGGTGAAGCACTCCGAGGAGACCGAGTCGCTGCTCGCGGCCCGGCTGCTCGAGAACTTCGACGACACCGCAGCCCGCATCACCAAGGTGCTGCCGCGCGACTACGCGGCGGTGCTGCAAACCCGTCTTGACGCCATCGAAGAGGGCCTTGACCCCGACGGCGAAGAAGTTTGGTCTCGAATCCTGGAGGTGACCGGTGGCTGATCCACGCGGATTTCTGAAAGTACGTCAGCGCGAAACCCAGCCCCGCCGTCCCGTTCCGGTCCGCATCATGGACTGGAAGGAAGTCTATGAGGCCCAGGAAAAGGGAGTCCTCAAGGCCCAGGCCGGCCGCTGCATGGACTGCGGCGTGCCGTTCTGCCACCAGGGCTGCCCGCTGGGCAACCTCATTCCGGAATGGAACGACCTCATCTGGCGGGACAAGGGCGAGGAAGCGATGGAGCGGCTCCACGCCACCAACAACTTCCCCGAGTTCACCGGCCGGCTCTGCCCGGCGCCCTGCGAGGCGTCCTGCGTGCTGGGCATCAACCAGCCCGCCGTGACCATCAAGCAGGTCGAGGTCTCCATCGTGGACCAGGCGTTCGAAAACGGCTGGGTCAACCCGCTGCCGCCGGCCCGCCTCAGCGGCAAGACGGTCGCCGTCGTCGGCTCCGGCCCCGCCGGGCTCGCCGTCGCACAGCAGTTGACCCGCGTGGGCCACACCGTCGCCGTCTACGAACGCGACGATAAGATCGGCGGGCTCCTGCGCTACGGGATCCCCGATTTCAAGATGGAAAAAGAGCACGTGGACCGCCGGCTGGAGCAGATGAAGGCCGAAGGCACCCGCTTCCGGACCGGCGTCGCCGTCGGCACCGACGTGACGTGGGAACAGCTGCGACGCCGGTACGACGCCGTCGTGATCGCCACCGGCGCCACCGTCCCGCGTGACCTGCCCATCCCGGGCCGCGAGCTCGAGGGCGTGCACTACGCGATGGACTACCTCGTCCCGGCCAACCGCGTGGTGGCGGGGGAGACGGTGGAAAACCAGATCAACGCCGCCGGCAAGCACGTCGTCATCCTCGGCGGCGGCGACACCGGCGCGGACTGCCTCGGCACCGCGCACCGGCACCAGGCCGCCTCGGTCACCACCCTGGCGATCGGCAAGCAGCCGCCCGCGGAGCGCGCCAGCCACCAGCCGTGGCCGACGTTCCCCACCCTGTTCGAAGTTGCCAGCGCCCACGAGGAAGGCGGCGAACGCACCTATCTCGCCTCCACCGTCGAGGTCGTCGGGGAAAACGGCAAGCTCACGGGCGTCAAGGTGGCCGAGACCGAGTTCGTGGACGGCA
>CALMVY010000393.1 GCA_937873245.1 uncultured Arthrobacter sp. | reverse complement strand
GATCACGTGAAGCGTCACCATGGGCGGGTCAAGATCAGCCGGCAGGTGGGCTCCCGCGGCCATCGAGGTGACCGCCGCAGCGACAACGGCTGTGCGGAGCAGTCGGAACGGCGCACGCTGTCGTTTCATCGCACGCCGCTCCTCTCCGATGTACCCGTTGACCACAGTGGCTCCCTTCACGGACACACCCTGGTTTGTGGCTGTTACTTGCTGGCGTCGGTCAGCTTCTGGCGGAAGTCTGCCTCGGTGTTCAGGACGAGTTTCTCGCCGTTGAGGAAGAAGGTGGGTGTTCCGGTCACGCCGAGTGCCCTGCCGTCGGCGACGTCTTTGCGGATCCGTTCGATGGTTTTCTCGTCCGCGACGGCGGCGTCGTATTTGGTCAGGTCGAGTCCGAGTTCCTGGGCGAAGGTCCTGAACAGGGGTGCCTGGGAGTCCTGCTTTTCGCCCCACTGTGGCTGAGTTTCGAACATCCTGGCGTACATCTGCTCGTACTGGCCCTGCTGCGCGGCAGCTTCGACGGCCAGGGCCGCGGTGCCGGAGTTCCGGTGGCCCGGGAGCGGGAAGTAGCGGTTCACGAAGGTGATCCGGTCGCCGTACTCTTTCTTGAGTTCTTCGACGAGGGGCTGTGCTGCGCGGCAGGCCTCGCATTCGAAGTCGAGGAACTCGACGAGCTGGGCCTTCTCCGTGGCGGGGGAGGTGACGCGGTGGCTGTCCTCGCGGACCAGTTCCGCGGCAGCCGCCGGTGGCGCCGGGGCCGGCGCGGGTTTCGTGGTGGTGAAGACGGCGTACCAGATCACTCCGGCGGCGACGATGACGCCGAGCAGGATCCAGATGACGAGGCGGGCCTTCTTGGCCGGGTCTCTCGGGGCGGGAGCGGGTTTCGTGGGTGTCTGTGTCATTAGTGCGGGATGCTTTCCTGGTCGCGGTGGGCGGCGGGTTCGATTTGGAAGGTGGAGTGTTCGACGCTGACGTCGAAGTGTTCGGCCACGCAGCGCTGCAGCTCGGCGAGGATAGTCGCGGCGTGGCCGTCGGTCATGCACGTGTCTTCGACGGTGACATGGGCCGAGAGGACCGGGGTCCCGGACGCGACGAGGGAGGCGTGCAGGTCGTGGACGTCGATGACGTGCGGCAGCGCCAGGATGTGCTCGCGGACTTCTGCCATGTCCAGTCCCTGGGGTGCGTTTTCCATCAGCACGTTGACGGTGTCGCGGAGCAGCTTGAGCGTGCGGGGGATGATGAGGACGCCGATGAAGAGCGAGACGACGGCGTCGGCCTGGACCCAGCCGGTCAGGGCGATGATGATGGCCGCGACGATGACGGCCACGGACCCGAGAGCGTCGTTGAGTACTTCCAGGAAGGCGGCCTTCATGTTGAAGTTGTGGTTCCGGCCCGAGGCCAGGACGATCAGGCCGATGATGTTGCCGGCGAGACCGATGATGCCGAACCAGAGCATGGTGTCTCCGCCGACCTCCGGAGGATCAAAGAGCCGCCGGATGCCCTCGACGATGACAAAGCCGCCGACGCCGAGCAGCAGGGCCGCCTGGCCCGCCGCGGCGATGATTTCTGCCCGTTTGTACCCCCACGTCCGTTTCGGTGTGGCAGGTTTCAGCGCCAGTGACGCGGCGATGAGCGCAATCAGCAATCCGGTGGAATCTGTGAACATGTGGCCGGCATCGGCCAGCAGCGCCAGGCTGCCGGCCAGGAGTGCCCCGATGATCTCCGCGATCATCACGGCAAACGTGATGGAGAAAACGACGATCAGCTTGCCGCGGTTGCTGCTGCCGGCGGCACCGTGGTCATGATCATGCCCGCTCATTGAACTACCTCCAGGGTGTGCGGTCGGTCAGGGCAAGGCCCTAAGGCCGTCAAGGATCCCACAGCGGCGCAGTTGCATGAAGGCGCGCGCAAGGGATCAGGACTCCCGGAATCAATCACAGCGCTCCGGATTGGGGGCCGGGGCCGCTGCAGCATCCTCATGCTCCGGAACCACCGTAGCGTAGGGCGGCGCGCAGAGAAGCGGCCGAGGGAAGCCCTGCCACTCCGTCATCTGAGCGATAAAGGCGGCAGCTCAGGGCCGGGGCGGACTCCGCCGGCAACAGGTCACGCCCGGCGGCCATGAAGGACGGTGAGCCGTGGAAGCGCAAAGCGCGGGCCTCGTTCTCGGACACGACTTCACGGACCGCCACGTGCTCCGAGTCCTGGCCCTCTGCGGCTAAGGCGGCCCGGAACAGTTCCAAAGCGGAGGCGCCGTGCGGGCAGCCTGGGATAAGGCGCAGTTCGTAGACCATGCTCAGTTCGCCGCGGCGAAAGTCGGATCCGCCGAGTCAGCACGAGCGCGGCCCACCGGATTCGGTTCGAGTCGGAGCGACGTCATCCGGGGCACGTCCCGTCGGGGGTGCAGCAGGCCGGATCCACGGCGAGGACTACGCCGATCAGGTCGGTGATGGCGTGCCCCAGCCGTGCGTCGGCGAGCTCGTACCGGTTCCGCCGGCCGTCGGGAACCGCCACGACCAGACCGCAGCCGCGCAGGCACGTCAGATGGTTGGACATGCTCTGCCTCGAAACCCCGAGGGTCTCGGCCAGATCGGACGGGTAGGCCGGTGCCTCGGCCAGGGCGAGCAGGATCCGTGCCCTGGTCGGATCAGACACGGCGTAGCCGAAGCGGGCCAACACCGGGGCGTTCGTGAGGGTTTCCATGACTCCAAAGTACATGCAGCTGTGTATTCACGCAATTGTGTAATTTTCGGCGCCCCGTCTCTTAGGCCTGGACGAGGAGTCCGGTCACAAACATCACTGCCAGTCCGAGGATAATGCCTAGGGTGGTGAGCGCGGTGAAGGTTTTTCCCTGGTGGTCCTTGAGCAGGGGAAGGAGTTTGATGGCTACCTGGGCTACGGCTCCGGCGCCGATGCCCAGCAGGAACGCGGAAAGGGCCGGCTGGTAGACGGTGGCGCCGACGAGCGCCCCGGCGACGGCGGGTGCTCCTGCAATGAGCCCCAGCAGTACGAGCCGGCCAAGCCCGGGGGGATCCTTGGCGAGCGGGGTGACGATCGCCAGGCCCTCGGTGGTGTTGTGGATGGCGAAGCCGACGATCAGCGAGGCCCCCAGGGCCAGGGAGCCGACGGCGTAGGCGGAGCCGATGGCGAGTCCTTCGCCGAGGTTGTGGAGGCCGATGCCGACGGCAATCAGCGCCGCCAGGCGCGCCGGCGGGAGGGCCTCCGGCCGGCCGGCGCCGCCGGACTTCTGGTGCCGGCGCATCCAGGCGTCCGTTCCTTCCAGTACAAGGTAGGAGGTCAGGGCGCCGAGGAAGACGACCATGGTTCCGCCGAAGGCGCCGTTGTTGGCGACGAGCTCCACGGCTTCGAGGGTCGCGTCGAGGGCCAGGAAGGCCAGCAGTCCGACGGTGACGCCGAGCAGGACCCGGATCCACGCTCCGGAGGAGCGGCGAACGAAGGGCATCCACAGCATTCCCAGGGCGACCGGGATCACGCCGACGTAGACGCCGAGCAGTGTCATGAGCCCGAAGAACTGACTGCCGCGTTCGGGGCTCGGTGCCGCCGCCGGGATCTCGGCGAGGATCTTGCCGCCGGTTGAGGTCACGAGGGCGATCTCGTAGGGGTCACCGTCGACCCAGTTGTAGTCGACGGTGAGGGTGGAGGACTCCAGCGGGGCCATGGTTTCGCGCGTTTGCGTGAACAGGGCGTAGTAGTCCGAGACGTTGACCTGGGCGATCGTGACGGGGTCCGGTCCCTCGTTGCGGACCGTGAGGGAGATCTGGCCGGGCGTCAGCCGGAGGTCTTCCACGGCGATCTCCTCCTTGGGCGGTATGCCTTCGGACAGTTTGGACAGTCCCGGCGCGTTCAGGAGTGAAAACAGGCCCAGCACGACCGCGATCAAAACCAGCGGTCCGAGGCCGAGCAGCCAGCGCGGCAGCGGTGGCCGGCGGTGCTCTCCGGCGGCCTGCGCCGCGTTTGTTTTCTCGTCCAGGGTCATGATGCGCTCACCTCGAAGAAGCCCATCCAGCCCAGTTCCGCGAACTCCGTCTTGTGGGCGTGGAACATGAACTTGCCCGGGTAGGGGAAGCGGAGTTCCAGGATCCCGCGCTGGCCTTGGACCTGCGAGATGGTGTCCGTGTACTCGCTGGGCGTCAGCATGGTCCCGGTCGGGTAGTAGTGGAAGAAGTTTCCATGGATGTGGAACGAGTTGATCGGATCGTATTCGAGAACATTGATCAGGTGGATGCGCACCAGTTCGTTCTGCTTGACCTTGACCGGGAAGTCCATGAAATGGAAGGGGAGGCCGTTGACGGAGTAGAACTCATTGTCATCCCCGCCGTCGGTGTTGTAGCCGTTCATGACCATGACCATCTCGTCGTCGGCCGGCGGCCGACCTTCCTTAGGTTCGATGATGAAGGCGCCGTAGAGGCCCTTGGCGATGTGCGGAGCCAGCGGTGACTGGTGGCAGTGGTACAGGTGCGTGCCGAACGGCGTGGCGCCGAACTCGTAGGTGAAGCTCTGGCCGGGGGCGATGGAACCCGCGCCGATCCCTGGCGTGCCGTCCATGGTGGCCCGGTGGATGCCATGGAAGTGCATGGTGTGCGGGTGCGCCCCGGCATTCGTGAAGTGGATGCGCAGCTCATCACCCTCCCGCGCCCACAGCGTCGGGCCCGGGATGCGGCCGTTGTAGCTCCACCCCTTGAAGATGATGCCCGGGGCGATTTCGAAGTCCTTGTCCACCGCCACGATGTCCCACTCCCGCAACGTCCGGCCGTCCGGCAGTGTGCTGGTCCTGCCCCGGTCAAAGTCCCGAAGGATCGCGGTCGGGTCAATGCCGGCCCGCTCCGGCAGCACGGACCCGCCGGCAAAGCCGGCGTGGCCGGCATGGTTCGTCATCGCCGGGGGACTCGTCCCGCCTGTCCCGCCGGAATGTCCGCCCGAAGCTGAGCCGGGGTCCGCCGGAGGCATGGACCCGCCGCCGTTCGTGGACCCGCCGCCGTTCCCGGACCCGCCGTGCCCGTCATGCCCGCCGGATGCCAGGGGCTGAAGCGTAGAGAGGGCCGGGAGCGCGGCGAACGCGGCAGCTCCGGACAGCATGGACCGTCTGCTCGGTAACGTCTCCGAGAGTCTTTTCGGCATGCCACTCCTTTCACTTCATAGGGACAACAAAATTGTTCGCTAAGCCTAACATTCTGTCCCGGCTTGGTACCATGGATGGCATGCCGGTTTCTGATTTGTCCTCTACAGCCCAGGACTACCTGAAGCTGATCTGGTCCGCCACGGAGTGGTCGGCAACCCCGATGACCGTCGGCACGATGGCCGAACGCCTCGGCGTGAGGCCCTCCACCGTTTCTGACGGCGTCAAGAAGCTCGTGAAGCAGGGACTCGTGACCCACGCACCGTACGGCAGCGTCGGACTGACCGACGCTGGCCGGGAACACGCCGTCGCGATGGTCCGCCGCCACCGCCTCCTCGAAACGTTCCTGGTCCAGATGCTGGGCTACGGCTGGGACGAAGTCCACGACGAAGCCGAAGTCTTGGAACATGCCGTCTCGGACACGCTGATCGAGCGCATTGACCAACAACTCGGTCATCCGACCCGGGATCCACACGGCGACCCGATACCCACAGCCGATGGCCAGGCACACTTGCCGGCCGCGACGCAACTGTCTGCTGCGGCCACCGGCCTAACGGTGGCAATTACCCGCATTTCCGATGCGAATCCGGCGATGCTGCGCTACTTCACCGAACTGGGACTCGCGCCCGACACCCGGCTGTCCGTCCGCGAACACCGACCGTATGCGGACGTCACAACCATCCGGCTGCAGGGGCGTGACAGGGACATCGATCTGGGCGCATCGGCCTCGGAAGCGATCTGGGTCATCGCGGTGTAGAACGCCGTCCCAACGGGGCCAAAATACTTGACACATAATCGGGGAATTGGTGGCTGTAGTTAGGTGCTGCGGCGACCAGTGGTGTCGCCCGGCCCGGCAGGAACACTGGGTTGATCAAACACCGGTAAGCGGGCCCGCTTACCAACTGGCTCCGGGCCCGCCCGTTCTCTCCGGAAACTCCGGTTGCAGGGACAGTCAATCGCATTCGTCGTGCATTTGCCATCCGGAGAACCCGCGATGGTGGACACCCGGGTTGTGCTCGCCGCTGAATTGGTCGTTGCATGCGACCACGTGTTGCCCGAACTCGCGGCCTGGCCCCGGCCCGGGCTGTGCAGCAGCCGGTAAGGCAGAACCAATCACGTCGAACGACGCAACCAGCACGCCCGCCGCGAGCTGTTTTGCTGTCTTCTTCATAGAGGCCACCTTCGCTCTCATCTCACGATGGCCCTCACGCTTGCCGTGAGGGCGGGCATGACCGCCATCGGTGATGCCGTGCACGAATTCCATCTTGAATCGGCCCGAGGGGCAAGGGGCTTAGTCCCGTCGGGCCGTCTGACGAGACCGGGACATCGACCTGTCGGCGGTCGAAGCGATCCGGGTCATCGCGGCGTAGCTGTGCCCGGGGAGCGCTCCGTCCGGCTTGAAGCATGCTTCTTGCGGAGGTGGCCGGTGAGGAGCAGGCGGCGGTGCGGCGGCCTGTCGCCGGTCCCTGCCCGAGGGGACAGGATGGTGCCCATGACGCCCATGGCGATACCGGTGTCGCGGGTGCCGGGGCGTCGTTCACGCCGTCCCCGACCATGGCGGTTGGCTGGCGGGCCTTGAGCGTGCAGATGATCTCCGCTTTGTCCTCGGGGCGAAGGTCGGCGTGGATTTCACTGATGCCCGCGGCCTTACCCGGCGCGGTGGCCGTGATGAGGTTGTCGCCGGTGAGCATGGCAGCTTCTAATGAAGCCACCGACGTGGGACAGGTCAACGCCGGTCGCTCCACCCAGCGCGGACAAGTCGGGGGAAATGCACCCTCAAGGGGCAATTGTCTGTTCGAGTCACGCCCCAGACAGAACGACCGGCATCAACACTGCCAGCTAGCCCCAGACCAGCCACTGCAAGACTCACAGTTGGTTTTTCACTCCGCCCGGTCAGCGGGTCTGCCGGCCGCCTCCCGGAGCACCGCCCCGGCCCTTGCCGCCTCGTTTTGCCCGCTGCTTTCCGGCCGCCTCGTGGCTGTCCCGTTCGGCCGCGCGCTGGCTCTTGCCGCCGGCCGATATTTTCTGGTGCCATTCCCTTGCGTAGGCGCGGCGGGCGGCCGCATCGTGCCGCCGGGCCAGGGCGGCGAGTTCGCGCTGGAGTTTCAGGTAGCTCGCCCAGCGGCGCCCATCCAGGGATCCGTCTGCGATCGCTGCCTGCACGGCGCACCCGGGTTCGCTTCCGTGCGCGCAGTCGGAGAACCGGCAGTGCCCGAAGAGGTCCTCCAGATCGCCGAACATCTCGTCCATCCCGCCGTCGGCGTCGAACAGCCCGAAGCCGCGCACCCCCGGGGTGTCCATCAGCACGGCGCCGCCTGGCAGGGGCACGAGTTCACGGGACGTGGTGGTGTGTTTGCCCTTTCCGTCGCCGGTCCGGACAGCCCCGGTTCCCTGGACCTCGGCGCCGGCGAGGGCGTTGATGAGGGTGGATTTACCGGCCCCCGAGGGGCCCAGAAGCACGAGGGTGCCGCCTGGCGGGAGATGGCCCAGCAGTTCATCGAGGCCGTCGCCCTGTTCCGCGGACGTGGTGACCACCGCGACGCCGGCGGCCTGCAGAATGACCTTGCCGACGACGTCGTCCGCGACGTCCGCAAAGTCCGCTTTCGTGATGATGACGAGCGGGGTGGCCCCCGAATCCCAGGCCGCGACGAGCGTGCGTTCGAGCCGGTTTTGGGTGAGGGGCCGGTCCACGGGCACCACGACACCCACGACGTCCATGTTGGCTCCCAGTACCTGCGACTCCGAAGAGGACTCGAAGGCGCGTTTGCGGCTCAACTCCGAATGGCGCGGCAGAATCCCCGTGATCGCGGGCTCCCCCGCGGTATTGGATCCCAGCCACACCCAGTCCCCGGTGGCAGGCAGCTCCCCGGTGCCGGGATAGGACAGGTGGAGTGTCGCACCGCAGGCGGCGACAAGGACCAGGTTGCGGTCCACGCGGATAACCCGGCCCGCGGCGGTGCCGCCCGGCACGGGGTGGGCGGCGAAGCGTTCGGCGACGGCGGCGGTAAAACCGTAGCCGGCAGGACCCTCGGGAAGGTGGTTGTTCTTGGTGCGGGTGGCGCCGGACGCGCCCGGACGTGCAAGGAAAGTAGTCAACGAAAACCCTTTGATGGGCCCCGGTGCACGTGCCGCGCTGCGGGTGGAACCTGGCAGCTGCTAGCGGGTACTGATGGCCGGGGCAGGAGTAATGAGGTGGCTGGTGTTGGCGCGCAGCGCGCACCTGGCTGTTGCAGTCATCGTCTCCACCTCCCCGTTTCCGCTTACTGTGCCATTCCGCTTACTGTGTCATTCCGTTTGCTGTGGCAATTCCGTCAATTCCGCTGGCTGTCCCCCTCGGCGGCTTCTTTAGAATAACCGGGCCCGGCCGGCCTGGCTAGGGAATCCGTCAGGAAAGTTTGCCGTTCAACGGCCGCTCACGGTAGAGCCGGAGCGCCACGTCGACGAGCGAAACCTTGTTCAGCCCGTCGACGTCTTCCAGCGGGATCCAGGCCGCGTGCGTCGTGCTGCCACCCACCTCGTGCCGCAGCTCCCCGCCGGTGATGGTTGCCTCGTAGATCAGCCGGAGGGACTGGAAATCCCGTTCGCCGCCGTCGATCCGGATTTCCGCCGGCCAGTGCCCGACGTCGATCCCCACCATGATGCCGACCTCGGCCCGGTACCCGGTTTCCTCGTGGATTTCCCGGCGGCACCCGTCGACCGGGTGCTCGCTCAGGTCCAGGCCGCCTCCCGGCAGGGTCCAGCCTTCCTTGCCGCCCTGCTTCCAGTACGCCAGCAGGATGGCGCCGTCGCGGATGATGACCGCGTAGGCAGCGGGGCGGGTGTCAAAGTTCAGGCTCATCCCCACAGCGTAGTGGCCCGACAGTCGAGGCGCCCTGACAGCGCCCGAAGGCCGCGTCAGCCCTGCTCGGCCACAAGCTGGAGCACGCCAAAGACCGGATCCTGCTCAAGGATCCGTACCTTGGTGATCCCGGCGGCGGCCAGCACGGAGCGGAAGGATTCCTGCAGCCGCGGGACATTCATGCCCAGTCCGCTGCCCAGGATCACCGGGCCGTCGATACCGAGTTGCCTGACCGTCTGCTCCGCGAGCCCGGCCAGGTCACGGCCGGCTTGGTCCACGAGTTCCTGGCCCGCGGTGTGGCCGGCGTCGGCGGCGTCGACCACGAGCCGGGCCTTCTCGGCCCAGTACCGGCGTCCGGTGTCCGGCGAATGGAAGAGCGCGATCAGCTTGTTGGGGTCATCAACTCCGCAGGAGTCGAGCAGCGCCGTGGTCAGTTCGTCCGGTTCCCGCCCCTGGTTCATCCGGCGCAGGCTGTGCCGGACGGCCTCCCGGCCCAGCCAGTACCCGCTGCCCTCGTCGCCCAGGAGATAGCCCCAGCCGCCGGCGCGGGCCTCGTCGCCGAGGCCGTTCCGTCCCCAGGCTGCCGATCCGGTGCCGCCGATGACGGCCACGCCGGTGCTAGCACCTCCGGCGGCCAGCAGAAGCCGCGAGTCGTGGACCACGGTGATCCGGGCGCCCGGCACGTGCGGCGCGATCAGCGCGGCGAGCGCCTCGGCGTCGGCGTCGGTATCGATGCCGCCGGCTCCCGCATAGACCTGGGCGACCTTCCCTCCGCCGATCCTGCCGAAAAGCTCCGCGAGGTGCAGTGCCGCCTCTGCGCGGGTGACGTTTTGCACGTTGGAGCTGCCGACCGATTCATCGGCCACCACGGCGCCGTCCTCGAAACGGACGCCCCGGGTCTTGGTCCCGCCGATATCGAGGCCGATCACCGTGCCGGTCGCAGGAGCGGTGGAGGGAACGGTGTCCGCCGCCGGCGGGATGTCAGAATGGGTCACCGGAACAGCCTACTGAATCACGCACAGGAGTGAGCAATGTCGCACGACATCTTCGGCACCCGCATCATTGGCGCCCCGATGGCCGGCGGAACCTCCACCCCGGCCTTCGTGAAAGCCGTGCACGACGCCGGAGGGCTGGGCTTCCTGGCCGCGGGCTACAAGGACGTGGCAGCCATGGAGGCGGAGATCCGCACCACCCGTGCCTCCGGGGCGCGGTTCGGTATGAACGTCTTCGTTCCCGACCCCGACCAGCTGCCACCTTCCGCGGCCGTGCGGGCGCAGCTTGAGGAATACCGTGCCCGGCTGCGGCCGGATGCCCTGCGTTATGGCGCAGACGTCCCGCCGCTGCGGCTCGACGACGACGACCGCTGGCACGGCAAGATCGACGCCCTGCTGGCTGACCCGGTGGAACTGGTCAGCTTTGCCTTCGGGCTGCCCGGATCCGATGTCGTGCAGGCGCTGCAGCGGACGGGCTCGACGGTCCTCGCCACCGTGACCACCGTTGCCGAGGCGCTCGAGGCCGCCGGGCAGGGCGTCGACGCGCTGGTGGTGCAGCACGCGGGGGCGGGCGGCCACAGCGCGGCCTTCCAGCCGGCCGCCGGCGGGCGAGGCGACAGCCGGCCGGGCACGACGGCGGAACTGGTCACCCGGGTGCGGTCCGCCGTCGGACTCCCGCTGGTGGCTGCAGGCAGCGTGATGGACCGGGCGGGACTGGAGGCGGTCCTGGCCGCGGGCGCACAGGCGGCCCAGCTGGGCACCGCGTTCCTCCGCACTGACGAGAGCGGCGCCCGGCAGCTGCACAAGGACGCCCTCGCCAGTCCGCGCTTCACGGAAACCCGGCTGACGAGGGCCTTCACGGGACGGCCGGCCCGGGCACTCGTCAATGACTTTGTCCGGGACCACCCCGACGCCCCGGAGGCCTACCCTGCCGTGCATCACCTCACGGCGCCGTTGCGCGCTGCTGCGGCTGCAGCCGGGGATGCGGAGCGTCTGAACCTCTGGGCCGGGACGGGCTGGCAGCAGGCCAGGGCCGGTTCCGTGGCGGACGTCGTGGCGGGCCTGCTGGGCTGACACGGGCCGGCTCAGGCGCCGGCGCGTCCCCGGACGAAGCCCGCCAGCAGTGCGGGGCCCTCGCTGAGCACCAGCTCCCGGAACAGCCTTACCGGATCCGGCTCGGCGTCCGCTCCCCCGCGCCGTTCCCGCCAGGCCAGGCCGATCTCGCGGAAGGCAAGGCCGGAATCCAGGGCGAGCTCCACCCAGCCCAGGTCGCCGGACGGCGTCGGGGCGTTGCGGCCGGGGGCCAGCTCTCCGGGCGGCAGGATGCTCACGCCGAGTCCGGCCGAGACGAGTCCCCGGGCGGTGTGGGAATCCTGGCTCTCGAAGGCAATACGGGGACGAAAGCCCGCCTCCCGGAACAGGGCGTCCGTCAGCGAGCGCATGCCGTAGCCGTGACCCATCGCCACGAACGGGTCGTGCCGGATCTCCTCGAGGCGGGCGCGGCGGCGCCCGCGCCCGAATCCACCTCGCTCGAGAGCTTGTGCGCGAAGTACACCGGAATGATCGAGAGCAGGATCACGATCACCGCGACCACATTCACGACCGGCAGCTGATTCGGACGCGAGAAGTTGTTGAGAATCCAGATTGGGAGGGTCTCGTCGCCGGCTCCGATCGTGAAAGTGGTGACGATGATCTCATCGAAAGAGAGGGCAAACGCCAGCAGCCCTCCCGCTACGAGCGCGGTGCGGAGGTTTGGGAGCGTCACCATGCGAAACGTCTGCCACGGCGTGGCACCCAGATCAGCGGAGGCCTCCTCGAACGAGATCGACATGCGTCGCAGTCGGGCGATGACGTTGTTGTAGACCACGACGATGCAGAACGTCGCGTGTGCGATCACGATCGTGAGCAGCCCAAGATCCATGCCCAGAACCTGGGTAAAGCTCGAGTTCAGCGCGATGCCGGTGACGATGCCGGGGAGGGCTATCGGCAGGATCACCAGGAAGGAGATCGTCTCGCGGCCGAAGAAGCGATGCCGCGCCACCCCAAGCGAAGCCAGGGTGCCCAGGATCAATGCGACCCCGGTGGCGAAGGCGCCCGTCTTGATCGAGTACCACAACGCATCCCGTGCTCCGGGGTTGTCGATTGCCCGCTCGAACCAGGTGAGTGTGAACCCGGGCGGGGGCCAGGTGAAGGTGCGAGCTTCGCTGAACGCGTAGACGACGACGACGAGCAGCGGCACGTAGATGAACGCCAGCGTGAGTGCCGTGCCGACGCGGAGGAAGGTTCTTGAACGTCCGGAGAGGCGCATTGGCTTAGAGGTGCTGGAACGCTCCCAGGCGCCGAGCGAGCAGCAGGTAGATGATCATGATCACGATCGGCACGGTTGCGAACGCGGCTGCGAACGGAAGGTTGATCGTGAAATTCGAAACCACCAGCGTGCCGATGAACTGCTCCCCGGAGCCGACCAGGTTTGGAGTGATGAAGTCGCCGAGGGTGAGCGAGAACGTGAAGATTGAGCCGGCGACGACCGCGGGAAAGACCAGCGGCAGGATGACTCGGCGAAACGTGTAGCCCGGCTTTGCGCCCATGTCCTCGGAGGCGCTGAGCAGTGTGTTCGGAATCCGCTCCAAGCCTGCATAGATCGGGATGATCATGTAGGGCAGCCAGATGTAGCTCATCACCAGCCACACGGCGAAGAGGCCGTAGCCAGGGTTCTCGACCCCGAGGGGGTTCAACAGCCAATTGAGCGCACCGTCCTGGCTCAGGATGGCCCGCCACGCGTATGCTTTCACTAGGTACGCGGACCACAGCGGCAGGAGTACCGCCACCACCAGCAGGCTGCGGAGCCTGGGCTTCGCGACCTTCGCCATGTAGAACGCGATCGGGAAGGCAAGCAGCGCATCGGTGATCGTCACCAGCCCAGCGATCAGGAGCGTTCGGCCAGCGACCGAGCGATAGACCGGCTCCGTCACCACGTCCTTGTAGTTGTCCGTCGTGAACGACCGCTCGATCTCCCCGCTCAACTCGCCGAGCGACCAGAAACTGGTGATCAGCAGGACCGCGAGAGACCCGAGATACCCGACCACGAGCCAGCCAACCGGGCCGGCCAGCAGCGCCCCGGCCTGGAGCCGGGGGCGACCGTGGAAGAGGTCGGCGAGCCTGCGGCCCGCCGACCTCTTCGCTGGTGTGACTACACCTGCTTCCACGGAATCAGACGAGGTTCGGTTTAGCCCTTCACCTCGTTCCAGCCCTGGACCCACTCGTCGTAGGTCTTGCACTCGTCACCGCGATCATCACCGCAGTCCGAGACGGGGGTCTTCCAGTACTCGACCTGGTCGAAGAACTCCTCGTCATCGGCGTGGTAGATCTCGCAGTGCTTCGGGTCGGCCGTGAGGCCGCACGCCTTCGCGTTCGCCGGGGCCTCTCCAAACCACTCAGCCACAGCGGCGTTCGCCTCCGGGCTGATGATGTGGTCCATCCACAGGTACGCGCAGTTCGGATTGGCTGCGTCCGCACTGAGCATCCAGGTGTCCGACCAGCCGGTGGCACCCTCCTCGGGGAGGACGACCTCTTCCGGCTCGCCGTCGGCGTTCAGCAGGTTGGTGATCACCTGCCAGGTCGTCCCCACCGAGGAGTCTCCGTTGGCAAACGCCTGGATCTCCTTGGTGTAGTCGGACCAGTACTCACCGACGTGCTCGCTCTGCGCCTTCAGCAGCTCGATCGCTGCATCGAACTGCTCCTGATCGAGCTCGTAGGGATCGGTGATCCCCAGCTCGGGATTGTGCTCGCGCAGGTACAGCGCCGCGTCGGCGATGTAGATCGGGTTGTCGTAGGCGGTGACCTGACCGCTGTAGTCC
>CALMVY010000392.1 GCA_937873245.1 uncultured Arthrobacter sp. | reverse complement strand
GTCCTTGCTGGCGGTGCGGATCTTCTTTGGGAATCGGTCCGAGGAAATGTCCACCTCGGCCCGAATGCCGGCGGCTTTGAGCTGGTCCACGACGTCGAACATGTAATCGTTGAAGGCCTCGGCCACCGGGATGCCGACCACCTGAACGGGGGCCAGCCAGGCCGGGAAGGCGCCGGCGTAGTGCTCGGTAAGCACCCCCATGAACCGTTCCACGGAGCCGAACAGGGCGCGGTGGATCATCACCGGGCGCTGGCGCGTGCCGTCCGCGGCCTGGAACTCGAGTTCAAAGCGCTCGGGCAGGTTGAAGTCCAGCTGGATGGTGGACATCTGCCAGGTGCGGCCGAGCGCGTCCTTGGCCTGGACGGAGATCTTGGGGCCGTAGAACGCGGCTCCGCCCGGATCCGGGATGAGCTCCAGGCCGGAGGCTTCGGCCACTTCGGCGAGAGTGCGGGTGGCTTCGTCCCAGGCGGCGTCGTCGCCCACAAACTTGTCTGGGTTCTTGGTGGAGAGCTCCAGGTAGAAGTCGTCCAGGCCGTAGTCCTTGAGCAGGCCCAGCACGAAGTTCAGGGTGCCGGTGAGCTCGTCCTTCATCTGCTCGCGGGTGCAGTAGATGTGGGCGTCGTCCTGGGTCATGCCGCGCACCCGGGTGAGGCCGTGCACCACGCCGGACTTCTCGTAGCGGTAGACGGAGCCGAATTCGAACAGCCGCAGGGGAAGTTCGCGGTAGGACCGGCCGCGGGAGCGGAAGATGAGGTTGTGCATCGGGCAGTTCATCGGCTTCAGGTAGTAGTCCTGGCCGGGCTTGCGCACGGTGCCGTCCTCGTTCAGTTCCGCGTCGATGTGCATCGCCGGGAACATGCCTTCCTTGTACCAGTCCAGGTGGCCGGAGACCTCATAGAGGTGGCCCTTGGTGATGTGCGGGGTGTAGACGAACTCGTAGCCTGCATCGACGTGGCGCTGGCGGGAGTAGTCCTCCATGGCTTTGCGGATGATGCCGCCCTTGGGGTGGAACACCGGCAGGCCTGAGCCCAGCTCGTCGGGAAAGGAGAAGAGGTCCAGTTCCGCGCCGAGTTTGCGGTGGTCGCGGCGTTCGGCCTCGGCGATACGTTCCTGGTAGGCCTTGAGCGCATCCTTCGTGGGCCAGGCGGTGCCGTAGATCCGCTGCAGCTGCTGGTTGTTCTGGTTGCCCAGCCAGTAGGCGGCCGAGGAACGGGTCAGGGCGAAGGCGTTGGAGATGAGCTTGGTGTTGGGCAGGTGCGGGCCGCGGCAGAGGTCGCACCAGATGCTGTCCCCGCTCTTGCGGTCCACGTTGTCGTAGATGGTGATGTCGCCGGCGCCGACCTCGACGTTGACGCCTTCGCCGGCGTCGGCGGCCTCGTTCTTCTTGCCGAGGAGTTCGAGCTTGTAGGGCTCGTTTTTCATCGCTTCGCGGGCCTCATCCTCGGAGACCACGCGGCGGACGAACTTCTGGTTCTGGTTGATGATCTTGAGCATCATCTTTTCCAGGGTCTTCAGGTCTTCCGGCGTGAACGGGTCCGCGACGTCGAAGTCGAAGTAGAAGCCGTCGGTAATGTACGGGCCGATGCCAAGCTTCGCGTCGGGGCGCAGCTGCTGCACGGCCTGGGCCATGACATGGGCGGTGGAGTGGCGCAGGACGTTGAGGCCGTCCGGGGAATCGATGGTGACGGCCTCGACCGTGGCGTCCTCGGGCAGCGGCTGGTCCAGGTCCTTCAGCTCGCCGTTGATGCGGGCCACAACGACGTCGCGGCGCTCAAAAAAGAGTTCCGCGCCGGTGGTCCCGGTAGTCACCTTGGTCTCTTCGCCATCGACGAGAAGGGTGATCTGCTGGGCATCTGACACGGGTGTCTCCTATTCAAAGTTAAGGCTTCGTAGCTTGTGGCATACGGGGACCACAGCCAGCCTCGTCCATGCTATCGGTTTCTGAAGGGGCCAACCAACGCGCCACTCAGCCTCCCAGCCCGGTGATGGCGAGGTTTCGGCTGATGCCGTCAAGGGGTCCCGGCGGCTCGGGTTCCCGGGGGTCCGGGATGCCGGAGGACGGGACCGGGAAAGGCAGGGTGTCGGTGCGGCTCAGGTCCCAGGCCATGCTGGCGCTGATGCTGATGCCCCGCGGTCCGGTCCGCCGGGTGGTCCCCCGGATCAGCAGCAGCCGGGTGCCGAACAGCAGCGGACCGGCCAGCTCCTGGGCTTCATGGAAGAAGACCGAGTCCACGCAGCCCGTGCCGTCGTCGATGCTGATGAACACCACACGTCGGCCTCCCCGCATGGGAGGGGTCTGGGTGGCGACGCGGACTCCGGCAACCAGCACCTCGGTGCCGTTGCGGAGCCCCAGCAGCTTGTCCGCGGTGGTGACGCCCAGCCGGTCCAGCAGCGGCCGGTGGCTGGACATCAGGTGGTCGCTGACGTCGACGGCCATCAGGTCAAGCTCGGCCCGGACGGTATCCACGAGGGTAGGCGCAGGCAGCCCGGCCTTGAGGTTTTTCAGCTCGACGTCGCCCAGCGGCAGCGAGAGCTGCCCGTCGATCACGTCCACACCTTTCCGGTGTGGTCGGCTTTGCAGGGTTTGCAGGTGCTGGACCAGGTCGGCGCGGTTGGCGGTCCCCCCGGATGCGCGGTGGAGGGAGTCGAAGGCGCCCAGCTGGGCCAGCCGCTGGATGCTGGGTTTGCTCAGCCGGGACCTGGCCCGCAGGTCCGCGAGCGAGTCGTAGGGCTGCCCAGCCACGATCCTTTTCAGCTCGGTTCCGGAGAGCCCGTAGATCCCGTTCAGGCTCAGCCTGATGCCCAGCTTGCCGCGGTCCGGGCCGGCGGCGACGCGTTCCACCCGGTATTCGGCCTGGCTCCGGTTGATGTCCAGGGGCAGGATGGGGATTCCCAGCCGCCGGGCTTCTGCCACCAGCAACCGTTTGGGATACATGCCCGGATCGTGTTCCCACAGTCCGGCGAGGAAGGCCTCCGGGTGGTGGGTCTTGAGCCAGGCCGACTGGTAGGTGGGCACGGCAAAGGCGGCGCCGTGGGCTTTGCAGAACCCGAAGCTGCCGAAGGCCTTGAGCGTGCCCCAGACCTTGTCCACCACTTCGGGGCTGTACCCCCGGGCGCGGGCTTCCTTCCGGAAGAACTCCTCCACCCTGCCTTCCAGCACCTCGTTGCCGAGGGCACGGCGGAATTCGTCCGCCCGCGCCAGCCCGCATCCGGTCATGACGTCGAAGGTCTTCAGGATCTGCTCGTGGAACACGGTAACCCCGTGCGTTTCCTGGAGGACCGGCTTGAGATCCGGGTGCGGATAGACCTCGGGGGCGAAGCCGTGCCGGTGCTCCAGGAAGGGCCGGACCATGTCCGATTTCATCGGGCCCGGCCGGAACAGCGAGATGTCGATGATGAGGTCGTTGAACTCCCGGGGGGCGAGCTTGCCGATCAGCTCCCGCTGCCCCGGGGATTCGATCTGGAAGCAGCCCAGGGTGTGGGTGCTGCGGATCAGCTCGTAGGTGGGTTCGTCGTCGAGCGGCACGGCGTTAAGGTCGATGCTGCCGTCCTCGGCGATGTAGTCCGGGCCTGTCCCGCCCGGGCCCACCGGGTGGGCGCCGGCTGCCACCACTTCGGCTTTGGAGGGATGCAGGCGGATCACCTCGCGCACGGCAAAAGCCATGGCGCTCTGCATCCGGACGCCCAGGACATCGAGCTTGAGCATGCCCATGGGGTCCATGTCGTGCTTGTCGAACTGGCTCATGGGCAGGCCCAGCCCGCTGGGCTGCACGGGCGTGCGGTCCAGCAGTGTGGCGTCGCCCAGGATGACGCCGCAGGGGTGCATGGAGATATGGCGCGGCAGCCGGTCCAGCCGTTCGGTGAGGTCCACCAGCAGGTCCAGCTGCTGGTTCCCGCTGAAGTCGCGCTGTCCCACCCGGCCGGCGAACTCCTTCAGCTCAGGCTTCTCCTCGAGGGCTTCGCGGAAGTTCCGGGCCGAGAAACGCCACAACTGCTTGGCAATGTCCCCGATCTCGCCCTCCTCCATGCCCAGGGCCAGGCCGGCGTCCCGCACGGCACCGCGGGCGCGGTAGCCATTCTGCATGCTCATCAGCGTGACGCGCTCGGAGCCGAAGCGCTCAAAGATCTTCCGGTACACGTTGTGCCGCTCGGCGCTTTCGACGTCGATGTCGATGTCCGGCAGGGTGGCGCGGTCCCGGGAGAGGAAGCGCTCGAAGATGAGGTCGTGCTGCAGCGGGTTCACCTGGCTGACGTCGATCAGGTAGTTGACCAGGCTGGATGCCCCCGAGCCGCGGGCAGCCGCCCGGACCCCCATGTCCAGGATCATCCGGGACACTTCGGCGACGGTCAGGAAGTACGCGGCGAAGCCCAGGCTGTCGATGATCCGCAGTTCGTGTTCCAGCCGCGAGCGCAGCTCCCCGGCGGCTTTACCCGTGATCCCGGGGAACCGCCTGCTGATGCCTGCTTCACAGCGAAGGGTGAGCTCCGCGAGGGCATCGCCGTCGATCCCGATCACCGAGGCTTCCGGCACCACCGGCTGTTTCCACCCCATATCTGTCACCGGGTCCATCCGGCAGCGGTCCGCGAGCGCCTCCGTCTGCGCCATCAGGCTCTTGAGGTCAGCGGCGCCGTATCCGGCGGCGTGCATGATCTCCTTGCCCAGCTGGTGCATCTGCGCCGCGGATTTGAGCCAGGCCTGCCCGTTGGGCTGCAGCAGCGGGGCGGCGGAAAGTTCGGGCAGCGATTTCAGGGTGCGGGCGGAGTCCAGCACATCCGCGGTGGCTGCTCCGTCCTCGGCCACGTACCGGACGGCGTTGCTCAGCACGGCGGGCACCCCGTGTTCGGCAGCAAGCTTGAGCATCCGCACCGCGTGGGCGGTGCTGAGCGGTTCCCCGGGAGGGCTGAGCTGGCTGACCACCTCGGCGGCGACGGTTCCGGGCGGCATGGCGTCGAGCCAGCGTTTGAACAGGGTGCGGGGGCGCAGGTAGCGCCTCCCGCCCATTGCACGTCCCACATCGGAGTCCGGTCCGATCAGCACGGTCAGCACCGGTTTGAGCGTTTCCGGATGCAGGATGCGGGAGGCCAGCTCGTCCCGGGTCACGGCGACAGGCACCGCTCCCCCGGCCTTGCCCGTGGTGCGGGCATGCGCATCGGAGATCAGCCGGCACAGCGCACGGTACCCGGCGCCGTTGTTATGCCCGTGGGCCAGCACGACGACGCGTCCCCCCACCTGGGTGCGGAGGTCGCCGTCGTCGTCCAAGACCGCAAGGTCCACTCCGGCGATCGGATCCAGCCCGGCCGCCATGCAGGCCTTCAGGTGCTTGACCGTCCCGTAGAGACCGTCGCGGTCCGTGCAGGCGAGCGCGGTCGCCCCGTCTGCGGAGGCGGCGGCCGCCAGCTCCTCCGGCCAGGAGACCCCATAGTGGGCACTGAAGGCGGTGGAGACATGGAGATGGGTGAAGCTCATGCTGATTCGGGCTCCCGGATTGGAAGCAGGGCGTCATGGATCCGCACCAGGCGCCAGCGCCCGCTGCCGACATGCCGGGTGAGGTCAAGGGTGAGGCTTTCGGGGCCGGGGGAATCTGCCCGGCGCACCTGGACCCGCCAGATCTCGTGGTCCACGAGCCCCGGGCCGCTGCCCAGCGGCGCCCGCTGCTCTTCCGCCCACCACTGGCGGCGCTCATACCAGCGGACGGGCTCGGCGCAGACGGTGTAGTGCCGGCCCGCCCAGTCCAGTTTCAGGGGTTGGCCGGAGGGTGTGCAGACGACGTCCACCGACTCGCTGAACATGCCCATCGTGCCTCCCGGACCGCACCATCTGTAAGAACCATCTGTCAGAACAATCTGGCTATAGCAGCCAGCAGCTATTCGAACATATCTTCGAACACTTCCAGTCTACGACGGTGCCGGGGCAAAACCTAGATCAGGGGTGGACGGACGCTGGCACAGGTAGCAGGATTGAGCCATGAGCTCCCATAACGCACTCCTGAAGAACGTAAGCATCGCCGCCGAGGACACGTCCTTGGTGGCGAAGTTCGATATAGACGGAAACATCCCCGGCCAGGGCGCCTACGTGGTGGGGCTGGTAGCGGCGACTCCCGATCATTCCCACCAGCGACGAATGGGGATCGAGTTCATGAACGGGGAGGCCGTGTCCTTCTACTGCTTCAGCCATGACGGCACGGAGGAGAATTTTGACCTCAAGGGTGTGGAGCACTCCGGCAGCACCATTACCGGCTACTTTCCCATCAGCACCATCATGGGCCTGACCAAAGGGCACCTGATGACGGCCTTCAGCGACTGTGACGGCCGCGAGTACCAGGCGAATGTCCCGGTGGAGGAAGCCCTCTAGAAACCCCGCGCCTAGGAGCTGGCCTTGTAGACTTCCAGCTCAAGCGTGATGAAGGCGTCGATCATGGCCCGGTAGGTCTTTTCGACGAGGTCGACGTCGATGTCCTTCTGTTCCGCCGTGGCGCGGACGTGTTCGATGACCCGCTCAACGCGCCCGGGGGCGCGCACCTCGGCGCTGTCGGCCTTGAGGGTTCCGGCGATCCGGATCAGGCGCTCGCGGCGGCCGATCAGCGACACGATCTGCTCGTCCACCTCGTCCACGGCCACCCGCACAGCAGCGAGCTGCTCCCGGTCGGCCTTGGCAGCTTTTTCATCCTGGTGATTTGTGGACATGTGCATGACAGTATCGAATGATGCAGCCACGAGTCGATTTAATTTCACTGGGTGTCCGCAGTGTTGACGCCTCCCGCAGTTTCTATGTAGATGGCCTGGGCTGGCCCGTCCACCGGGAAGTCCGGGGCGAGGTCCTGTTCATCCAGGCCAATCACGGCGGCCATGCCGCCCCGGGTGGAATCGCATGCTTCCTGCATGAACTTGCCCCGCTGATGCACCAGGCGCAGACCATCTTCAAACGACATCGCCCCTGAAAAGACGAGTGCTGTGTATTCGCCGAGGCTCAGCCCGGCCGTCATCTCGCAGGCCAGGGCGATGTCCGGGGCCTCCGCATGATCCTGGGAGTGCAGTTTGTTAAAGACAAGGAATCTCTCGAGGCCGACCCCGACCTCCGCGACCGCGCCGAAATGCCCTCCCTTAA
>CALMVY010000391.1 GCA_937873245.1 uncultured Arthrobacter sp. | reverse complement strand
GCCCAGAAGGAATTCAGCGCGGCCGGCGCCTCGGACCGGGTCCAGCAGGCGATGGACGCCGTGCTGGAAATCCGGCTGGCGCAGCGCCGCGCGCAGGCCGCCGCTTCGTCCGGAACCTAGGCGGCCCGCTCCGCAGCCTAGGCGAACGTCCGGCCGGTGAGTAACTCGAAAGCCTCGACGTAGCGGCTGCGGGTACGGGCGACGACGTCGGCGGGCAGCGCCGGCGGCGCCACGTCCGAGGACTTGTCCCAGCCGGATTCGGCCGAGGTCAGCCAGTCGCGGACGTACTGCTTGTCGTAGGAGGGCTGGGCCTTGCCCGGCTCGTAGGTGGCGGCGTCCCAGAACCGTGAGGAGTCCGGGGTGAGCACCTCGTCGCCGAGCGTGATGACACCCGTGGCGACGTCGAAGCCGAATTCCACCTTGGTGTCGGCGAGGATGATGCCGCGGCCGCGGGCGATCTCCTCGGCCTTGGTATAGATCTCCAGGGTGAGTTCGCGCAGCCGGGCGGCGATGTCCTCCCCCACGATGCCGACGACGGCGTCGTAGGTGATGTTCTCGTCATGCTCGCCCACCTCGGCCTTCGCGGAGGGGGTGAAGATCGCCTCCTCGAGCCGCGACCCGTCCACCAGGCCTTCCGGCAGCGGGATGCTGCATACGGTGCGGGACTGCCGGTACTCCAGGAGCCCGGAGCCGGTGAGGTAGCCGCGGGCGATGCATTCGACCGGGAACATGTCCAGTTTCTTGCAGATCATTGCCCGGCCCTCCACGGCGGCGGGCACACCGGCGTCGACCGTGGACGCGAGCACGTGGTGTTCCACGCCGAGCTGTTCGAACCACCACAGGCTCAGCTGGGTCAGGATGCGGCCCTTGTCCGGGATCTCACTGGCGAGGACGTGGTCGTAGGCGCTGATGCGGTCGCTGGCAACAACCAGGACGCACTCCTGCCCGATGCGCTCCGTGATGGACTGGTCCACCGGAACGTAGAGGTCACGGACCTTGCCGGAGTAGATGTGCTTCCAGCCGGGCAGGTCCAGCGTCGCGGTGTCCAGGCCGCCCTTGGGCGCGGACGGTGCGGGGTCAGTGGCTTCCGGGACGGAGGGTTCGGGGGCGGTCATGCTCAGGCCTTCGCTTTCGTGGCGGCGGGGGCGCCGGGGGTCTGCACTTTGATCTCGCCGCGGGCCGCTTTGCCGCCGATGTCGGTGCGGAACTGGCTCCCGTCCAGCTGGACCAGCTCGACGCCGTCGTACGCCCGTTCGCGGGCCTCGACGAGGTCCGTGCCGAGCGCCACGACGGCGAGGACCCGTCCGCCGGCGGAGACGACCTTGCCTTCGTCGTCGAGCCTGGTGCCGGCGTGGATCACGTGCACGCCCTCGATTGACTCCACTTTCTTGAGTCCGCGGATGCGGTCGCCGGTGCGCGGGGCATCCGGGTAGTTTTCGGCCGCGACGACGACGGCGACAGCGGTTTCCTTGGACCAGCGCAGCGGCTGGACCTTGTCCAGCTCGCCCTTGGCGGCCGCCATCAGCAGCCCGCCGAGCGGGGTCTTGAGGCGGGCGAGGACGGCCTGGGTTTCCGGGTCGCCGAAGCGTACGTTGAACTCGATGACGCGGGTGCCGCGGGACGTCAGGGCCAGCCCGACAAAGAGCACACCGACGAACGGGGTGCCG
>CALMVY010000390.1 GCA_937873245.1 uncultured Arthrobacter sp. | reverse complement strand
AAACTCCGGGACGTTGACGAGGCGGTGCTGGCCGAGCTGATCCGGGTCGGATACCGGCACGTGACCACGGTCCTGCACCACGGCTGAGTGTCCCGCCAAAGCAACGCGGGGTTAAACAGAAGGCCCCCGCGTCCGGATCCCAAGGGGAATCCGGAGGCGGGGACCTTCCAGCAGTTCAGTCAGTCGGAATGACTACTTGCCTGCGACTACGTCGAGTTCGATCACAGCGGCAACGTCGTTGTGGAGACGGACGTTGGCCTGGTAAGAACCAACCGACTTGATGTGCGTCGGGAGTTCAACCTTGCGCTTGTCGATGCGGCCAAGGCCAGCGGCCTCGACAGCGTCAGCCACGTCGCCCTGCTTGACGGTGCCGAACAGGCGTCCGGTCTCGCCAGCCTTGACAACAAGCTTGACCGGCTTGGCGGAGAGTGCAGCGGCCTGCTTCTGAGCGTCTTCCAGGGAAGCGTGCTCGCGGGCGGCGCGGGCAGCCTTGATGGACTCAACCTGCTTCTCGCCACCCTTGGACCAGGTCAGGGCGAAGTTGCGGGGCAGCAGGTAGTTACGTGCGTAACCGTCCTTGACCTCGACAACATCGCCTGCAGCACCGAGACCGGTTACTTCGTGGGTCAGAATGAGCTTTGCCATGTTAGTTAATCCCTTCCTTAGCCGCGGCCAGCGCCGGAGTAAGGCAGCAGAGCAACTTCGCGGGCGTTCTTGATTGCCTGTGCGATCTTGCGCTGTTCCTGCACCGTGACGCCAGTGACGCGACGGGCGCGGATCTTTCCGCGGTCGGAGATGAACTTGCGCAGCAATGCTACGTCCTTGTAGTCGATGACAGTGATGTCAGCGGCCTTCAAGGGGTTGGACTTTGGTTTGGGCTTACGGAGTTCAGCCTTAGCCATCGTGGAGCTCCTATTCGATGGAGCCCGTGGATATTGATCCACGGGATGGTGGTGATCCGACTTCAGTCAGCGCCCGGCCGCCTTGCGGCGTCCGGCGGGTGCCGTCGTCGAACCTTAGATGTTGTTTAGAAGGGAGGTTCGGAATCCGGGCCGTTGCCCCAGCCGCCGCCTGCATTGCTGACGCCGGGCGTGGCCCAGGGGTCATCCTGCTGCTGTGCGGGCTGGTTGCCGCCCCAGGTTCCGCCCGAGTTGCCGCCCTGGTTTCCACCAGAGCCGCCGCCGAAGCCGCCGCCGCTGTTGCCGCCGCCGAAGCCACCCTGGGCACCGTTGCCGGCACCCCCACCGCCGGAGCGCTGGGTGCGGTTGACCTTGGCGTTGGCGTAGCGCAGGCTGGGGCCGATTTCATCGACCTCAAGCTCGATAACGGTGCGCTTCTCGCCTTCTTTGGTTTCGTAGGAACGGCTCTTCAGCCGGCCGGAAACGATCACGCGCATGCCCTTGGTCAGGGACTCGGCGACGTTCTCGGCGGCTTCACGCCATACCGACGCGCGGAGGAACAGGGTTTCCCCGTCCTTCCACTCATTGGACTGGCGGTCGAAGGTGCGGGGAGTAGACGCGATGGTGAAGTTCGCTACTGCCGAACCTGACGGTGTGAACCTCAGCTCGGGGTCATTGGTGAGATTGCCAATGACCGTAATAGTGGTTTCGCCTGCCATCTACTTGCCTCCTTGTTCGTTCCTGCGGGGGTGAAAAGTCAGAATTTGAAGCTGAAATTACTCAGCAACAACCTTCTGCTCTTCGGGGCGGGTGATCTTGGTGCGCATGATGGTCTCATTGAGGCTCAGCTGGCGATCAAGTTCCTTGGCGGTAGCCGGCTCAGCGGTGAAGTTCACCACGGCGTAGATACCTTCAGACTTCTTCTGGATTTCGTAAGCCAGGCGACGACGGCCCCAGATGTCAACCTTTTCGATGGTTCCACCATCGGTCGTGATGACGTTCAGGAACTTCTGAAGCGTTGGCTCAACGGTACGCTCTTCGACCTCGGGGTCGATGATTACCATCAATTCGTAAGGACGCATATGTGAACCCACCTCCTTTGGGCTAAGCGGTTACGGCATTTCCGTAACAGGAGGTTCATTTGCGGTGCCATGTGCCCGCATACCCCCAGGATCGGGGGCAGGGCGCAGCACAGACTTCAATAGCTTAGTGCATTGCGGCCGGATTCCGCGATTCCATGCCTGTCCAGGGTAGGCGCTGCCGGCCGGGTCCCGGAAGCAACACCGGCCTTTATGTGGACAACCCTGTGCCATGATCTGGGAATGACCACCGGAAGCACGCCCACCGGCCCCGTCCGCCGCAGCCGGCTGCGTTTTGCGGCCATGCTCGTCGCGGGGGCTGCCGCGGCCGCGGCCACCGGGCTGAGCGGGCACTGGGTGGCGGCGCCCGCCGCGGGCTGGAGTGTCGCCGCTCTGACGTACGTCGCGTGGGTCTGGCTTGCGATCGGCCGCTTCAACCCCGCGGAAACCCGCGCGCATGCAACAACCGAGGATCCGTCCCGCAGCATCACCGACCTGCTGATCCTGGCAGCCAACGTCGCCAGCCTCGGCGCGGTGGCCGCCGTCGTCGTCGACTCCCATGGCGGCGGCGGGTCCGGACTCGGCGGCGCGCTGCTGGCGCTGGCGTCAGTGGCCCTGTCCTGGCTGCTGGTGCAGACCCTGTTCACGCTGCGGTACGCCGAGCTGTACTACAGCACTGGCGGGAAGGCCGGGCCGGCAGAGGGCGGCATCGACTTCAACCAGGAGGGACCGCCGCAGTACACCGACTTCGCGTACCTCGCCTCGAGCCTGGGCATGACCTACCAGGTTTCGGACACCGCCATCCAGAACCACGGCATCCGGGCGGAGGCGCTCAAGCACAGCCTGCTGTCCTACCTCTTTGGCACCGTTATCCTGGCCACGACCATCAGCCTCGTGATCAGCCTGGCGTTCTAGGCGCCGGCTGGTTGGTTGGTCTTGCGACGCCGCCCGGGTTCCGGTCCGTGGCGGCGTCCAGGACAAAAACGAGTACTGCACACGAAAACTACTCGACTTCAGCCGATGCCCTACTCGACTATTTGGGCGGCCTAGGCCCCATGCAGGCCCCCGGATATATTGGCATCAGCACAGCCACTTTGGTCGGAATTTTCGCTCCAGCCCGGGGCAAAATTCCGCCCTTTATCTTGCAGTACGCGTTGGCGTCGCACGGAACCTGGCTGAATGGTCTCTTGGGGATGAATGGGGGCACCCGTGGTTTCGTTTGGCCGAAGTGTGGCGGCTGCACTGGGACGGCTATGACGCCGTCCACCCCGGCTCGTCGGACATCCGGGGCCTCGAACGCTTTCGCCTGGGGGCTGCTCAATACCGTCGTCTCCCGGCTCGGGACTCTCGGCATCGGAATCGTCCTTGCGCGCATGCTGGGTCCCGAATCTTTCGGCACTTTCGCCGTCGCCATGGTCGCCCTCATGGCCGTGTTGAGCTTCAACGAACTTGGCGTCTCCCTCGCCATTGTCCGGTGGCCCGAAGACCCGGCCAAGATCGTGCCCACGGTCAACACCATCTCCGTCGTCGGCAGCACCCTGTTCTGCACTGCTGCGATCGTCGCCGCGCCGGCGTTCACGACAGCTATGGGTGATCCCGGCGCCACCGACGTGGTGCGGGTCCTGATTCTGAGTGTCTTCGTCAACGGTGTTGTTGCCTCACCGGCGGCCCTGCTGCAGCGCGACTTCAGGGAGAAGGACCGGCTGGGGATAGACCAGGCCAATGTCTGGATCGGCGCCGTCCTGTCCGTGATCCTTGCCCTCGCGGGCATGGGTGCCATGGCGCTGGCGGTCGGCCGGCTGGCCGGTAGTTTGGTATCAGGCGTCATGTTCCTGGCTGCCTCACCGTTGCCCTACCGCTTTGGGCTGGACCGTTCACTGGTGGGTCCCCTGTTGCGCTTCGGGCTGCCACTGGCGGGGACCAGCGTCATATTCTTCGCTGTCGGGTACGCGGACCAGCTCACGGCCGGGGCAGTTCTCGGGTCAACGGTGCTGGCGTTCTACGTGCTGGCTTTCAACCTCTCGAACTGGCCTGTGAGTATCCTCGCCCAACCGCTCCGCAGGGTGGCGCCCGCTGCCTTCTCGGCACTGCAGGGGGAACGTCGCCGCATGAACGCAGCCATGGAGGCCATTGTGGTGGTGTTGGCGTCAGCAACACTGCCGATCATTCTCTTCCTGGCCGGCATCGCGGTGCCCTTGGTGGAATTCGTCTATGGCGAGGCTTGGGTGGCGGCAGCGGCTGCCATATCCTGGCTTGTCATCGCCGCGTCCTGCCGGGTATTTTGCGATCTCGCCTACGACTACCTCGTGGTCCTGGGCAAGTCCGGGACGGTCTTCACCGTGCAGGCCGGGAGCCTGCTGGTGCTGTTTCCCGCGCTTGTGGCCGGGGCATCCTGGGGAGGACTGGGTGGACTCGCGGCGGCGCAAGCGGCCGTGACAGGATGCGTGGTCCTTCCCCTGTACCTATGGAAGCTGAGGGCGCATGGGTTGGCCCTCAGGGGCATCCTGACAAAAATCCGTTTGCCACTGGCAGCAGGGCTGGCGACGGGCGTGGCAGCCCGCATCCTGGCCATCACGCTGACCGACCACCTCGTGGCGCTGTTCACCGCCGGGACCACAGCGGCACTGGTGACAGCCGGGTTGTTATACCTGCAGCGGGACCACATCAGGGAGCTTCGGTCCATCGGAAAAGCCGCCACCGTGGAGGCGCCGGTATGAGAATCCTGGTCTTCCCGCACGATCTGGCGATCGGCGGCAGCCAACTGAACGCCATCGAACTCGGGGCCGCCGTGCAGCGGTTGGGCCACGAGGTCCTCGTCTTCGGACGTCCGGGACCGCTCAACCAGCGCATCGAGGAATTGGGGCTGGAGTTCGTTCCCTCTCCGGAGCCGCACCGCCGGCCGACTCCATCGGTGGTGAGGGCACTGGTCCGGTTGGCCAGGGAACGGAAGATTGACATCATCCACGGCTACGAATGGCCGCCGGCGCTGGAAGGCCTCATAGCTTCCCGACGGTCTCCGGGCACGGCCGCCGTCGCAACGGTGATGTCAATGGCTGTGGCGCCGTTCATTCCCAAGTCAATGCCGATTCTTGTTGGCACCCAGGAGATCCTGACGGCGGAGCAGGAGTTTGGCCGGACCATGGCCGCGCTTCTGGAGCCGCCGGTGGACTTGGATGCAAACAATCCATCTCTGGACGTAGGCGAACAGGCATTCCGGGCTGCGTGGGGCCTCGAGCCAGGAGCCTACACGGTGGTTCTCGTGTCCCGGCTGGCAAAGGAGCTGAAACTCGAGGGCATCCTGACCGCGATCGACTGCGTGGGACTGCTGTCGCAAGAACTCCGCATTCAACTTGTCATCGCCGGCGACGGCCCGACACGGCGGCTCGTCGAAAACCGTGCCCGGACGGTCAACGAAGCAAGCGGGCGGCAGGTCATCGTGCTCGCCGGGGAGCTCGAGGATCCCCGGGCGGCCTATGCCGTGGCAGATGTTGCCCTCGGAATGGGCGGGTCGGCGCTGCGGGCGCTGGCCTTTGCGAAACCGCTGATCGTGCAAGGCGAAAAGGGGTTCTGGGAACTCCTGACTCCGGACAGTCTTCCGCTTTTCCTTGAGCAGGGCTGGTACGGAGTCGGACCCGGACCCCAGGGCGGAGCCGAGCGGCTGGCGCAACTCCTGCGCGGCCTGCTTCCGGACGAGTCCCGCCGCGAGTCGCTTGGCAGCTTCGGGCTGTCAACAGTCCGGGAACGGTTCTCACTGACGCGCGGCGCCCTCGTACTCGAGGACTTCTACTCACAGGCCATCGAAGCAGCCTTGGAAGGCACCGTCATCCAGGAGGCGGGAGCTCTCGCCAGGTTCGTCGGACACGTACTGACCACGAAGCTGCGTCGGGTCCTGGGGCCCGCTCCGGCCGACGACTTCAATTCCCGCCCGGTGGCGGGGCGCCGTCGGGCAGGTCCGGCACTTGATGCACGTACCGCACGGCGGGCATCCCCATGAAGCCGCGGCGGGCGGCGGGGCAGGAGACGCTCCTGTACATCCCGGGGTGCCGCTGGGATGACGTGCACGGAACCGACTACCGGCTGGCCATGGCGTTGGCTGTTCACGTCCCGGTCCTATGGATCGACCCCCCGCTTCCCTTCCATCGGGCCGGTCGACGCGGGTCGGGACTGGGGCTACGAACTGTCGAAGTCATGGAGGTGGCACCTGGTATCACTCGGGTGCGTTCCCTGTCGGTCCCCGGATTTGCCCGCTTCGGGTCTTCCGTTGCAAGGGTCCTGCTGGCCCGTGCCATCAAGACAACACTCCGACGGCGCCAGTTGCACCCCTTCGCGACTCTTCTCTCCTCGCCGATCAGCAGCTTTCCCGCGGGAGTCGCGGGAACGAAGCTCTTGTACGTCACCGACGACTGGGTTGCGGGAGCCGAACTCATGAACTTGTCCCGCCGGATGGTGCAACGCAGGCTGACGGACAATCTGCGAGCGGCCGACGTGTGTGCGACGGTCTCCCCGCATCTTGCTTCAGTCCTGGAGGGGACCCCCGGCGCGGATGCTTCCGTCGTCCTGATCCCGAATGGATGCGATCTTCCGGCCCGCGGGGACGACGGCACGCCGCGCCGCCGGAATGCCGGCCTCATCGGACAGCTGAATGAGCGATTGGATATGCAGCTTCTCGAAGCCGTTCAGGACGCCGGAATCCCACTCCTCGTGATCGGTCCCCGCACCGAGCACGACGCGGAGACCGGGAGGCGGCTCGATGCCTTCCTTGCCGCACCCAACGTGACCTGGCTCGGCGAGCTCCCTTCCCGGGAGCTGGCTCCGCACCTGGCTGAGATCGGTGTGGGGTTGACCCCCTATGCGGACACGGCGTTCAACCGCTCAAGCTTTCCGCTCAAGACTTTGGAGTATCTCGCATCCGGAGTGCCGGTCGTGGCGAGCGACCTGCCGGCAGTCCGCTGGCTCAACACCGAATTTGTCGCCATCGGATCCGACCCTGTCGAGTTCGCCAACCAGGTCCGGAGGATCCTCGACAGCCCGGACGAGGCTGGCCTCGGGCCCAAGCGGCGCGACGTCGCCGCCCTGCACACCTGGCACGTCAGGGCGGCCCAAATTCTCCGGACGATACAAGGAGCCAAGCCATGAGCCAACCCCGCACCTTCCGCCCGCTGGCAAGCGATCGAAGCAGTGCCGACGTCGACCACGTCCTGCTGACCCGGTTCAACCTCCCATCGGCAGGTGCCGAGAGCATTGTGCGGGCGAAGGATGGCTGGTTGCGTGCTCGGGTCGAGTTGTTCCGCCGGTTCTGCCTTCCCTCGGTGCTGCGACAGACCCGCCAGAATTTCAAGTGGATCATCTATCTCGACCCACAAAGCCCCGATTGGCTGGTCAGCGTGATGGACGATCTCAACCGCGGGACCTTCACGCCCATCTACCGGGCCGAGGTCGGCCGCAGCGAACTTCTTGAGGACCTGCGCTCAGTTTCCGGAGCAAACCACCGGGAGCTCCTGACCACCAACCTGGACAATGACGACGGCCTCGCAGCAGACTTTGTCGAACGTCTGCAGGCTGCCGGAAGCGACGGAACCCGTTCGGCGCTCTACCTGACCAACGGCCTGATAACGAGCGGCAGCGCCCTTTACCTCCGCCGGGACCGCTCAAACGCCTTCTGCTCGGTCCGGGAAGGATGGGAGGCCGCCCGGACGTGCTGGTCCGATTGGCATAACCTGCTGGGACAGTCGATGAACGTCAGGGAGCTCGCCGGCTCTCCGGCATGGCTTCAGGTCGTTCACGACTCAAACGTCAGCAACAGGATCCGCGGCAAGCGCGTAGCTCCTGGCCCGTATCTCGATGCGTTCGGAAGTCTGTTAGACGGCATCGATGACGTCGGCCGGCTGGACCTCATGCGGGACGTCGCGCTGGAGAGGCCGCGCCGAGTCGCACTGGATTCGGGCCGATCCCTGCTGAAGAAAACGGCCATGACAGTGGTTGGCAAGGATGGTCTCGACCGGCTCAAAACTCAGTGGGCGTTCCGCACTGAGCGGCGACGGAATGTCGAACCGTGAGCAGGTCCGAACGAAGAGGAGTGGCCCTCCAGATCCATTTCTTGTGGAGACGGCTCGCCATGATCCCTCGCCTGACGCTGGACGCCGTCGGCGGCATGCTCGTCATTCGCCGAGTTCGTCAGCGCCCGCGGTAGGTAAGCCCGGTAGCTGCTACGCCGCCGTACGGAAGAACAGTTCCGTCACCTTCGCGAGCCGGTACGGGTCCTCGACGCCGCAGAGTTCACGGGCAGAGTGCATCGAGAGCAGGGGCACGCCGACGTCGACCGTCCGGATGCCGAGGCGGGTGGCGGTCAGCGGACCGATCGTCGAGCCGCAGGGCATCACATTGTTGGAGACGAACTCCTGGTACGGGATGCCGGCGTCCGCGCACAGCCGCGCCCAGAGGGCGGCGCCGGTGGCGTCCGTGGCGTAACGCTGGTTGGCGTTGATCTTCAGCAGCGGCCCGCCGTTGAGCACCGGCCGGTTGGCCGGATCGTGCCGCTCGGCATAGTTGGGGTGGACGGCGTGCCCGGCGTCGGCGGACACACAGAACGACGCCGCGAAGGCCTGCCGCCGCTGGCTCGCCGAGGCCCCCAGACCGTCGGAAATACGCACCAGCACGTCCTCGAGGACGGGTCCGCTCGCGCCGGAACGGGAGGCGGAGCCGATCTCCTCGTGGTCGAACGCCGCCAGCACGGCAATCGGCGCCCCGGCCGGCAGCGGCGCGGCGGCGTGGTTGATCAGCGCGGCGAGCCCGGCATGGGTTGCCGAAAGGTTGTCCAGCCGGCCGGAGGCGAAGAACTCGCCCTTCGCGCCGAACACGGCCGGGGCCTGGGTGTCGGCGATGACGACGTCGTAGCCGCCGATCTGCGCAGCGTCCACGTCCTCCCCGGCAACCCGGTCCGCCAGCAGCCCCAGCAGGTCCTCGCCCGCCGGATCCCCGAGCCCGTAGACCGGGTTCATGTGCTGCTGCTTGTCCAGGGCCAGCCCCTCGTTCACGGCGCGGTCCAGGTGGATGGCCAGCTGCGGGAACCGCAGCAGCGGCCCGGTGGCGGTGAGGTGCTGGGTGCCATCCCGCATCACCAGCCGTCCGGCGAGCTGCAGTTCGCGGTCCAGCCAGGAGTTGAGCAGCGGGCCGCCATAGATTTCGACGCCGGCCTGCAGCCAGCCGAACTTGCCCGTGGTGGGCTTGGGCTTGAGCTTGAACGACGGCGAATCGGTGTGGGCACCCAGGACGTGGAAACCGGTGGTGGGACCGGCCGACGCCGGCGTCACCCAGGCGATGATCGCACCGTCGCGGACCATGTAGAACTTCCCGCCGCCGTCGGCCGTGTCCCACGGCTGCAGTTCATCGAGGGCGGTGAATCCTGCCTCGTCGAGCCGGCGGGCGGCCTCGTGGACGGCATGGAAGCTCGACGGCGACGCGGTGACGTATGCGCCGAGGTCCTGGATGTGGGCTGCGGCGTTGGGCTGTGAAGGCATGGCTCCGAGTCTAGCGCCGTACCGCTGGCCGGATGGGCTTCTAGACGGTGACGTTGAGCCCGGCCGTGTACCCGCCGGACACCGATCCGGTCATCGTGGCGAGCTGGTGGATGCCGCCGTCCTCTCCGAACACATTGTCCGACTTCAGCGTGGTGCGGGGGAAGTTCCGTGCGCTGGTTTCGTAGCCCGCGGAGGCGTAGACGTCCCTGCACGCGGCGTCCGTCAGCGCGATCTGTGACACCGCGAGAACCTGACCGGCCGCCGTCACGTTGTCCATGGACTCGAAGACTTCGAAGTGGATGTGCGGCCAGCGGCCGCTGTACGCGCCGGGGAAGATGGTCCGGAAGGTGACCTGGCCGTTGGCGTCGGCCTCCTGCACGCCGCGGAGGAAGTTCTCGTTCTTCAGCCCGGCGTCGTACATGGAATATTTGCCGTCCTTGTCGCAGTGCCACGCGTATACGGCGGCCCCGGCCAGGGGCGCGCAGCCATCGGCATTGTCGAGCAGGGTCAGCGTGACGGCGAGCGGAACGCCGTCGGCCGTGGTGGTGGAGGTGCCGAAGCTGGAGGTGATGTCCTGGCGGACCACGCCCGAGGCCGCCAGGACGTTTGGGCCGTTGGAGCCGTCGCCGGGATACGGTCCGGCGGTCTCCTGGGGGATTTCCACGCCGCACTCGGCGATCGCCCGGGTCAGCGCGGGCGAGGCGGAGGGCGTGCTCGTGGCCGCCGCGCTGCCGGAGGCTGCCGGCGTCGACCCCGCCGTGGCCGCAGGAGTGGATCCGCCCGGGGTGCATGCTGCGAGGGCGGCGGCGGTGCCGGCACCGAGGAACATGCCCAGCGAGCGGCGGCTCATGAGGGTGGAGAGGTCGAATTCGAGGCCGCGGTCGTGGTTGGGGTGCGGCTCGTGCGGCCGCCCCGGGTTTGAGGTCATGCGTCCATGGAACCCGGGCGCACTATGCCCTGGCTAGGGCCCTCCTGTGAGGTGGCTGTGGCTGGAGGCGGAGCAGTCCGTGCGCCGGTTGCCCGCGGGACATGCCCTCCCCTCACCGCGCCGAATGGACATAGTGGCACCCTGTCCAACGCAGAGGCCCAGGACTGGGCATGTCCCGTGGTGCGGACGAACCGATGAACTCTGGCTGCGCACCCAGGACTGGACATGTCCCGCCTTCCCGCGGGACATGCCCTGCCTTGGTCGAGCCCGGTGGACATAGTGGCACCATGTCCAACGCCCCGGGGCTGGACTGGGCATGTCCCATGGGGTCCCTGGACGTTGCCGCGCCCATGGTCCGTCCGCAGAAGCTACGACGCCGGGCCGGCACCCACTGTGGCGTCTTCGGCCGGCGCTTCCGCAGAGGCCTCGCCCGGCGCCCCGGTCTTGGTCGCCCCTGTCTTGGTCCCGCCGTCGGCAAGTGCCGGCGTATTCCTGCCGTTCCCGCGGTACCGCCACAGGCCGACACCGACCACGACGGCGGCGAGGGCCAGGGAGAGCAGCAGGGACTCGCGGGTGGACTCCAGGACCACCATGCCGACCAGCAGCGCGACGATGCTGACGATCGCCACCCAGGTCAGGTAGGGGAAGAGCCACATCTTGAGCTGGAGGTTCTTGGCCGCGGCGCCCATGCGGCGGCGCAGGATCAGCTGCGAGCCGGCGATCACGAGCCACACGAACAGGGCGATGGCGCCTGAGGTGTTGACCAGGAACAGGAATACGGTGTCCGGGGCGATGTAGTTCAGGCCGACGGTGATGAAGCCCACCACGGTGGAGGCCAGGACGGCAGCGGCGGGAACGCCACGCTTGGAGATCCGCATCCAGGACCGCGGCGCGTCGCCGCGGCGCGAGAGGGAGAACAGCATCCGGCTGGCGGTGTACAGGCCCGAGTTGAGGCAGGACAGCACGGAGGTCAGCACCACAATGTCCATGATGGTGCCGGCGCCGGGGATGCCGTACAGCTCGATCACGGCAACGTACGGGCTCTTGGCCACGGAAGCGGAGTTCCAGGGCAGGAGCGTGACCACGATCGCGATGGAGCCGATGTAGAAGACGAGGATGCGCCAGACGGTCGACTTCACGGCCTTCTTGACCGCGTCGACGGGGTTCTCGGATTCACCGGCGGCAATGGTGGCGATTTCGGCACCGAAGAACGAGAAGACAACCACGAGGATGCCCGCCAGCACGGCGCCGGGACCGTTGGGCATGAAGCCGCCGTTTTCCAGCAGGTTGCTCACGCCGGGGGCAGGGACGCCCGGGATGAAACCCAGGATCGCCGCGGCGCCGAAAAGCAGGAACAGCACGATCGCCGCGACCTTGATGGACGCGAACCAGAACTCGAACTCACCAAAGGACTTCACCGAACCCAGGTTGGTCAGGGTCAGCAGCACCATCAGGAGCAGCGCCCAGACCCATTGGTCGATCCCCGGGACCCAGCGGTGCATGATCGCCGCACCGGCGGTGGCCTCGATGCCCAGCACAATGATCCAGAACCAGGCGTACAGCCAGCCGATGCTGAACCCTGCCCAGCGGCCCAGGGCCTTGTCCGCATAGGTCGAGAACGACCCTGTTTCCGGGTTGGCCGCAGCCATCTCACCCAGCATCCGCATGACCAGGATGACGACGAGGCCCGCCGCCGCGTAGGCGACCAGGATGCCGGGGCCGGCCTGCTGGATCGCCGCGCCGGAGCCGACGAACAGCCCGGCGCCAATCACGCCGGCGATGGCGATCATGGACAGATGCCGGGGTTTCAGGGATTTGGAGAGCTGTGGGTCAGCCTGCATGAAGCGCCGTCCTTCTGGATTGTTCGGTCCGCGGGTGGATCGTAAAAAGTTGTGTGGCGGACCACATTGACGTTTCACCCTAGACCGGGCGGGGAACCTGCCGTTCTGTGCAATCCCACAAATGACGCGTGGCTAAGCCGGGCACAGCTCCAGAAACGGGGCCTAGGAAGCAATGGGAGTTGCCTCACAGGCAATTCGGAAATGTGTTTGAAACCACTCCTTCAGGCTCTCCGCGCGGGCGGGCTGCCCTCACCGGGCCGGAATCAGTAGTCCGGATTGCTGGGCACCACCAGGCCGGTCTCGTACGCGTACACCACGGCCTGGACCCGGTCGCGCAGGTGCAGCTTGGTGAGGATGCGGCGCACGTGCGTTTTCACGGTGGCCTCGGAGAGGAAGTACCGGTGCGCGATCTCGGCGTTGGAGAGCCCCTCGGCCATCGCTCCGAGCATCTCGGTCTCGCGCGGGGTCAGGTCCTCCAGCAGCGGATCGCCGGCCGGCCGGACCCCGGCGGATGCGGTGGACTGCTGGTCCGGGGCGCCGGCCGACATTGCCGCACCCGTCCCGCCTTCCCGGACATACGTTTCCAGCAGCCGCCTGGTGATGCGCGGCGCCACCACGGCGTCGCCGCTGGCCACCACCCTGACCGCGCTGATCAGTTCGGCGGGCGCCACGTCTTTGAGCAGGAAGGCCGAGGCCCCGGCCTGGAGCCCGGCGAAGGCGTATTCGTCGAGGTCAAAGGTGGTCAGGATAATGACCTTCGCGCGGGCGCGGGCGGCGGTGAGGGCCCGTGTGGCCTCGATTCCGTCCAGCACCGGCATCCGCACATCCATCAGCACGACGTCGGGCGCGAGGTGCCGGACCTGGCGGACCGCCTCGGCACCGTCGGACGCCTCGCCCACAATCTTCAAATCATCCTCGCCCTCCAGGATCAGGCGGAAGCCCATTCTCAGGAGCGGCTGGTCGTCCACCAGCAGGATACGGATCGGTGCGGTCCCGCTCATCAGTTCCCCTTGACTCATGTGCCCATGCTTTCGTTGTCGCCGTACCAGTGCAGGACGGCGTGCACGCGCCAGCCGCGATCCCCGCTCCGTCCTGCCTCCACGGTGCCCGCGTAGATCCGGGCCCGCTCCAGCATGCCGGCCAGGCCCCGCCCGGAGCCCACGGAACCGGCCGTATCCCGTGCCGCCGTCGCTGCGGCCGGGCCGCCCGAGTCGACGGAACCCCTGCCGTCGTCGACGACGTCGATGGTGACCGTGGATCCTTCCCGGACAACCGCCACATCCACGCGGCCCAGGGACCGGCCGTAGCGCAGCACATTCGTCAGTGACTCCTGCACGATCCGGTACACCGTCAGCTGGAACGCGGCGTCGTCCGGCAGCGACGGTCCGGTGTGCGTGTAGTGCAGCGGGAGCCCCGCGGCGCGGAAGCCTTCGAGCAGTTTGCCCAGATTATCCCCGGCCGCGAGAGGTTCCCGCGGAGCCTGCCCGGGGGCCGAGTCGTCGCGCAGGACGCCGAGGACGCGCCGCATGTCCGCCAGCGCTGTGCGGCCGGTGCGGGAAAGTTCGCCGAGGACTTCAGCGGCCCGCGCCGGGTCCTTTTTAACCACGACGGCGGCCCCGTCCGAAAGGCTCACCATCACCGTTAGTGAATGCGCCACGATGTCGTGCATTTCGCGGGCGATGCGGTTGCGTTCCGTGACGGACCCGAGTTGCGCGGCCCTCGCGGCCCAGGCGGCAATCTCATGTTCATGCTCGCGCCGCTGCCGGACCGAGACTCCAATCCCGGTGGCAATCACGTTGGAGAGGGTGATGCTCACGGCCGCAGCAATGCTGGTGATGAGCTGGAAGTTCTCCGGTGTGCTCACTCCCATGTCCGGCAGCCGGCCATCGAGCGGGCCGACTGCCAGCTGGAGGTACAGGAACAACAGCGGGGCCGTCGCGGCCGCCAGGGTGGCCAGCGCAAACCGCCGGCTGCGCACCACCGCCACGGCGTAGAGCGCAAACCACAGCCCGGCGGAGACGTTGGAGCCCCACGGGTGCAGCAGTGTCACCCCGACCTCGAGCAGCGTCACCACGACCACCACCGGCACGGGGTGGCTCCGCCGGAACGACAGCGCCGCCGCGGCCGCCGCGAGCAGCACGGCGACCGGCCAGACGCCGTCGCGCACTGATTCCGCCGCGGTGGGGATGACCAGCAGCAGGTAGCTGGCCACGACCACCGCATCCATCGCCCGCGGATGCTGGAACAGGTAGCGCCGGATCCGGCCCCGGCGCCGGGCGGTGATTTCAGCGAAGGACGCGTCAGCCTGTCCGGCTGGCGCGTCCCTCACTGCAACTGCATCGATCATGTTCTGAGCCTAGACGGTGGGCTCGGAGGGCCTAGACGTCCCGCTTTTTCAGCAGCACGGCGGCCAGGACCACCGGGATGACCACCCAGGCGCCCAGCACCAGGGCGGCCTGCCAGGCCTCCAGCGTGTCCGGCATGTGCTGCACGGCTGTCATCGGTTCGACGGTGTTGCCGGGCAGGTACTTGCGGGCCTCGACGAAGAAGTCGCCGGGGATCAGCTGGAAGGCGATCGGTGCCACGAAGAACAGCCCGACCAGGCTCATGATGCCTCCGGCGGAGTTGCGGATCAGCGAGCCCAGGGCCATGCCGATGGCGGCCACGGCGGCGACGTAGAGGCTGTTGACGAGCAACATCTTCACCGACTGCGAGCTGGCAAGGTCCAGTTTGAGGTTGTAGTTGTCCAGAATCGGCAGCGATACCAGGCCCGCCAGGTACACGGAGGCCGCGGTGAGGACGAACGCCGTCACCATGACCACGAGCAGCTTGGCGGCGAACGCCGGAATCCGCTTGGGGACGGCCGCGAAGGTGGAGCGGGCCATGCCCGTGGTGAACTCGGAGCTCATCAGCAGTACTCCGAGTGAGCCCAGGATCAGCTGGGCGAACGCGATGCCGGATGTGGGGACGCCGACGGCGAGGTCCCCGCCCTGGGCGGCGAACGCGGCGGCTGCCTGCGGGTCGCTTGCCGCGGCTTCGGCGAACTGTCCCGTGCCCCAGGCCGAGAGGGCACCGAAGCCCACAACGACCAGGACGGTGCAGCCCAGCAGGATCAGCGTGGACAAGAGAGTGCGGAATTTGATGAATTCCGAGTTCAGCACGCGAGGGAAGCTGGGGCCCGGGCCGGTGCTGAGGCTGTCGCCTGGCCGGCTGATTGCCGTGTTGCCGGACGTGTTGCCAGAAGTGCCGTTGTGCTGGCCGCGGCTTGGCGGGGTGGGTTCAAAAGTGGTGGAGCTCATGGCCTAGTTGCCTCCGGACGGGACGGGGGCGTGGTCGCCCGTGGTGATCAGCGAGTGGTATTCGACTTCATCCTTGGTCAGCTCCATGTAGGCCTCCTCGAGGCTGGCCTGCAGCGGGGTGAGTTCGTAGATCATGACGTGGCTGTCGAGGGCCGCACGGGCGATCCGGCGCGGATCCAGGCCCGTGACCTCGAGGAGCTCGTTGTCCTTCATTTCCACGGAGACGCCGTCGCCGGCGAGCAGATGCATCAGCTGGTCCGGCTGGTCCGTGCGGACGCGGGTTCGGATCCGGCCCTTGCCGTTGATGATGTCCTGGATCGGCGCGTCGGCGATGATCCTGCCGCGGCCAATCACAATCAGGTGATCCGCGGTGACCGCCATTTCGCTCATCAGGTGGCTGGAGAGGAACACCGTGCGCCCCTCGGAGGCAAGGTATTTGACGAGGTTGCGGACCCAGACAACGCCCTCCGGGTCCAGACCGTTGACGGGCTCGTCCAGGATGACGGTCTGCGGGTCACCGAGCAGCGCGGCAGCGATCCCAAGCCGCTGCCCCATGCCCAGCGAGAAACCGCCGACCTTCTTTTTGGCCACGTCGGCCAGGCCCGTCATCTCGATGACTTCGTGCACGCGCTTCTTGGGGATGCTGTGCGTGGCGGCCATCGCCAGGAGGTGGTTGTACGCCGAGCGGCTGGTGTGGACGGCCTTGGCGTCGAGCAGGGCGCCGACGTCGCGCAGCGGGGCGTGGTGCCGGTCGAACGGCACGCCGTTGACGGTGACGGTTCCCGACGTCGGCCGGTCCAGCCCCATGATCATGCGCATGGTGGTGGACTTGCCGGCCCCGTTCGGGCCCAGGAAGCCGGTGACCCGGCCGGCTTCGACGGTGAAGTTGACTCCGGCGACGGCGGTCTTTTCGCCGTAAACCTTGGTCAGGCCTCGTGCTTCGATCATGGAAGCGTTCCTTTACCTAGCAGTGGGGGTTGGTGTAGACACCACGCTACCGAGGCGGAGCGCCGGTTTCGCCGGTCTCAGGGATGATTCAGGGTCGAATCAGGGTAGTCCGGGAGGATGACGGCGCCGGCCGTCAGGATGCCGGCGAGTAGTACGTCAGGGCGCCGGGCATGACGGAGAACTCGACGCCGCGGACCCCCGGCATGACTTCGCCGTCCACCGCGAGGACCATGGTCGTATTACCCGGTTCCACCCGGATGCTGCTGCTTTCGCTGAGATGGGTGATCCGGGAAGTGGCAACGGTTCCGGTCAGCACGGACCAGAGCAGCCGGAGCCGGGCGAAGGATTCGTCGGCGGTGATCAGCCGGAGGTCGAAAACACCGTCATCCAGGACCGGGCGGACCAGAGGGGCATGGTCGCGGGGGTAGTACCTTCCGCGGCCGATGTACAGGATCCAGAGTTTGTGCCGCACGCCGTCGACGATCAGGGTGGTGGGTGTTCCGGCGGCAAAGGTCCGGAACATCGCGATGACGCCGGCCACGGGCTTGCCCAAGGACGGCTGCAGCAATTCGCGCCGGCGGACCAGGTTCGGGTACAGGCCGATGCTGGCGGTGTTGAGCATGGTCAAATGCAGCAGCTCGGGACTGTCGGGGAGTCCGCGCTCTACGGTCACCAGGCCAAGATCCGCCCGCGCCGCTTCGCCGCGGGACGCGGCAGTAACGGCGGCGGTGAGGCTGGGGGTCCCGGCGTCCCGCGCGAAATGGTTCAGTGTCCCGCCCGGCAGGACCAGCAGCGGAAGGGAATGCTCGACGGCGGTCGCAGCGGCCGTGCCGACGGTGCCGTCCCCTCCCCAGACGCCCAGGGCCACGACACCGGGCCGGCCGGCCACCCTGGAGATTTCCTCCGCGAGGTCCTCGTCCTGGCCAACCTCTTTTATATACGCCTTCGGGAATACTTTTTGAAGGGCGGCAGCGGTCTCCGCCGCGTAGGAACCGCCGAGGGTGTTCACCGCGATGGCCAGGCCCTGACCCTCGGGGAGCTCTGCGGCTTTCACGGCGGTCCGCCTGAGTTCGGGGAAGGGCGGCCGCACGGGCCACCACTTGCGTGTCACCATGGCGGCGCCCGCCCCGATCGCCGATCCGAAGAACACATCCGAGGGCCAGTGGGCCCCGGTGTGGACACGCGAGTAGGCTACGCCCGCCGCGAGGGGGGCCAACGCGGCGCCGACGGCCGGCCGCACCAGCCCGACGCCGAGAGCGAACGCGACGGCGGAGGCGGAGTGTCCCGAAGGCATGGAGGAGCTGGTGGGTTGGGGATGGACGAACCTGAACGCCGGGAGGTGTTCCGGCCGCGGGCGCGCCCGCGGCAGCAACGTCTTGAAGCCGAGGTTCGTGATCGCGGAGGCCACCGCCTGAGCCAGTAACCCGTGAAGGGCGGCGCGCCGCGTCCTCCCTGGGAAGAGCGCCATGATGGCGGCGATGCCGATCCAGAGTTTGCCCTTGTTCGCCGCGGCGGACAGCTCCCGGAAGAACTCGTCATGACTGCCGCCGGGGAGGCCGGACACGGCACGCACCAACTTCCGGTCGAGTCTCCCGAACCGGCCCGGCGCCTTCTTTAGCATGCTCCGCATCCGACCACCTTACTGCCGGAACTGGCGGGCGCGCCGTCAGATATGCGCGGCGGCGCCGGAGGACTTTGCGGCAGCAGGATTCAGCCGGCCGGGCCGCCAGGTTGGCTAGGATGGGGCGATGACCCGAGTGCTGGACCCCCAGCGATTGTCAACGGGCCGCGTGCTCGCGGTCAGCACTGCGCTGCTCACTCTGGGCGTGGTTCTCGGCGGACTCCTGGCAGCAGACGTGAGGCTTCCTCCCTTTCAGGGTCTGGACGAAGGCTGGGCCCGCTGGATCGCCTCGCTGCGCAGCCCGTTCTGGGACGGAATCAACGTTTTCCTCAACGTGGCCGGCTACCGGGGCGTGCTGGTGGCCCACGGGCTGCTTGTCGTGGCGCTGCTGGTGAGGAGACGCCCGCAGACAGCTGTTTTCGCCGCTGCCGCCGGCGTCGCCGTCCTGGTTTTTACGCAGATCCTCAAGGCCGGCATTCTCCGGGACCGGCCGGACAACACGATCGTCCTGACCGACACCGGCTCCTTCCCCTCGGGACATGTGGCCAGCACCGCGGCGTTCCTGGTGGTGGTGGCCCTCCTCGTGGGACGCACCTGGGTATGGGTGCTCACCGGGTTTGGGGTGCTGGCGATGATGGTCAGCCGCACGTACCTGTCGGCCCACTGGCTCATAGACACGGTGGGCAGTGTGTGCCTGGCCGTCCCGGTGGTGCTGCTGCTCTGGCTGTTCTTCCAGAACATATGCATCCAGGAGAATGGAGACGCCCGGCGGCTGCTTACCTGGCGTGCAAGGGCTTCGCGACGCCGGCGAGCAGCAGCGCACCCAGAATCGGAATCATGATGGCCAGCAGGGCCAGCCGGATTCCGATCAGGTCGCCGAGGTAGCCCAGCAGCGGCGGTCCGGCCAGGAATGCGATGTACCCGATGGTGGAAACCACGGAGACGCGGGCGGCTGCGTGCTTCGGGTCGTCGGCTGCGGCGGACATCCCCATCGGGAAGGCGAGGGCCGCCCCTGCTCCCCAGAGTACCGCGCCCGCCGTGGCCAGCCAGAGGTTTCCGGCCAGGACGAAGAGACCCAGCCCCGCGGCCGCGGCAGCCATGCTGGCGCGCAGCACAGCCACCCGGCCGCAGGCGTCGATCGCCCGGCCGCCGAAGAACCGCACTGCGGTCATTGCCAGGACAAAAGCGGCAAACAGCAAAGCTCCGGTGGACTCCGTGGCGTCCAGTCCGTCCACAGCGGCCTTCGCGATCCAGTCGTTGCCGGCACCTTCGGTGAGCGTCGCGCCCAGCACCACAACGCCGATCAGCAGCGTGCGTCCATCCGTCCAGGCCGAGCGGCCCTTGGCTTCCTTCGATTCCCCGGCCACGGGAGCGGGAGCGGGGGTGTGCGGCAGGAAGTAGCGCGGCGCGAACAGGGTCAGAACAGCGACGATGGCGGCGATCACCAGCAGGTGCGCCGGCAGCCCGACCCCCAGTCCCGCCAGTCCCGCGCCTATCAGGGCGCCCAGGAACGCACCGCCGCTGAAGGCGGCATGGAACTGCGGCATGATGGTGCGCCCGAGTTTGTGTTCGACGTCGGCGCCTTCAATGTTCTGGGACACGTCCCAGAGGCCGATCCCCATGCCGAAGAAGAACAGTGCGACGCCGGTCCCGGGAACGGACTCCGCCAGCAGCGCCAGCGCCACACCGACGCCGGCCACGGCGGCGACGAGACCCGCGGCCCGGACGGCATTCGCCGTCCCGATGCGGCCCACCACGTGGCCGGCGGCGGGCAGGGCTATCAGGGAGCCCGCCGCCACGCACAGCAGCAGGGTTCCCATCTGCCCCGAGGAGATATGCAGGATGTCGGTCACCGCAGGGATCCGGGCGGCCCAGCTGGCGAACACCAGCCCGTTGATCCCGAAAATCAGGAACGTCGCCGCGGCGGCGGCATTGAGTTGCGGGAGGGTTGCCGTCTTGGTCATACGATCACTGCTTCCACCGAGTGTTGGGCGAGCTGGGCAAGTTCTTCGGGAGTCAGGTGCCTGTCCGTGACGAGGACGTCCACGGCAGCCAGGGGTGCGACAAGCGCGACGGCGCTGGCGTTCCATTTGGATGCGGCGCAGGCGACGATCACCCTGCCCGCGGATTCCAGACCGGCGCGCTTCACGGCCGCATCCTCGAGGTCGTGGGCCAGCAGTCCGTCCCGCAGGTTCAGTGCGCAGGGCGTCACAACTGCCGTATCAAACCTCAGCGAACGGATGTTGGATTCTGTCATGGGCCCGCGGAAGGACAGTTCGCCGGGAACGAGGCTCCCGCCAGGCACGAGCAGGTCGGGGCGCCGGCCGGCAGCCGGGCCGCCGTCGGTAATCGCGTTGACCGCCTGCAGCGACATCGGCATCAGGGTCAGGTCCCGTTGCTGCAACTGGCGGGCAACCTCGGTGGCCGTGGTGCCGCTGTCCAGCCAGACGTGGCAGCGGTCCTTGAGCAGGGCGGCGACGCCGGCCGCAATCCGCACCTTGACGGCGTGGTCCTCAAGCTCGCGCTGGCCGTACTCGGGGGTTTCCCCGCGCAGCACGAGGCTGCGGGCTCCGCCATGGACCCGGCGGAGCACGCCGTGGAGCTCCAGTACATCCAGGTCCCGCCGGATCGTGGCACCCGAGGCGCCACATTCGGTCATGAGCTCATCGACGCTCACATGCTCCCGGTGGCGTAAAAGTTCACCGATGCGGCGATGGCGCTCTTCCGTACTCATGTACAAATGCTAACGCGGCGTGATCATTTAATCATTTGTTGCGTAAACGTCGTCCGGCTCCTGACTGGAGACGGCGACAGCACAAGTCCGACACAGCAACGCGGGGTCACTCAGCGCCCAAAAACCCCTCGGGAATGGGCGGAAAGTGACCCCGCGTTGCTGTGGGTCACCGGGTGACCTCCTCCAAGAGCTCCAGCACGTGGCGGTAGGGGGCTCCCGTGGCCCGCGTCATGCCCAGTTCGCAGGTCCGGTTGCAGGACGCGTGCGCGGCAGCCCCCATCTCGGCTACTTCCGCCGCCTGTTTCGCCGTTGCCGACGCCGTCAGTTCCGGGTGCAGCATCCCGCGGTCGCCGGCAAAGGCGCAGCAGCCCCAGCTCTCGGGGATCTCGACGCGGTCGGCCACGGCGCCCGCCACCGCGCCCAGGGCATCGTTGGAGCCCATTCTGGTGGACGAGCAGGTGGGGTGGAGGGCCAGTGATTCCAGTTTCCCGTGGTCCGGCAGTTGGGGCAGGATGTGCGCGGCGGCGAAGTCCACGGCGTCCACCACGCGCAGGGCGTTCTGCCCGGCCGCAGGCACATCCGACTCCACAGCCTGGCGCAGGCCTTCGGTGCAGGATGACGCGTCGCAGATGATCGGAAGCTCGCCGTCCCTGGTCGCCACCCGGAGGGCGGCCAGCGTCTTGTCCCGCATGGTTTCCTGGCCCGCTGCCATGCCTTTCGAGGACCAGGGGGTACCACAGCACAAACCGTCGATTCCCTCCGGAACCAGGAGCGTGATCCCTGCACGGCCGCAGAGCTGTTCGAAGCTGTACTGGACGCCGTGCCCTTCCCCGTCCGGGCCTGCTGCTGCGGGCCCGAACATGGTGCCAACGCAGGCCGGGAAGTAGACGGCGTCAACCTCTCCCGCCGGCGTCGGACGCTTCCGCACCGAACCGCCGCCCGGCAGTTCGGCGGAATACAGCGGCACGGTATCTTTCCCGAGCACTACCCGCGCGGCCTTGTTGGGCGGGGCGACGGCCGCCGCCGGGAGCTTGTCGACCACAGTCAGCGCCAGGGATGCGCCACGGGTGACGCCCTCCCAGTGCTTGGCGGCGGCGTGCCAGGCACCGTTGGCGAGCGGGCCGGCGTCGGTCTTCCGCAGGCGCTTCACGAGCGATCCGGTGTTGATGTCCACCGGGCAGGCGGTCTGGCACATTCCGTCCACGGCGCAGGTGTCCACGGATTCGTATTCGTAGTCCTTTTCCAGTTCCGTAACGAGTGCAGTGTCGCCGGCCAGCCGGGCGGATTCGATGGCGCGCAGCGTGACGATCCGCTGCCGCGGCGTGAGGGTGATGTCCTTGCTGGGGCAGACCGGCTCGCAATAGCCGCAGGAGACACAACGGTCCACTTCCTCCGCCACGGGCGGTGCCGTTTTGATGTGCCGCAGATGCGCCAGCGGGTCCTCGTCCATCAGCACGCCCGGGTTGAGCATCGCGGCGGGGTCGAAGAGCCGCTTGATGGTGCGCATGACGTCGTAGAGTTCATCGCCGTACTGCCGGCGGACGTACGGGGCCATGACGCGCCCGGTCCCGTGCTCGGCCTTCAGCGAGCCTCCTTCGCCGAGGACCAGCTCGACCATGTCTTCCGTGAAGGCGCTGTAGCGGTCCAGTTCGGATGCAGTGGCGAAGCCGTCAGTGAGCATAAAGTGGACGTTCCCGTCCTTGGCGTGGCCGAAGATCACGCTGTTGCTGTAGCTGAATTTGTCGAAAAGCCGGATCAGCTCCCGGCAGGTGCGGCCCAGCACCGGCACGGGGACCACAATGTCTTCCAGCAGGGCGGTGGTGCCCTGGGGACGTGCCCCCGCCACCGAGGCGTAGAGGCCCTTGCGCAATTGCCAGAGCTGCCCGCGTTCGCGGGCATCGCCGGTGAACCGGGCGGGAGCGGACAATCCGAGCCCCGGCAGGATCCCCTCGCCGTGGCCCTGGAGTTCGGCGAGGTGCCCGGCGCTGCCGGCGGAGTACTCCACGAGCAGGGCCGCGTGGTCCCGGACGGTCAGGTCCTGCACGACGGCGGGCGTTCCCTTAAGTGTCTGGCCCACCTTGAGCGACAGGGCATCCATCAGCTCAATGGTGGCGGCCCCTGTTTCGACGAGGGCGGGCAGGGCCGCGTTGGCGGCCTCGAGATCCGGGAACACCAGGAGGCCCGTGGCGGCGTGCGGGAGCCGCGGGATGGTGCGGAACACCGCTTCCGCCACGAAACCCAGGGTGCCTTCGCTGCCGACGATCAGGTGGGCCATGATGTCCACCGGGGCGTGGAAGTCCAGCAGCGAGTTCAGGCCGTAGCCCATGGTGTTTTTCATGGCGAACTGCTGCCGGATCCGGCGCACGGAGTCCGCGTTGTTCCGGACCCGTGCGGACAGCCGGGCGAGACCCTCGTAGAGGTCCGGCTCAAGGGAGCGGAGCTTCTGGTCGGCGTCCGGCGCCCCGGTGTCGATGACAGTGCCGGAGGGCAGGACCACGGTCAGCGACTCCAGGGTGCGGTAGGTGTTGTCCACTGTGCCGCAGTTCATGCCGGAGGAGTTGTTGGCGACGACGCCGCCGATGGTGCATGCCGCCTCGCTCGCCGGGTCGGGACCGAATTTCCGGCCGTAGCGGGCAAGTCTCGCGTTGAGCGCCCGAACGGTGACGCCGGGCTGGACGCGCACCCGCGCGCCGTCGTCGAGCACCTCGATGTCCCTGAAGTTGCGGCGGACGTCCACGAGCACGCCGTCGGTGACTGCCTGGCCGCTGAGGCTGGTCCCGCCGGAGCGGAAGGTCAGCGGCACGCCCTGGGCAGCGCTGGCGCGCAACAGCCCGCCAACTTCGGCAGCGTCTCCGGCTGTGACGACAGCTTGCGGGATCAGGAGGAAGTGCGAGGCGTCATGGGCGTTGGCGTGCAGGTCGATCGCCCGGGTCTTCACCTGCGCGGAATCCTGCACCGTCGAGCGGAGGCCTGCCAGGTCCAGGGGAGACATCAGGGGACCATCCAGCCGAGGACGGGGGTGGACTGCAGGAAGATCAGCACGGTGATGAGTGCCAGCAGTGCGAGGCTCCAGCCGACGAGCTTGCGGAACAAGGTCACCTCCGCACCGTCGAGGCCGACGGCGGCGGCGGCAACGGCGAGGTTCTGCAGGGACAGCATCTTGCCCATCACGCCGGCGGAGGAGTTCGAGGCGGCCATCAGAACCGGCGACAGTCCTGTCTGCTCCGCCGCAGTGGCCTGCATCTGGCCAAACAGGGAGTTCGAGGACGTGTCGGAGCCGGTCAGGGCAACACCGATCCATCCGATCAGCGGCGAGAGAATGGCGAAGAAGCCGCCCGCGGAGGCCAGCGCGAAGCCCAAGGTGGTGGTCTGGCCGGAGAGGTTCATCACGAAGGACAGCCCCAGGACGGCGGTGACGGTGACGATTGTCCAGCGCAACTGGACCAGGGTGTCCCGGTAGATGCGCAGGCCCTGTGAAGCGGTGATCTTGTACAGCACCATGGTGAGCAGCCCGGAGAGCAGCAGGAGGGTGCCGGTTGCTTTGAGGTGATCGAGCTTGAACTTGGTGGCCGCGACCGGCTTGCCGGCCGAATCGGTGATATCCAGGCCGGGCCAGGCGAACGTCACGCTGCCAACCTGGCCCAGCCAGGTTTTGACGAACGGAAGCTGGGCCACCGAGAACACCGCAATGATGATCAGGTACGGAGCGATCGCCATCCAAATTTGCCGGGGCTCGGGCCGGGAGTTGTCAGTGGGCACGGTGGAGCCCCCGACGGGCACGACTGCCGCGCGTCCGGTGCCGGCTCCGTCACCGGCGGCGCGGGAGCCGGCCGCAACGGCGACGGCGGCGTGCGCCGCTTCCGGAGTGCCCTGGACGGCACCTTCCATCCCCACGGTTTCCTTCGGCTGCCAGACCTTCAACATCAGCAGCACCGCAGCCACCGTGACGACGGCGGCGACAACGTCAGTGAGTTCCACAGCAAAGTAGTTGGACGTGACAAACTGGGCCGCGCCGAAGGCGACACCTGCCACCAGGGCCACGGGCCAGGTCTGCTTCACACCGCGCCGGCCGTCGACGATGAACACCAGGAGCAGCGGAACAATCAGGGCGATGAACGGCGTCTGGCGTCCCGCCATGGACGACAGATCATGCAGCGGCAGGCCAGTGACTCCGTTCAGTGCGATGATCGGCGCGGCCATCGCACCGAAGGCCACGGGGGCGGTGTTGGCCAGCAGGGAGACCACCGCCGACTTGAGCGGCTTCATGCCGGCGGCCATCAGCATGGCGGCGGAGATCGCTACCGGTGCGCCGAAGCCGGCCAGGGACTCCAGCAGGGCACCGAAGCAGAAGGCGATCAGGATGGACAGGATTCTCAGGTCGTTCGAGATGGAGCGGATGGTCCGTCCCAGCACCTCGAACCATGGGGTTGCCACGGTGAGCCGGTAGATCCACAGCGCGTTGACAAGGATCCACAGGATCGGAAACAGACCGTAGAAGATGCCGGCCGCGGTGGCGCTCAAGGCCTGGTTCACGGGCATCTGCCAGCCGGCGACGGCCAGGACGAGCGAGAGGGCCAGGCTGGCGAGGGCAGCCATGGGGGCCTTGACCTTGAAGACGCCCAGGAGGACGAACAACAGGACGAGGGGAAGCGCCGCGCAAAGGGCTGAAATCACTAGGGACCCGGCGATGGGGTCGAGGATCTGCTGAAACATGTGTCTCCAGATGTGTGTTGGGCGTCACAACTCCGTGGCGCCCTTCGATTGTCTTACAAGTACACATGATCGTCAAGGCAGGGTTGTTGTCTTGTCTGGCAAGATTGGGAGCGAATCAAGAAACACTTGGCGGGAAGGAAGCTCCGGTGGCCGGCCGAATTACAGCAGTCTCGATCGTTGACGCGGTCGCCTCGGATCTGCGGAACCGGATCTTTGCCGGTGAGCTTGGGGCCGGGGACGCCCTGACAGAGTCCGACGTCGCCTCCGCTTACGATGTGGCGCGGCCGACGGCGAAGGCCTCTATCGAGAAGCTTGTGGCCGAGGGTCTGCTGGACCGGGGGACCCACAAGACCGCCCGGGTGGTCGCACTCGGCCCGGACTCGGTGCGGGATATTTACTTGGCCCGCGCCTACTTGGAAAGCGAAGTGCTCCGCCGGCTCGCACGCACCAGAGACGTGCCCGAGGCAGCGGTGCAGGCAAACCGCGACATTGCGGCGGCGCAGACCGGCGCTCCCCTCGACGTCGTCGAACCCGACATGCGGTTCCACACGAGCCTGATCGACGCCGTCGGCAATGAACGCATCAGCAGGATGTACCGTTCGCTCGTCGGTGAAGTGCGGCTCTGCATGGTCCGCGTCCAGTCCCTGCACCTCTTGGACACCGCGTTGATCCGGGCCGAACACCAGAAAATCCTGGAACTGATCGAGGCCGGCCGGGGCGAGGCCGCAGCCGAACTGCTCGACGAACACCTTGGGCGCGCCCGGGAACGCCTGGTCGCCGCGATGGGAGGAACTCCGGGCCCGGAGGCCGGGCAGCCGTCCGGGCTGCTGCCGGAATAGGCAGCACCCACACGGCAACGCGGGCTGCTCCTATAGGTGTCAATCAACAAAGCGAACGTCCGCTGGGGCTGTCCGGGACGCTGCGTGCCCCTAGGGAGCGTGCTGAAGCGCGAAGCCAGAGACTAGACTCAGGCCAATGTCAGCTCTGGAGGGGGAAGCAGATGCGTTTAGCAAGATCTTGGTTTGTTGCAGCAGTCCTGCTCATTCCGTTGGCAGGATGTGAGCAAAGCCGTCCGGGGGACGCGGTAGCCGTCTCTCCGACCCAGGGCGGCACCGAGCAGAAGCCATCCTTTGAGGAAAGCATCGACGAAGTGGCGCCTCCGCCGACCAGCACTGGTCTGGTCACGGCGACGGCGGAGACGGCGACTGTGCCGAACTCCGGTGACGCGGCGGACGACATCGCCGTTTGGATGCACCCGACTGACTCCTCCCTCAGCACTGTGATCGGCACCGACAAGCTCGGCGGCCTCGCGGTGTACGACCTGTCGGGCCAGCAACTGGCCTACTATCGCGACAGCAGGCCCAACAACGTCGATATTCGCTACAACTTCCCGCTCGGCGGACAACTGGTGACGCTCGTCGTTACGAGCGACCGCACTACCAACGCGCTTCGCGCCTACACGGTCGATCCGAGGACACGTGGTCTTGAACACGTCTCCGCGCGGACGCTCTCAGTCGGCATCGGGCTGTACGGGCTATGCATGTACCGCAGCCCGTCGTCCGGCAAGTACTATGCGTTCGACAGCGACTCCAGCGGCACGCTGCAGCAGTGGGAGCTCTTTGACAACGCCGGCAAGGTCGACGCCCGCAAGGTCCGTCAGATCAGCATCGGCTCCACCGCTGAAGGCTGTGTCGCCGACGACGAGACGGGTGCGTTCTACCTCGCCGAGGAGGACGTCGCGGTCTGGCGTTACGACGCCGAGCCGACGGGCGGCACCACCCGTACCAAGGTGGACGGGGTCGGCGATGGTCGCCTGATCGCAGACGTCGAGGGGCTGTCGATCTACTACGGCACCGGCGGCACCGGCTACCTGATCGCGTCCAGCCAAGGAAATGACACCTACGTGGTCTACGACCGCCAGGCACCGAACGCCCCCGTCAAGACCTTCGCTGTGGAAGCCGGCACAATCGATGCCGTCAGCTACGCCGACGGGCTGGACGTCATCAGCGCGCCGCTCGGGGTGCAGTTCCCCGAAGGCGCCTTCATCACTCAGGACGACAGAAACGACGGCGGCAACCAGAACTACAAGCTCGTCCCCTGGGGGGCCATTGCCCGTTCCGGCACCCCTTTGGCCGTCGACACGGGCTGGGACCCACGCCAAATCGGCGGTAGTTAAAATGTACGAACGCTAGGCGTGTCTCCCGACATGAGCGTAGTCAGGCGTTGATGCTGGCGCGGTGAGTCGTCCACCAAGCGAGTTCAGCGATGCTCACTGAAATCGGATCGGGTCCTTGATGCCGCAGGTCAGCGCCGGCGGCGTTGGCGTGAATGCCGTGAAACGTAAGTACAACCATAGAAGGATCCCCGCGTTGCTGTTGGCTGGCAGGTGTGGGTTAGCCTAGCGGGCGCGCTCCACGCGCTTTTCGTCCCAGACGGGCTCGGCCGATTCGTAGACCTTGCCGTCGGAGCCGAAGACCAGGAAACGGTCGAAGGTCCGGGCGAACCAGCGGTCGTGGGTGACCGCCAGGACGGTGCCTTCGAAGTGGTCGATGGCCCGTTCCAGCGCCTCGGCCGAGTGCAGGTCAAGGTTGTCCGTCGGCTCGTCGAGCAGCAGCAGCGTGGCGCCGGAGAGCTCCAGCAGCAGGATCTGGAACCGGGCCTGCTGCCCGCCGGAGAGGGATTCGTACT
>CALMVY010000389.1 GCA_937873245.1 uncultured Arthrobacter sp. | reverse complement strand
GGCGGCCTGCGCCATGAGGCCGACGTTCGGCACGGTGCCCATGGTGGTGGGATCGTAGGCGCCGTTGGCACGGCAGTCATCGATGACCACCTGGTAGATGCCGGCATAGGAGCTGTCCGGCAGGACGGCCAGGGTGTCGGCTTCCTTGCCGTCCGGGCCCCACATGTGGCCGGAGCTGCGGATCATGGCAGGCATGGAGGCGTCCACGATCACGTCGGAGGGGACGTGCAGGTTGGTGATGCCCTTGTCGGAATCGACCATGGCCAGCTCGGGGCCGTCGTTCAGGCCCTTCTGGATGGCCGCTTCGACGTCGGCGCGGATCTCCTCGGGGAGGTCCTCGAGGCCGTTGAGGATGGAGGCGAGGCCGTTGTTCGGGCTCAGGCCGGCGGCGGCGATCTGGGCGCCGTACGTGTCGAACAGTTCGGCGAAGTACGCCTTGACGACGTGGCCGAAGATGATCGGGTCCGAGACCTTCATCATGGTGGCCTTGAGGTGGGCGGAGAACAGCACGCCCTCTTCCTTGGCGCGGGCAACCTGGGCGGCGAGGAACGCATCCAGGGCGGCGGCGCGCATCACGGTGCCGTCGATGACCTCGCCGGCGAGGACGGGGAAGGCACGCTTGAGGACCTTGACCGTGCCGTCTTCCTTGACCAGCTGGATCTTGAGGTTGGTGTCCGCCTCGATGACCACGGACTTCTCGTTGGAGCGGAAGTCATCGGCGTCCATCGTGGCAACGTTGGTCTTGGACTCCGGGGTCCACGCACCCATGCTGTGCGGGTTCTGGCGGGCATAGTTCTTGACGGAGAGCGGCGCGCGGCGGTCCGAGTTGCCCTCACGCAGCACCGGGTTGACGGCGGAACCCTTGATCTTGTCGTAGCGGGAGCGGATGTCCGTCTCCTCGTCCGAGGACGGGTTGTCCGGGTAATCCGGCAGTGCGTAGCCCTGGCCCTGGAGTTCCGCGATGGCGGCCTTCAGCTGCGGGACGGAGGCGCTGATGTTGGGCAGCTTGATGATGTTGGCTTCCGGCGTCTTGGCGAGGGCGCCAAGTTCGGCCAGGGCGTCACTGACGCGCTGCTCTTCGGTGAGGTAGTCGCCGAACGCGGCGATGATGCGGCCGGCCAGCGAAATGTCGCGGGTCTCCACTTCCACACCGGCCGTCGAAGCGAAGGCTTCGACAATCGGCAAGAACGAATAGGTGGCCAACATCGGCGCTTCGTCGGTGTGGGTATAGATAATCTTTGCCATTGCTCGGGCGTCTCCCTGAAGGTCTGGGTATTTCCGGAATCTTGTGTTATCTCAACACCCCCTAACTTACCCGAGGGAGCCGGGTTGCCGCCTACCGGCGTCGTGCGCCCCGGGCTCCATGACGGATACCCCACGCTTTGACAAGAATTGACAAATCGCTTTACACGTTCGTCAAAGTGCCGTAGTTTCGTTCCCATCACAGCGGCCACCACCGGCGGCCGCCCCGCTTTCCACCGGTTAGGACACCCATGAGAACACCCAAGACTCTGGCCACCAGCCTTCTCAGCCTCTCGGCCGCAGCGCTGCTGGCACTGAGCGCCGCGGGCGCCGCGAGCGCGGCACCGGCACCCGGCAAGGCACCTGCCGAGACGTCGGGGGTCAGCAGCCACACCGTCGTCGAGACCGGCGGAGCGGAATACTGGACGGCGGAGCGGATGCGCAACGCCATCCCCGGAGACGTCCTGGCCGAAAGGGCCAAGCAGCGGAGCGCCAACTCGAAGGCCGCCCTGAACCGGCCGGCTGAAGCCGGAGCGCCGAGTACCGTCGAGGCCCAGGCCCCGAGCCTGCAGGCCAAGGAAGTGGCGCCCAAGGCGAACGCCAGCGAGGCCCCGGTCAAGCACATCGGCAAGGTCTTCTTCACCCTCGGCGGCGCCAACTACGTCTGCTCCGGCAACTCGGTGTCCTCCACAAACAAGAGCACCGTCTCCACGGCGGGCCACTGCCTCAACGAGGGCCCCGGCGCCTTCGCCACCAAGTTCACCTTTGTCCCGGCCTACCTCGACGGCGCCGCACCCTACGGCATGTGGACGGCCAAGTCCCTTCACGCCCCGACCCAGTGGAGCTCCGGCGGTGACATGACGTACGACACCGGCTTCGCGGTCATGAACACGCTCAACGGCCAGACGCTCTCCGACGCCGTCGGCGCCTCGGGCGTGCAGTTCAACGCCGCCCGCGGCCTCACCTACAAGGCTTTCGGCTACCCCGCGGCACGGCCCTTTGACGGCCAGTCCCTGAAGAGCTGCAGCGGCACCGCCACCAACGATCCTTACAACCCGCAGTTCAACTCCCAGGGCATCCCCTGCAACATGACCGGCGGCTCCTCGGGCGGCCCCTGGTTCATCGGCACCAGCTCCACCGGCTACCAGAACTCGGTCAACAGCTACGGCTACGGCAGCAAGTCCACCACGATGTATGGCCCGTACTGGGGCTCAGTCATCCAGCAGGCCTACAGCACCGCAGCCGCTTCCTAGGCATCTGCCCGGCCACACAAGCGCGGGGTCACTCGAGGCCCATCTCCAGCAGCGGGGATGGGCCCAGGTGGCCCCGCTTTGGCGTGCGGCCGTGGATCTGGCCGACTCCGGCCTCAGGCACCTGGCCGTACGCACCGTCACCGCGGGACATGCCCCCCGCAAGACCCGGAGCCCGGACATAATCCCCATATGCCCACTCCCGGGCTCGAACAATGAGCATGTCCCCCGGCCGACGACTCAGCGCGCAACCCCGGCCCAGCCCGCACAGGGGACATGCCCTCCCCCGGCAGCCTGGGCTGGACATATACCCCACCTGCCCACGCCTTGCCACGAAAAATGGACATGCCCTCCGCAAAGGGAGGGCATGTCCATTTTTGCGTGGCGCCGGGGCGCGGAATTAGTGCGCCGCCTCCCGCGGTGCTTAGTGGAAGAAGTGCCGGGCGCCGGTGAAATACATCGTGATGCCCGCGGCGTTGGCTGCGGCGATGACTTCCTCGTCCCGGACCGAACCGCCGGGCTGGACGACGGCGCGGACGCCGGCGTCGATCAGGATCTGCAGTCCGTCAGCGAACGGGAAGAACGCGTCCGACGCCGCCACGGCACCGCGGGCGCGCTCGGGGGCGCCGCTGGCGCCTGGTTCTGCCTGAACGGCCGCCGCACCGCCGGCACCGTCAACATCCGAGTCCACCGATACGCCCAGCGAGTTGGCCCGCTCGACGGCGAGCTTGCAGGAATCGAGCCGGTTGACCTGGCCCATGCCGATGCCCACCGCGGCACCGTGGTTGGCCAGCAGGCGGCGGCCGTCGAGCTCGATCATAACCGGTGAGTTGTTGACGCCGCCGATTGCGGCGTGCCATAGCGTCGCACCGTCGCTCGTGCGCAGGCCCAGCGCGTTGCCGCTGCCGTCGCCCGTGAACGTCACACCGGTCGTCGTCGTCAGCACACCGGCGCCCGACCCTCCGCCGATCGGGTGTTGCCACCGCAGCTTGCCGGTCCGGTAATCGAGCGCGCGGATATACCCGCGGCCGCCCACTCCGTAATCGGCCCCGGCCCACCCGTATGCGCCGTGCTCCTCTTTGGTGAACCAGATCCCGTACGCGTCGCGCGCGGAGACGATGAACAGCCCGGTGGCGGGATCGAACGCCGCGCCGCCCCATTCACCGCCTCCGTCCACGCCCGGGAAGATGATGGTGCCGCGCGTATTGGGTGGCTCGTACATGCCCCTCGTCCGGTAGGCGCGGAAGAATTTCACCGCCGAATCGTGCGCCGCCGGAGTGCGCCTCGTCAGCATCGCTTCCGTCAGCGTCTGCCTGACGAACGGGCGCGGCGCCACCGGATAGGGCTGCGTCGTGGCGGCGCGCTCCCCGTCCATGGTCGACGCCGGCACGCGGCGATAGGCGATCGGGAACAGCGGCTTGCCTGTCGAGCGCTCGAACACGTAGACGTACCCGGTCTTGGTGATCTGCGCGACGGCGTCCACCATGCGGCCGTTCCGCTTCACCGTCACAAGGGTCGGCGCGGCCGGGAGGTCCCAGTCCCACAGGTCGTGCTTCACCGCCTGGAAATGCCAGAGCCGCTTCCCGGTCTTCGCGTCGAGCGCGGTGAGATAGGACACGTCCTCGCTGTCCTGCTGCACGAACACGCGGCCGCCGTGCACGACCGGCGAGCAACCTTCGCCGAAATAGTTGAAGATCAGCATTTTGCCCAGGTCGCGGCTCCACTTCTGATTGCCGGCTAGGTCATAACAATAGACGCCGCGCGAGCCAAAATTGACGTAGAGATTCTTACCGTCGGTCATCGGCGAGCTGGAGGCAAAGCTGGCGTCGTTGTGATGCCCTTCGTGCGGCACCTCTTCCTTGGCCAGGTGCTGCCAGCGGGTCGCCCCTGTTCGACGATCGACCGCCATCACCACGAATTGATAAAAGTTTTTTGGCCGCTGGATTTTGAAGGGATTCATGGGTTGCTCGGGAGTCGGCTCGGGCTCAGGCGGCTGCTCGATCTCGCGATCCGTCTTGACGGCCGTGATCAGGAAGATCTGGTCGCCCCAGATGATGGGCGTGGAGGCGCCGCGGCCGGGGATGGGGGTCTTCCAGACAACGTTCTTGCCCTCGGCCCAGCGCAGGGGCAGGGCCGCGGCGTCGCTGTGCCCGTCGCCCGCGGGCCCGCGGAAGGCGGGCCAGTTGGGGCCGGCAAACGAACTGCCCGCTAGCCCGGCCAGCACGAGCACGCACGACCAGACGCGCTTCATATGTTTTCGCTCCAAGCCAGGGCGCTCACATCTCTCAACTT
>CALMVY010000388.1 GCA_937873245.1 uncultured Arthrobacter sp. | reverse complement strand
AAGCAGGTCGCCATCGCCGGCGCGCTTCGGCCCGCCGGAGAGCGGCGCGTCAACGAGGGCGACGCCGGACTCCGCGAGCCGGGCGACGGTGGCGGGAATGGCGTCGGTGCCTACGGTGCTGCCGAGGATCACGACGGCGCCCGGCTTAAGCACGGAGGCGACGCCGTTTTCGCCGAAAAGCACGTCGTCCAGCTGTTCGCCGTTGCGCACCGCCAGCAGCAGGGCATCGGCACCCTCGGCCGCCGCACGGGCGGAGGAGAAGGTCTTGATGCCGGCTTCTTCGGCGAGTTTCAACCGCGGCTCGGCGATGTCGAAGCCGTGGACGGTCAGCTGGGTGGCCAGGCGGGCGGCCATGGGCAGTCCCATGGCGCCCAGGCCGAGGACGGTGACTTTGTAGTTCATGGTTTTCTCCGTTGAAATCTGGATTTGGGCTAGAAGGTGTTGCTGAGTTTGCGGGTGACCTGGGCCAGGGATTCGTCGTCGCCCACGTTGCCGGCGAACACGATGTACGGGATCCCCTTCGCGGGCCCGTCCACGGGCTCCCACAGGCTGACGATGCCCGGCAGCATGGGGCCGCGGACGATCGCGTGGCGGATTTCCAGGCCATGGGCGGCCACGTCCGAGGACGTGATGCCTCCCTTGGCGATCACGAAGCGCGGCGGGAAGGTCTTGAGGGTCCGGTTCACCACTGCGACGACGGCGGCGGACACGGTGCGGGCAATCCGCAGGCTCTCGGCGGCGTCGTCCGTCTTGATGAGCAGCCGGCTGGTGTGGAGGATGACGTCGGCAATGTGCAGGGACTCCACGACGTCCCGGACGATGCCGTCCAAGTAGCCCGCGGAGTCTCCGCCGAGCAGCTGCTCGACGTCGATTTCCACGATGCGCGCGGCGCTGTGCTGGTCGACGAGGACCTTGAGCTGGCGGGTGGTGACGCCGACATGCGAGCCGACGACGATCAGGCCGCCGGCGTCGGAGGGCGTGTTGCCTGCGTAGGCTTCCTCCCCGCTGAGCGCGGCGCGGATTTCCTGGCCGATGCGGCCCCGGACGAACGGCGGCCCCACCCGGTACAGCAGCTTCTTGCCGCGGCGTTCGGCTTCCTCAAGGCCCAGTGCGAGAGCGCGGAAATCATTTTCGGTCACGATGTCCGCCACGATCGGGGTGGAATCCGTGGCGGAGTCGATGGCGTCGGCGATGGCCTTGGCCGACACCTGGGGGTCCCCGTCCGGGCCCGCGGCGCGGATGATGTTCAGGTCCAGGACGATTACCGAATCCGCCCGCAACCGGCCCGCGGACTTTTCTTCCACGTACTTCGCCAGTTCGGAATTGGCGAAGCCGAAGCTCGCGTCCCGGGCGAATTCGGTCTCGGCCACCGGGGTGAGCTTGCCGGCGTCCTCGCCGGTCCCGCGCATGTAATGCACGCCGCCGATCGTCACGCGCCCGGCGTCGGGGAAGGCGGGGACGATCACGACGCCGTCCGTCACCTCGCCGCTGACGGCGGCGACGGTCGCCGCGATGGTGTCCGGTTCCAGCGGGTAGTGGCCGCGGAGGGTGGAGTCGCTGCGGCTGACGAACCCGAGGCGCAGCCCGGGACCGGCGCTGTTGGAACCGGCGCCGTCGGAACCGGCGGTTTCGAGGGCGGCCGCCGCGAGGGCGTTCCGGACCACCTCTTCGTTGCGGGCGGCCGCTTCGGCAGGGTCCAGGCTCCGGGTGTTGGTCAGGACGTAGACGGCGTCCTGGCGGCGGCCGTCGATGCGGTGGTTGAAAGCCCAGGTGAAGTCGGCGACGTCCCAGCGGGTGAGGACCGGCAGGTCGGCGACGGACTGCGTGCCGGTCGGATCGTCGTCGAGCACCACCAGGATCCGGGGGGCCGACTCGGACGAGGCCTCGAGGGCACCAGCCACGGTCGGGGCGGGGATTTGGACCTCTGCCGGGAAGGCGGCCAGCACATCTGCTTCGAAAAGCTCTGATTCAAAGGGCACTTGCACTCCATTGTGGGAAAGTCTGCTGCGTTCGGGGCTATTTGTAAGATGTCTGACATCTAACATTTGAATGCTAGTGTGGCATACGGCACAAAGACGCGCAAGTAGACTTGTCCATCAGGCAACCTGGTGACGGCGGATGGGGAAAATTGGCAAGGAAATCGCTGGTCGGCGTCGTCGCTGACGAACTGCTGGACCGCATCATTGCCGGCGAATTCCCGCCCGGCGCATCCGTCCCCGGCGAGCTGGAGCTGAGCGCCCGTCATGAGGTGAGCCGCATGACGGTCCGCGAGGCGATGAAGACCCTCGAAGCCCAGCAGATCCTCAGCGTGGAGCGCGGCCGGGGGACGTTCGTCAACCCGCTGAGCCGCTGGGCCTCCCTGGAGGCGGTCCTGCGGGCGGCCTCAGAGGGGAAGAACGACGCGGCGGCCGCCGTCCAGCTGATCGAGCTGCGCCGGATGCTGGAATCGGGCGCCTGCGAACTGGCGGCGGTCCGGATCAGCGACGCCGACCTCACAACCCTTTACGGGCAGCTGGAATCGATGCGCGCGGCACACGAAGAGCACGATGTGGCTGCGTTCGTGGCCGCGGACCTGGCGTTCCACGACCTCATCCTGCGCGCCGCGGAGAATGTTT
>CALMVY010000387.1 GCA_937873245.1 uncultured Arthrobacter sp. | reverse complement strand
AGCCCTGAAAAATATCCCGCACCTCGTCGGTCAGCGAGGGCAAGGCCTCGAGTGCCTGCGGCGGCAACGGACGCGTGGAGATCGCGTCCACGGCATCGAGGACAGCGTGAAGATCGGTGGCCGACAGCTGCGGGTGCCGCCCGTCAACATCACTGAACACCAGGGCCACCCAATCGCCGTCGTCATGGGTCCCAACAAGTCGCGGGATGGGAAGGCCGGCGGGGAGCAGGTTCATGATCCGGGCTTCCCTGCGGTGCAGCTGCGGCGACTCGGAATTCAGCGAGCTGGATACCGCCTTCACGAAAAAGCGTGTGCCCTCGGCCGTCACCACGCGATCCGCACTGCCGGGGGAGTATCCCCCGGGCTGGGAGTGGGCGGCGATGACGGGGCTGCCCACCATGTACCCGACGGCAGACCGTACGGAAGCCGGCAGGTCGGCCCACCGGACGCGGGAACGGCGTCCCGGCGTGGAATCAGTGCCGGGCAGCGGTGCCGGAACGCCCGGAGCGGAGGCAGCGGCGCGGGGTTCCGGCTGGGCTGCAGTGGAGGCGTTGTTCGTGTCGGTGATCCGCTTCGGCGCAGGGTCGCTCATGGAGTAACAGTAACGATGGGCCTGCGTGTACTTGGGAAGCCGGTCGTCCACAGCGCGCGTTGGAATACCGCGCACAGCCGGCCATGCCGCGATTTCGGGGGTTCCGGCTGCCTCGTTCCAGCGGCTGTGGAGATTCCGGGCCAGTCCGGCCCACCGTTTGCCACTTTTGGCCGCTAAGCAGCCCGGCTGAGCGGCCATCTGTGGCGAACGGGCGGGGCAGGCCGTGGCCGCACCACGAGCCGCACCACCAGCAGGGGCTTCGCCGGACCCTGCATGCGTCCGCGAGCGGGGCGTCATGGCCGTCGCGGCGCCCAGACCTCTATAGCCTAGATCCATGACTGTTTTCCCGATGAAAGGCCAGCGGTGGTAGTGGACCCGGCGCCGGCGCTGGACGCCCACCCGGACGCCTCGCCGGACGCCGGGCCGGACGCCGCGCCAGCGGGCGAATCCGCCGTCCCCCGGCAAACCCCGCGGCACCAGCAGCTGATCGTCACGATCTACGGCCTGTACGGGCGTGCCAACGGCGGCGCGCTGCCTGTTTCGGTGCTGATTTCCATGCTGGATGATCTCGGCGTCGAGTCTTCCGGGGTGCGCTCTTCCGTGTCGCGCCTCAAGCGCCGCGGCGTGCTGGAAAGCGTCAGGCAGGGCGGGGTGGCCGCCTACCGGCTGGCCCCCAACCTGGAGGATGTCTTCCAGGAAGGCGACCGCCGCATCTTCTCGCCCCGGCGGGCGACGGCGGCCGACCGCTGGCTCCTCATCGCCTTCTCCGTCCCGGAATCCCAGCGCCACCTCCGCCACCAGCTGCGCAGCATGCTGACCCGGATGGGCTTCGGTTCCGTGACTCCGGGGCTCTGGATCGCCCCGGGCAACACCTATGAGGACATCAGCCACCAGCTTCAGCGGGCCGGGCTGACGGAATATGTGGAGTTCTTCAACGCCGAGCACCTGACCGCCGGGGACGTCAAGGACAAAGTCTCCCGCTGGTGGGACCTGCCCGCCCTTGAATCGCTTTACGCGGAGTTCATCGAACGCTTCGCGCCCGTGCTGGAACGCTGGGAACCGGTGCGTGCGCCGGCGCCCGGGCCCGACGCCGACCGGGCGGCCTTCGCGGACTACGTCCAGTTGCTCACCCAGTGGCGCCGGCTGCCGTACCTGGATCCGGGCCTGCCGGCGGAGTTCCTGCCGCCGGGCTGGCGCGGGCTGACCGCGGAGCGGATCTTCGCGGAACTGCACCGTCTCCTGAACGGCCCGGCCCGCCAGCATGCCGAACGGCTGCTGGGGGCTGCGGGCGGTTCCGGTACTGCCTAGTAGGCCTGTTTAGCCCTGGCCCGACACCACGGCGACGGCCTGGATCTCGATCAGCGCCTCGGCCTGCCACAGCCGCGTGACGCCGACGCCGGCCATCGCGGGATAGTCGGTGCCCGCCATCTCGCGCCAGATCCGGCCGATTTCGCGGCCGTTCTTCTGGTAGTCCTCGACGTCGGTCAGGTAGATGGTGACGTTGACCAGGTCGGAGGGCATGCCGCCGGCTTCGGCCAGGGTGGTGAGGACGTTGGAGAAACACTGGCGGAACTGCTCCACGATGCCGCCGGGAACGATGTCGCCGTTGCTGTCCATGGCCGTCTGGCCGCCCAGGTACACGGTATTGCCGGCCAGGACGCCGTGGGCGAAGCCGGAGGGCTTGGCCAGGGCTGCGGGGTTGATGACCTTGTGGTTCATGGTGGCTCCTCATTGAGTCGGGGGCTGTGGAAGGCGGTGCTGTGGAATTCAAGCTAATGCGAACGGACGGGATCCGGCACCTCTGCCGGTCTACCCAAACCGGTGAATTCGTGTTAACTTGAGCATATGTGACGACCGTAAAAATGTCGACATACCCCGTTGGGGGATGGCACAGTTTGCACGTCACCGGAATCGGCAATGGGGCCGGTTCCGCCGTCGAACCGGAAGAGAAGAATCATGCGCCTTGCGACCGTCATTACGGCAGCCCGCGACGCCAGCGGTGGTCCCGCCACCCGCGCCGCCGTGCAGTCGGGGGACCATTTTGTGCTCCTCGCCGCGCACGACCTCAGCGAACTGCTGGAGACTGCCGGCTGGCAGGAGCAGGCAGCTGCCGCCGCGGCCGCTGCCGCTTCCGGGGACCTCCCGCACGACTCCATCCCGGTCGACGGCGCCCGCTTCGCCACCGTGCTGCCGCGCCCGTCCAAGGTCATCTGCTGCGGACTGAACTATGCGGACCACATAGCGGAAATGGGCCGGGAACTGCCGGAATACCCCACCCTGTTCGCCAAGTACGCGGACACCCTGATCGGCGACGGCGAGGTCATCGACGCCGCCGGGCACGGCGCCAAGGTGGACTGGGAGGCGGAACTGGCGGTCGTCGTCGGCGCCCCGCTCAAGAACGCCTCGCCGGAGGACGCCGCCGCCGCGATCGCCGGCTACACCGTGGCGAACGATATTTCCCTGCGCGACTGGCAGAGCCGCACCCTGCAGTGGTTCCAAGGCAAGGCGTTCGACCGGACCACCCCGCTGGGCCCCGTGCTGGTGACCCCGGACGAATGCGACCCCGAAGCCGGCGTCCGGGTCCGCTGCCTGGTCAACGGCGAAGAGGTCCAGAACGGCAACACCAAAACGCTCGTCTTCACCGCGGCCGCCCTGCTGTCCTACATCTCCACCTTCACCAGGCTGAGCCCCGGCGACGTCGTCCTCACCGGCACCCCCGGCGGCGTCGGCATGGGCGCCACCCCGCCGCGCTTCCTGCACGACGGCGACGTCGTCACCACCGAGGTCGAGGGCATCGGCACGCTCACCAACACCGTCCGGCTCTAAAGCACTAACCCGACCCGCCATACAGAGAGGCATCACCATGACAGAACAGATCACAGACCAGGTTGTCCCCGTCGTCACCCGCAAGGGTGCAGAACACCGCGACACCGGCCAGTCCGGCGGGGCCGTCCGGATCTCCGGCGTCAGCACGCAGCACACCCCTGCTACAAAGATTTGGTACGGCCAGGTCAGCAACGAACCCGGCTACCGTTCCTTCCCGCACCACCACGGTGAAGCCGAGACCGGCGGCTACGTGCTGCGCGGCCACGGCCGGATCTACTTCGGCGAGGACTACAAGGACTTCATCGACATGACCGAGGGTGACTGGGTCTTCGTCCCGCCGTACATGCCGCACGTGGAAGCCAACATGAGCATCACCGAGGAACTCGTCTGGCTCACGGCACGCACCCCGGAGAACATCGTGATCAACCTCGACGACGTCGACGACTCCACCCTCGAAGGGTACCGCCGGGTATGAATCCCACCTCGGAGATCCTCCTGTCCGCCCTCGAGCTGACGCCGGTCGAGCCGGACTTCCTCGACGAGGCCTACACCGCCACGACGCAGTACGTGCCGTGGCCCAAGGCCTACGGCGGGGACATGGTGGCCCAGGCCGCGGCCGCAGCGATGCGCTCGGTGGGGGATGACCGCTCGCTGCACTCGATGCACAGCTACTTCATGCGGCCCGCGGACATCGGCGCCGAGGTCCGCTACGAGGTGGAGCGGCTCCGCGACGGGCGGGGCTACTCCACCCGGCAGGTCCGCGCCTACCAGGGCGGCAAAACCGTCTACGTGGCCATGGCCTCCTTCCACGCGGAGGAATCCGGCGAGGAATTCGCCCGTGCCATGCCGGCCGGGATCCCGGATCCGGAGTCGCTGCCGTCCTCCGCAGACGTACTTGACGGCGTCGACGGCGACGCCGCGGCCTACTGGTCCGGCGGCCGCAGCTTCGACATGCGGCACGTGCCCGGCGCCGTCTACCTCAGCGTCGAGGGGGAGCAGGTGCCGCACCAGGCGGTCTGGGTGAAGGCCTTCGACCGGCTCCCGGACGACCCGGACCTGCAGCGGGCCGCGCTGGCCTACGTCTGCGACTACACCATCCTGGAACCGGTGCTCCGGGTGCACGGCTACGCCTGGGGCGACCCGGGCCTGGTCACGGCCAGCCTGGACCACGCCATGTGGTTCCACCGCGAAGGCCGGGTGGATGACTGGCTGCTCTACGTCCAGGAAGCCGTCTCGGCGCAGGCCAGCCGCGGCCTGGCGCAGGGCCACTTCTACGACCGGCAGGGCCGGCTCCTCGCCACGGTGGTCCAGGAAGGCATGATCCGGAAGTCGACTGCTCCGTAAGTGCCCTTTTGGCCCGTCAAAACGGCCGTTTCGGAGCACTCGATGATCGCTCCCCTCCTATCAATGACGATACGAAAGGCTTGCCATGGAACTGACGCCCTCGGCGCACCAGGACACCTTTGCGCGTGACCACCTGCCCCCGGCAGAGCAGTGGCCCGCACTGGAGTTCACGCTCCCGGAACTGCAGTACCCGCAGCAGCTCAACGCCGCCACCGCGCTGATTGACGACGCCGTCCGCAGCTTCGGTGCCGACCGCCCGGCCCTGCTCACCCCCGACGGCGGCGCCTGGAGTTACGGGGAACTGCAGCGCCACGCCAACCAGGTGGCCCAGGTCCTGGTTGAGGACTTCGGGATCGTCCCCGGGAACCGGGTGATGCTGCGCTCGCCGAACAACCCGTGGCTCGTCGCCGCCTGGCTCGGCGTGCTCAAGGCCGGCGCCGTCGTCGTCACCATCATGCCGGCGCTGCGCGCCAACGAGATCCGGACCCTGCTGGAACTGACCCGGCCGGCCGCCGCCCTGTGCGACAGCCGGTTCCTGGACGATCTGTCCGAAGCCGCCGGAAACGATGTGCCGGTGCTGGCCATGGGGGGCAGCACCGGCACGGACCTCGCTGCACGCTGTGCCACCAAGAGCGGCGCTTTCACCGACGTCCCGACGGCGGCGGACGACGTCGCGCTGCTCGGCCCGACGTCGGGCACCACCGGGACGCCGAAGATCACCATGCACTTCCACCGCGACATCCTCGCCAACGCCGACACCTTCGCCCGGCACATCCTGGCGCCGACACCGGAGGACGTGTTCGCGGGGTCCCCGCCGCTGGCCTTTACCTTCGGGCTGGGCGGCCTGGTGGTCTTCCCCCTGCGCTTCGGCGCCGCCGCGCTGCTGACCGAACGCGCCACCCCGCTCGAACTGGCGCAGGCCGTGCACGCGGCGCAGGCCACCATCCTGTTCACCGCCCCGACGGCCTACAAAGCGATCCTCAAGGAAGGCGCCGAGGGCCTGCTCGCCAGCCTCCGCACCGCCGTCTCGGCCGGCGAGCACCTGCCCGCCGAAACCTGGCGCGCCGTCCATGAACGCACCGGCCTGAAGCTGGTCAACGGGATCGGCGCCACCGAAATGCTGCACGTCTTCATCTCCGCGGCAGGGGACAACATCCGCACCGGCGCCACCGGCACGGCCGTCCCCGGCTATCGGGCCACCATCCTTGACCAAGACGGCCGGGAACTTGGCCCGGACGCCGTCGGCCGGCTCGCCGTGATCGGCCCCACCGGCTGCCGCTACCTCAACGACTCCCGCCAGGCGGACTATGTCGTCAACGGCTGGAACGTCACCGGCGACACCTTCAGCCGGGACGAGGACGGCTACTTCTACTACCAGGCACGCTCCGACAACATGATCGTGTCCTCCGGCTACAACATCGGCGCCCCGGAGGTCGAAGCCGCGATTGACCAGCACCCGGACGTGATGGAAAACGCCGTCGTCGGCCGGCCCGACCCGGACCGCGGCAGCGTTGTCTGCGCCTTCATCGTGCTGCGGGAGGGCGTCGAGGCCGATGACGCGAAGCGCAAGGAAATCCAGGACTTCGTCAAGCAGTCCATCGCCCCGTACAAGTACCCGCGCCAGGTGAACTTCGTCGACGGACTGCCCCGCAACCCCAGCGGCAAACTCCAGCACTTCCGGCTGCGCGAGCAGCTGGCCGCTGACACCGCCACCCCCGAACACCAGAACGCTTGAGAGGCACCACATGAAAATCGCAATCATCGGCGGCGGTCCGGGCGGACTGTACTTCGCCGCCCTCATGAAGCAGCTGGACCCGAACCATGAGGTCACCGTCTGGGAGCGCAACGCTGCAAGCGACACCTTCGGCTTCGGCGTCGTCTTCAGCGACGAAACCCTCGGCGGCATCGGCAACGCGGACACCGTAATCGCGGAGTACATGTCCGAGCGCTTCGCCCGCTGGACCGACATCGACATCCACTTTAAGGACGCGCAGCACACGGTCGGCGGGCAGGGCTTCGCCGCCATGAGCCGCAAGGAGCTGCTCGAGCTGCTGCAGCGCCGCTGCGCTGAGCTCGACGTCGACCTGCGCTTCAGCACCCTGGCGCCCGACGTCGAGGAACTCAGCCGGGACTACGACCTGGTCCTCGCCGCGGACGGCCTGAACTCCGCCGTCCGCTCCCGCTACGCCGACGTCTTCCGGCCCAGCCTGGACGTCCGCAAGTCCAAGTACATGTGGCTCGGCACCGACCTCGTCTTCGAGGCGTTCAAGTTCTTCGTCAAGGACACCGAGCACGGCGTGATGCAGATCCACGGCTACCCCTACTCGGACGAGGGCAGCACCTTCATCGTCGAAATGCACGAGGACGTCTGGCGCAGGGCCGGCTTCGACGCCACCGAAAACCAGGCTTTCCGGCCCGGCGAAAGCGACGAGGCGGCCGTGGACGCCATCCGCAGCATCTTCGCCGAGGAACTGGAGGGCCACGAGGTCCTGGTCAACAACTCCAAGTGGATCAACTTCACCACGGTCCGCAACGAGTCCTGGCGGCACGGCAACATCGTGCTCCTCGGCGACGCCGCCCACACCGCGCACTTCTCCATCGGCTCCGGCACCAAGCTGGCCATGGAGGACTCCCTCGCCCTGGCCGCCTGCCTGCACGAGCACGCCGAGCTCGGGGCCGCCCTGGAAGCCTACGAAACCGAGCGCCGGCCCGTGGTCGAGTCCACCCAGCGCGCCGCCCAGGCCTCGCTGGAATGGTTCGAGAACATCGGCATGTACAAGGACCAGAACCCGGTGCAGTTCTGCTTCAACCTGCTCACCCGCAGCCGCCGGATCACCTACGACAACCTCAAGCTGCGCGACCCCGAGTTCGCGGCCCGGGTGGATGAGGAATTCGCCCGCACCCAGGGCATCGCCGGCAGCGCCCCCGCCATGTTCCAGCCGTACCGGATCGGCGGGCTGGAACTGAAGAACCGGATCGTCGTCTCCCCGATGGACATGTACTCCGCCACCGACGGCGTCCCGGGCAACTTCCACCTGGTCCACCTCGGCAGCAAAGCCCTCGGCGGCGCCGGCCTGGTGATGACCGAGATGGTCTGCGTCTCCGAGACCGGCCGCATCACGCCGGGCTGCAGCGGCCTCTACAACGAGGCCCAGCAGGAGAGCTGGCGCGAAATCGTCGACTTCGTGCACCACCGCTCCAGCGCTGCCATCGGCGTCCAGCTGGGACACTCCGGCCGCAAGGGCTCCACCAAACTCATGTGGGAAGGCATCGACGAGCCGCTCCCCGAGGGCGGCTGGGAGCCCGTGGGCCCCTCGGCCATCCCCTACGGCCCCGGCAGCCCTGCCCCGCGGGAAATCAGCCGCACCGAAATGGACCAGGTCCGGGACGAATTCGTCGCCGCCACCGTCCGTGCGGCCGCCGCCGGTTTCGACCTGCTGGAGCTGCACTGCGCGCACGGCTACCTGCTCTCCTCTTTCCTCTCGCCGCTGGCCAACCGGCGCGGCGACGAACACGGCGGATCGCTGGAGAACCGGCTGCGCTACCCGCTGGAGGTGTTCGACGCGGTCCGCGCGGCCTGGCCCGCGGACAGGCCGCTGACCGTCAGGCTTTCGGCAACCGACTGGGCGCCCGGCGGCAACGACGAGCACGACGCCGTCGCGATTGCCCGGGCGTTCGTGGAGCACGGCGCCGACGGCGTGGACGTCTCCTCCGGCCAGGTGGTCAAGGAGGAGAAGCCCGCCTACGGCCGCAGCTACCAGACCCCGTTCGCGGACCGCATCCGGCAGGAGGTGGCCCACAAGGCAGGCGTGGCGGTGATCGCCGTCGGGGCGGTGTCCTCCTACGATGACGTCAACTCGATCCTGCTGGCAGGCCGGGCGGACCTGTGCGCCCTCGGCCGCACGCACCTGTTTGACCCGCAGTGGACCCTGCATGCGGCGATCGAGCAGGACTACCGCGGGCCCGGCGCCGACTGGCCGCAGCAGTTCCGCGCGGGCAGCCGGAAACCGCCGGCGGCCCGCACCGACGCGGTCCGGCCCCGGCTGGCGCTGGTGCGGGAGCCGGAGATCGCGGAGCTGCCAACGCATCTGCGCTGGACGCCGGCGAAGGTGCCGGCGTCGGTGTAGCGGCTAGCCCTCGCGGGCGGTGACTCTGGCCGCCACTTCCCCCGGCCACGGGGTGGCGGCCGTGCCGCCCTGGGCCACGTGGGCCGTGACGAAGGATCCGTGCGCGGCGAGGACCCGGGGTTCGCCCCGGAACTCCTCGCCCCACACCTCAAAGCTGAACGTCATGGACGTGCGGCCGATTTTCTCCACCACTACGGTGGTGGTGACCCGCTGGCCGAAGTACAACTTCGCCCGGTAGTTGAGCTCGTGGCGAACCCGCGGTGCCGACGGAAAGTACTCCGGCAGATCCAGGTCCCGGAACAACTTGGCCTCGCAGGCCTCGACAAAGCGGAGCACCGCCGAATTGTGCTGGTGCCCCGCGGCATCCGTATCCACCCATTCAATGGTCCGTACCAGGGTTGCCGTCGTGGCAGTGCAGGGGAGGGACTGGGTGGGGTTCATGGCGCCGCCTGGAAGTTCGAAGAGCAGTACTCGTGCATTACTGAGTGGGAGGTAAGTCCATGCTAGTAGTTTCACAAAGTTCCCCGGACACGCCGGTGCAGGCCGATGCCCCGCAGGAGACTGTCCCGGAGACCGTCGCCCAGCTCGTCGGCCGGACCCTGGCGGAGCTCGGCGTCGGGCACGTTTTCGGCGTCGTCGGCAGCGGCAACTTCGAGGTCACCAACGCCCTGCGCCTGGCCGGAGTGCAGTTCACCGCCGCCCGGCATGAGGGCGGCGCCGCAACGATGGCGGACGCCTACGCCCGGATGTCCGGTCTGGTGGGCGTGGTCAGCACCCACCAGGGCTGCGGGCTGAGCAACGCGATCACCGGGATCGGCGAAGCCGCCAAGAGCCGCACGCCGCTGATCGTGCTCACGGCGGACACCCAGGCCTCTGCGGTCCGGTCCAACTTCAAGATCGACCAGGATGCGCTCGCCCGCAGCGTCGGAGCCGTGAGCGAGCGGATCCATTCCCCGGCCACCGCCGTCGCGGACACCCTCCGCGCCTTCCGCACGGCACGGAACGAACGCCGCACCGTGGTGCTCAACCTGCCCCTGGACGTCCAGTCCGCACCGGCCCCCGCCGCCGGACACGCTGCCGCCGCCCATCCGGCAGCGGTCGCCGCCGCCCAGCCGGTCCGCCCGGCCGCCGCCAGCGTCCGGCGCCTGGCGCATCTGATCAACGCCGCGGAGCGCCCGGTTTTTGTGGCCGGCCGCGGGGCGCGGGGTGCCAGGGAGCAGCTGCTCGGCCTGGCCGCCCATGCCGGTGCGCTGGTAGCCACGTCCGCGGTGGCGAACGGGCTGTTCCATGACGACGACTTCAACCTCGGGATCTCCGGCGGATTCTCCTCGCCGCTCACCGCCGGGTTGATCCAGGGCGCCGACCTGATCGTCGGGTGGGGCTGCGCCCTGAACATGTGGACCATGCGGCACGGCCGCCTGATCTCGGACGGGACCGCCGTGGTGCAGGTCGACGCCGAGGACTCCGCCCTCGGCGCCAACCGGCCCGTCGACCTGGGCGTGGTGGGGGATGCCGCGCTGACCGCGGCGGATGTCCTCGCGGAACTGCGGACGCTCCAGCCGGAACCGGCCGAGAGGTACCGCACCAAGGCGAACGCGGCGGCCATCGCGGAACGCTCGCGCTGGAACGACGTCGGAACTCCGGACCTGTCCGGCGGCGGGTGGATCGATCCCCGGGTGCTGAGCCGTGAACTGGACACCATCCTGCCCGCGGACCGGATCGTCTCGATCGACTCGGGCAACTTCATGGGCTATCCCAGCACCTACCTGAAGGTCCCGGACGAGTTCGGCTTCTGCTTCACCCAGGCCTTCCAGTCGATCGGGCTGGGCCTCTCCACGGCGATCGGGGCCGCGCTGGCCCGGCCGGACCGGCTGCCGGTGCTCGGCGCCGGGGACGGCGGGTTCCTGATGGGCATCAGCGAACTGGAGACCGCTGTCCGCCTGGGAGTGCCCCTGGTCTGCATCATCTACAACGACGCCGGCTACGGTGCGGAGGTCCACCACTTCGGCGCCGGGGAAGACGGCGGCCCCGCCATCGAACCGGTCGACCTCAGTACTGTCACCTTCCCCGACACGGACATCGCCGCGATCGCCCGCGGCTTCGGCGCGGACGCCGTGACGGTCCGCAGCGTGGCGGACCTCGAGGAGGTCCGCGGCTGGGTACGGGAGCGGCCCTCCCGCCCGCTGGTCATCGACGCCAAGATCGCGTCCGACGGCGGCGCCTGGTGGCTCGCCGAGGCGTTCAAGGGCCACTAACACCTTCCCGCAACGGCTGACGATCGTTACGCAAACGATATATGCTGATTTGTTTACTGTCGGAATCAAAGCGTGACACAGTGGGCACAGCATGTGAGCTACCACACAAACCCCATGAAATCCCAACGAGAGGTACATCCATGACGCAGTCAATGTCGACTGAGTTGCGCAACGAGGCCACGCCTCGCTGGAAGGGCCACGCGGTCCTCATCCTGTGCTTCGTGGCCATCGTCTTTGATGGCTATGACCTGGTGGTCTACGGTTCCACCGTCCCAACGATCCTGAAGTTCCAGGAATGGGGTGTCACCCCCGGGCAGGCAGGCCTGATCGGCAGCCTGGCCCTCGTCGGAATGCTGGTTGGCACGCTCTCCGTCGGCATCCTGACCGACAAACTGGGCCGCCGCCGCATCATGCTTGCCTGCATCGCCTGGTTCTCCACCTGCATGCTGCTCACGGCCTTCGCGCCGTCCGCCGAGGTCTTCGGCTTCCTGCGGTTCCTGACCGGGCTGGGCCTGGGCGGCATCGTGCCGACCTGCATTGCGCTGACGGTCGAATACGCCCGCAAGGAGCGCCGCCAGATCGCCAATGCCGTGATGTTCAGCGGGTACTCGGTGGGCGGCGTCGGCGCCTCGCTGCTCGCCATCAACCTCCTGCAGCACATCGACTTCCGCTGGATGTACGCCATCGGCGCCCTGCCCCTCATCACCCTGCTCCCCATCGCCTGGAAGCTCCTCCCCGAGTCGGTGGCCTACCTGGCCCGCAAGCAGCGCATCGAGGAAGCACGTGCCACCGCGGACCGCTACGGGCTGGTCTACTCGGACATCGTGACCGCCGAGGACGTCAAGACCGGCGCCGAGGCCCCGAAATCAGCCATGAAGACCCTGTTCACCCGCAAGTGGATCCGTTCCACGGTCCTGTTCGCGCTCGCCAACTTCTGCGGCCTGCTGCTGGTGTACGGGCTGAACACCTGGCTCCCGCAGATCATGCGCCAGGCCGGCTTCCAGCTCGGGGATGCCCTGACGTTCCTGCTGGTCCTCAACGCCGGCGCGATCGTCGGCTCCATCAGTGCCTCCGTGCTGGCGGACAAAATTGGCATCCGCAAGGTGGTGACGGCGTCCTTCCTCCTGGCCTTCGTCGCCATCCTCATGCTGAGCCTTCAGCTCCCGCTGGCGATGCTGCTCGTGATCGTCGCCTTCGCCGGCCTCGGTTCCGTGGGAACCCAGATCCTGGTGGGCGGCTACTGCGCCACCCACTACCCGCAGTCCCTGAGCGCCACCGCATTGAGCTGGTCCCTTGGGATCGGACGCATTGGCGCCATCTGCGGGCCGCTGATCGGCGGGCTGATCGCCGGCATGGCGTTCGGCTGGCAGCTCAACTTCTACATGTTCGCGGCCTTCGCCGTGGTCGGCGCCATTGTGGTGTTCTCGGTGCCGAAGCTGACCGAAGCAGCCCCTGAACTAGCCCCTGCGGAGGAGTCGCGGAGCAGCACACAGTCCGGTGCACAGCCCGGATAGTCCCATAACTCTTCGATAAAGGCCCGTCCCGCAACCGCGCGGGGCGGGCCTTGCTGTCTATCCTGAAGGAGTTAGCTGCAGTTCCGGGGAAGCGGGCTACGCCCATCAGCTGTCCGCCGATCAAGGATTTCCGTGGCAATCGCAGAGTACGACGTCGTCATCCATCGGGATGCCATGAGCGTGTATGACTTCCTGCTCGACGCCCGCAACCTGCCCAGCTGGCGCGCCGGCATCCGCAGCATCGAGCTGGCATCCGGCGCGGCCGGGACCAAGGGTGCCGTCTACCGGCAGACCATCACAGGCCCTGGCGGGCGCACCCAATGCGGAGACTTCGAGATCACCGAGGCGCGGCCCGGGGCGGAAATCCAGTACGAGGCCCTGGCCGGCCCGGAGCGGACACACGGCGGCTACTACCTGAGCACGGAAAGCGGCGGCACCAGGGTCCGCTTCGCCCTCGAATGTGAGCCCCGGGGCTTCCTTGCCAGGCTCAAGTCCCCATTCCGCAGGCGGCTGAAGGCTGAAGTCTGCCAGCTGGAACAGCTCAAAACGGTGCTGGAAGAACAACTGGAAAAACAGGCCGGGCCGTAACAGCAGTGCTGTAACACTGGCGCCGCGCACTTCTGTTCCCCGCGGGTACGGTAATTTTGAGACTGTGCTGATCTCCGACCGCGACATTCGTGCCGAAATTGACTCCCAACGGATCGTTCTGGAGCCGTTCGACCCCGCCATGGTGCAGCCATCGTCGGTGGACGTCCGGATCGACAAGTTCTTCCGTCTCTTCGACAACCACAAGTACGCCCACATCGACCCGGCCGAGGAACAGCCCGAGCTGACCCGCCTGGTGGAGGTCGAGACCGGCGAACCCTTCATCCTGCACCCCGGGGAATTCGTGCTGGGCTCCACCTACGAGACGGTGACGCTCCCCGACGATATCGCCGCCCGGCTCGAGGGCAAGTCCTCGCTGGGCCGCCTGGGCCTGCTCACTCACTCGACCGCCGGATTCATCGATCCGGGCTTCTCCGGCCACGTGACCCTGGAGCTGTCCAACATGGCGACGCTGCCGATCAAGCTGTGGCCGGGCATGAAGATCGGCCAGTTCTGCTTCTTCCGGCTCACCTCGGCCGCCGAGCACCCGTACGGCTCCGGCGAGTACGGCAACCGCTACCAGGGCCAGCGGGGCCCCACGGCCAGCCGCAGCCACTTGAACTTCCACCGCACGGACGTCTAAACCCACCCGCCGCCGGGCTGCGCTGTGCGACTGCAGTGCGGTCAGATCCCGTCGGCCGTCCGGACCGCAGGCGGCTTCGCCGGGCGGCGCAGCATCGCCACAATTGGTTCCACAAACCGGGCCGCGAGCGGGCCCGTCACCGCCATAATCAGCACGTAGGCCGTCGCCAGCGCCGCGAGCTCCGCGGGGACGACACCGGAGGCCACGGCGAGCCCGGCAATCACGATCGAGAACTCTCCGCGGGCGACCAGGGCCGCGCCGGCGCGGAAGCGGCCCGGCACGCCGATTCCGGCGCGCTTCGCCGCCCAGATTCCGGTGAGCATCTTGGTGGCCGCCGTGACGATGGCCAGGAGAAGGGCCCAGCCGAGGACGGGCGGGATGGTGGCGGGGTCTGTGTTGAGCCCGAAG
>CALMVY010000386.1 GCA_937873245.1 uncultured Arthrobacter sp. | reverse complement strand
TCATGAAGGTGGTGTTGCGGTTGGTGAAGTCGCTTTCCGGGCCGCCCGAGCCTTCATCGAGGTAGCTCGGGCCAGGGCCCACGGCGCCGATCCAGCCGGCGTCGGCCTGGGGCGGGATGGTGAAACCGATGTGCTGGAGGCTGTAGAGAACGTTCATGGCGCAATGCTTGATCCCGTCCTCGTTGCCGGTGATCAGGCAGCCGCCCACTTTGGGATAAAACGCCCACTGGCCCTTGTCGTTGAGCTCACCCGAGTGCGCGTAGAGGCGTTCAATCAGCTTCTTGGTCTGGGAGGAGTTGTCGCCCAGCCAGATGGGTCCCGCCACGACGACGATGTCCGCTTCCCGGACGGCAGGATACAGCTCGGGCCATTCATCGGTGCCCCAGCCGTGGTCGCGCATGTCCGGGTAGACGCCGCTGGCGATGTCGTGGTCCACCGTCCGGATGACCCGCGTGGTGACGCCGTGCTTCTCCATGATCCGCCGGCTGACGTCGATCAGGCCCTGCGTATTGGAGGTCTCGGGGGACTTCTTGAGGGTGCCGTTGAAGTACACGGCTTTGAGGTCGCTGAAATCGGCGGAAGAGTCGGGCATGGCGGGTGTGGCATTCACTTTGGTGCTCCCTGCGGTCGCTGTGGACAACGGAAAATCAGTGAGGCTCAAACCCGGCGTGTCGACGGCCGCTCAGCCGCCTGGGTGCGCGCGGCCGATCAGGTGACTTTGTGGAGGATGGCGGAGGCGTGGGCCTCCAGGCCGCTGCCCCCCGCGGGGCCTTTGCCTGTTGCCACGTCCCAGCGCCAGAGCAGGTTGCCGTCCACGAGTCCGAAGATCCTGGTGGCGGCCGTGTACTCCTTCGAGTGGCTGCCGCGCATCACCATGTCGGTGCTGAGCTGGATCTGCGGGCCCTTGATTTGCCCGTAATACAGCTCGGAAATCCCGCCGGGGTGGGAAATCGAGACTGAGATGTCAAAGCCGCCGTCCTTGTTGCGCAGGGCTTCGACTTCGTCGGCGCTCTTGAGCACGGGAACGATGTCGGCCGGGATCAGGCCGGGACCGCCGTCTTCTTCGCGCTGCTTGCGCTCCAGGGCCCAGAAACCGGTTTCGACGGTCAACGGACGCAACCTGGTGCCTTCGTCGTCGGTCAGCCAGCTTTCGGCACGGTATTGCAGGTACGGCAGGCCGTTGTGCGTGAAGGACACGTGTTGCAGGAAGTGCTCGGAGTCCTCTTCCCCGGCCCCCAGCCGGCCGCGGCCCTCCCACTCACCAATGAGCCAGGACAGCGGAACGATTTCGGGTGTCAAGTCTGTAGGGATTTCAATCGGCACAGCAGCTACCTCTGGAAACGACGGGACTTTGCGGGGCGTTTACTTCTGGCTGTTACTTCTGGCCTTTGAAGAGCCGGTACACAACAAAGCCGGCAAACCAGGCCATGGCCAGGCTGGCAACGCCGAGGAGGACAAGGAAGAAAATTTCAAATGCAAGTACGGACATGATGCCATCCTAACGCTTTAGTAGATGAGTAGTTTGTCTATGAAGTACGCGAGCGAACCGACGGCGGCAACCGGGCCCAGCCCCATTCCGAGGGCCGCCGCAAAGCTCAAGGATTCACCGCGGAGGATCACCAGCCGGCGGAAACTCACCAGCACGGCCCCCACCACGACACCGACGATAGCGGCAGGCAGCACCGCGATGTCGGAGAATACAAGGCCCGCGAGCGGTCCGGCAAGCCCTGCACCGACGACGCCCAGCGGTGCCACTACCCGGTCCGGCCAGCGGATCAGGCCGGCCATCAGGGCGATCGCGGCGCTGATCGCCGCGACCAGGAGCATCTCGCGGACGCCGTTGAAGCGGAAGCACGCGATCCAGCCGGCCCCCAGGCAGGACAACAGAACGCCGGCGCAGGAGCCGAGGGTGGATTCCAGGCGTTGCGCCTGTCCCGTGCCGCGGATCAG
>CALMVY010000385.1 GCA_937873245.1 uncultured Arthrobacter sp. | reverse complement strand
CGGTAGAACGGGTCGGCGCCGTCGGCGATCAGCCGTCGGGCCATGGACGGCGGGATCGGACCATACCCGTCCAGCATCGCCGGTTCATCGCTGGCGCCCAGGAGGGACATCACCGGGACGGTGACCAGCACCTGCGCCCGCGGCGACGGCACGCCCGCGAAGATGCCGGCCATCCCGGACCTATCGCCGGCCAATCCGCCAGCGATCCCGTCCGGAGCCCCCGTGCCCGTGCTGGTGGTTCCGTCGTCGGCCAAGCCGCCGGCGGTCCTGTCCGAAGTCCCCGCCCCGCTGTCGGCCAACCCGTCGGTGGTGTTGCCGGTCAGGAGCCAGGTCGCGGCGACGTCGGCGCGGAGCTGGGTCAGGTTCCGGGCCTCGTCCGGGCCCTGGAGCGCACGGGCGGCGGTGGTGCTCCGCTCCCAGATCCCCGCCGCGGTATCGGCCGGGAGGTACGCGTTGAGCCAGGCCATGCCGTCCCGGTCCGGGACGAACTCCACCCGCCGGTCCGCGGCGCACCTGCCGTGGCGTTTTTCGATGCTGACCGGGTGGTGGCGTTCCCGCCAGGTGCGGGCCTTGGCGCGGAACCGTCCCGGCACGAGCTCCCCGGCGGGGCACCCCCGGGCCGGGTTGGGTACGTCGGGGTCCAGGAAGTGCGCCTCCAGCGCGGCCGCCCCGGCCGCGTCCAGGCCAGCGGTTTCGTCGACCATGATCCGGGCGTGCTGCCACGAGACCGACCCGGCCTGCAAGGCGCCCAGGGTCAGGGGCAGCGCCGTCGTCAGGGCCTGTGATTCTGCCAGCAGCGCACCGGCGGACCGTTCGCTCACGGTCAGCACGCACGCGACCTCGGCCACCAAGGCCATCTCCCAGGCGGTATGTTCCTGCGGCGACGCCGCCGGCGGCGCCAACGCCGTCGCCGCCCGCACATACTCCGCGGCCAACCGCACCTTCAACGCCGCCGCCCGGGCCTCCAGCCGCGCCACCTCGGCCAGACCGTCCAAACACGCATCCGCCACGTCCCGCAACGGATCGTCCCATAAAGGAACGGCCTGGGAACCAACATGATCAGCGCCGGAAACGGACGGACCAGTCGGATCAGCGCCGGGCACGGTGAAGGAATCCAGCGCCGCCGTCAACGCCGCGACAGCCGCCAAGGCCTCCCTGCCCTCCGCACTCCAGTCCGTGCTTTCCATACATCCAACCTAACGGGCACCTCTGACAAAAATGATGGAAAGCGGTGCAGCATCGTGGCACCCTCACTGACCAGCGACCGGAGAGCGAACCACCCTCCCCGAAGCGTCCGCAACTTCCGATGGGACGGCGATACGCCGCATGCTTTCGTAGCCTTCAGTAACTCTGTCCCAAAGGACGGAGGCAGAAGGAGCCGGGAGGTGTTCGGCTCCTGCTTGGGAGGAACCCGGTACGGCCACGCCACGCCCTCGTCTGAACCCCGATGAACCTCAAGCCACAAGGGCTGTGATTGACTCGGCTGAAAAGCTCACCAGGCACGACGCCGTGTCCAGAAGCCATTCCTTGGGGGAAACATGAAAATAATCAAGACAACGCTGGCTGCCACTCTTGTGGCCGCCCTTGCCGGATGCACGTACTCCGGGCCGCCGGAGGACCCCGGGGCCACGGCACCCGTAGCCACCACCTCTGGCTCCAGTCCCGCCCAGCCGTCCGACCAGGCAAAGGTGCTTGCCGGAGAATTCGTGTCACAGGCAGCCATGACGCGCGGCACTGTGGCGCTGACGGTAACTCCGTCGAAGGTGGAGCTGGAGCTCGCTGAATTCTCCACCGGAGATGGCGACGATCTTTACGTCCACCTCAACCCTGGCACGCTGGAGCCCTCGTCCACCGGGGAGATAGCACTCAATTCCACGGAATACTTTGTGGTGGCACCCTTGAAAGCACAGATGGGAACACAGTATTACGATCTGACTGCCGAGTGGCCGTCATTGCCGAGGATCAGAAGCGTCACCATCTACAGATACAGCTCCGACGTCCAGGAAGCCTACGGCACGGCAAATCTCGCCGAGCGGTAACAGCAATGTTCGGCGTCTCTCCTGCGAACCGTACTCATCTGAGCTCATACTAGCGACCGGTCCTGATCGAGTAGCGCAGCACAGCGCCATTCCCGGCGTCATCCTCGAGGACGCCGCCCTGGCGCTCAATAGTTTTCGCCGAGGCGAGGTTTCCAGGCCCGCAGACAACCAGCAAGCGTTCCGTACCCCGTGACCGCGCCTCCCAGACCATGCGGCCAAGAGCCCAGGTCGCCAATCCGCGCCGACGGACCGACGGCCGGACTCCGTAGCCAATGTGTCCGGCCCGCGGCGCTAGGTCGTGTCCCTCGTGACGCAGCGCGATCCCGCCGAGAACTTGGTCGTCCTCAACAATCCAACGGTACGTACAGCGTGCCGATTCGCCTGCCAGCCGCTCCACCCAAGCAGCGAACCCGGCTGGCGAGTCGACATCGTCCGCCGGCAAAAGCCCAAACCCGTCCTCATGGACGCCGGGACCCCACTCTGCACGTGCCTCAAGCCAGGCCGCGTGCAGCCCTTCGGAGGGTTCGATCAGCTTGGGCATGCCGGAACTATATCGATCCACAGGCGATGGGTCGTGACCATTGGCCGAGTTGCACGCTACCTAGCTCGGAGGCTCTTGAAGATGGAACCGGACAACACTAATGCATGCGTCGTCGGCCAGGTGGGGGTAGTGGTGCCGCAGTCCCGTACGCAGAGCTTCCAGCGAAGATGCTCCTTCCAGTTCCGCATGTTCGGCCGTCAATTCGTCAAAGCGGAGCATTTCGACGTCGTCAATCACGCCGTGGAGACGGCGGTAACCGTCGTCATCTTCGAAGATAAAGAGTGCGGGGCCGATTTCCACGGGGTCCCGGTACCTGGTGGTTGCCGTCTTCACGCCGGAGCGGATGCGCTCGAAGTATGCGCTGTTGAACCGGACGAATCGTTCGGCTGCCGCCCCGGGGCAGCGATAGGCGAACGGCAACAGCTCGTGAATAGGTCTGCAGTCCGGGCCTTCCGCCGCGGGCACTATAACGAAGCAGTCCGGGTGCAGATCCAGGAGGGTCTGGCGGCAGCGTCCGCAGGGGGCAACGACGCCCCTGGCTTCATTGCCCACCGCGACCATTGTTGTCAGCGGCCCGGCGCCAGCCGTCGCCGCTGCCCCGAGAACGACAAGCTCGGCGCACGGTCCCCCGGTGAAATGGTAGACGTTCGTGCCCGTGAAGATCCGCCCTTCGGTGTCCATCGCAGCGGCGGCGACCGTGTGGTTCGGGGAATCGGGGATTCGGCCCACCAGCTCGGTGGCCGCGTCGAGTACACGTTGTTCGTTGGCATACAACACCGGATCATCCTTGCATGCGCTCCGGCCTGGGTCGTGGAACGTGGAACGGAACTCTTCCGCCTAAGCTCTCACCATGCGCTCTCACAAAGACCCGCTGCCCTATCCCCCGAAGCGCGTGCTCGTGGCCGGCGTATCGGGGGTGGGCAAGACAACGCTCGCCCGGCGAATCTCTGCCATAACGGGAGGTCCGCATACAGAGATCGACGCACTCTTCCACGGACCGGCGTGGATGCCACGACCGGAGTTTCTCGCCGACGTGCACTCGCTGCTGAGGACCGGCTCGTGGACCACCGAGTGGCAGTACGACGCCGCGCGGCCGCTGCTCGCGGAGAGCGCCGATGTGCTGGTCTGGCTCGATCTGCCCTTTGTGCGCGTCACACTCCCCCGCCTCCTCCGACGCACCATCCGCCGCCGATGGAGCCGGGAGGAGTTGTGGAACGGCAACATGGAAGCAGCCGCTCTGGACAGTCCTCACCGATCGTGACCACATCGTGCGCTGGGCCATCAGGTCCCGGCGCAATTACAGCACGGCAGTCCCCGGCCTCATCCCTGACCACCCGCACCTCACCGTTGTGCGGCTGCGTTCGCAGCAGGAAGCCGAGAATTGGCTGGCCGGGCCGCTGGCCGGCGTGCGCGTGCTCGACTTTACCGAGATCATCGCCGGGCCGCTGAGCACCATGTTGCTGGCCGACATGGGCGCGGATGTGGTCAAGGTGGAGCGGGCGCCTAAAGGCGACGACACCCGCGGCCTTCCCCCGTTCGCCGGCGATCAGGCGACGGTGTTTCTCGCTGTCAATCGCAACAAGCGATCAATCATGCTCGATTTCAAAAGCGAGAGT
>CALMVY010000384.1 GCA_937873245.1 uncultured Arthrobacter sp. | reverse complement strand
CTTTGAGCCAGCGGCGCCACTCCAGCCTCGAATCGCAAAACCGTTGGGACTCGTTGACAAACAGGACCCTGAACTCCGGCAACGTGATCAGCCGGTGCGGAGTTGGTCGATCGCCGGAACCCTTTTGCGCGGATCTCAACTGAATCATTCGTCCGTCGGGACTTGCACCGACGAGTTCCACCGGCGGCTGCAATCAGTGCGGAATGGAAATGCGCTTGTCCCCCGGGGCGTACAGGCTGCCATCCTCGAGCACTGCCGCGCCAGTGGGGCTCATCACGAGAACTGCTGGGTCCTGGCCTTGTTGCTGGGGCGGCCAGAGCGCTGATCAGTTGCCCGTGAAGATGTTGGGGCCATCAAGGACAGGCGCCCCCACGGGCAGCAACTGCGGCGTTGCCGAGGGCGGGCGCCAGCTTCATCGAGGCCCCGACGATGAACGCGAAGGCGAGCCGCTTCGCTTCGGCGTTGCGGAGCACCTTGCGGTCCTTCCAGTCCACGGCAATGACCGGCCGGTGGTTATTCCCCCGGACCAGCAGGTAGTCGAGGCCGGCACCGTCAAGCACCGATCGGATGAACATCAGGTCCTCGACCATGGCCTGGTATGGCGTGCGGTTCTCATTGATCAGCCCGTACCGGCCCCGCCGGCGGACAACATCCTGGCGGGTCCGGAACCTCGCGACGGCAGCCGCGGAGGTGACCTCATCGTGGGCTTCTACCGATGCCTGGCTGCCGTAGTAGATCTCGTCCTGGACCAATGACTCTGTAATGTCGGTTCTCCGTGATTCTTTGTGTGAATGTGTCCCTACTTGCATGATATCGCCCGCCCCAAAATCGCCCCGCGAATCCGCGGCTGAAACGCCGCCAGTGTGGCCCGCAAGAGACCCTCTTCCAACACCTGGAACACTGCGTTCACAGGGTGGTTCACCCGCAGGTTCAGCCGGCTGGTTCAGCCCGCCAGGGCCCCGCGCCAGCCGCGCAGGAAGGCCGCCCCGGCATCGTCGTGGATGACGTCGTCGCCCAAACCCAGATCTGCCGCGGTGAGCACCTCGTAGGGTTTCACCGGGACGCCGTCGGCAGGCCGGACGTCGACGTGTTTCACCGGGTGGTCGTTGTGGTGCAGCCAGTCGGCCATGGCGTAATCGGTGCGGGAGTCGCCCACTGTGCGCCAGGCCTGCGGCGTGACGCCCTGGGCCGCCAGCAGCTCCACGGCCCGGCTCGCGCCGAGATCCTTGCCGAGCCGCACGGACTCGATGTCGGTAGAGATGATGGTGGGATCCACCCGGTAGTCGATCCGGTCATCGGAATCAGGGGCATGGTGGTCCAGCCGCACCACCCCCAGGCCGTGCCGGCCCATCAGCTCCATGGCATCGGCGTCGAACAGCTCTTGCTCGTCCCGGTAGTCGGAGTTCTCGACCGTGATGTGCTGCTCGACGGAGACCATCGCCAGCTTGGTCTCGTCAAAGAACATGTGGCTCGCGTAGTCCTCGGCCACGAGCCGGCGGACGTCGTCGCCGAACGCGCGCGGGATGGCCAGATCGTGATCGACGTGGACGGCGCCGGGGCCCGCGGAGGTGTAACTGAACCAGACCGCGCCCTTCTCACAGATGGCGTGGATCAGGATGTCTGCCGGCATCCCGGCGGCGATCATCGGCTCCATCACCTGCTCGCGGATAAACGCGGCCGAACGGCCCGTGTTGAAGATGACGGGGATCCCCGCTGCGGCCAACGCCAGCAGGTCCGCGATGATCTCGGGCTGTACCGCGCGGGTGACGGGACTCGCCACGGGACCGTCGACGTCGAGCAGCAGCGCCAGCGGCGGGGCCGACGGCGGGAGGGAAGCTGGGGGCTCGGGAGTTGTCATGGCTCCATTCTCCCAGCCGGCGGGCGTCTTTGCATGTGCTGTGGACCGTGCCTCAGGCAAGGTCTTGACAGTGACAGCAACGGCCGGACGGTATGACAAATGGTTACCGTTTGGCCACAACCTCCTGCGCCGGGGAGTCGCGGATTCCTTTGGCAGTCCAAGTTCCTTAGGCTTGCAGGGTGATATTCAAAGCCGTGGGCGAGGGACGCCCGTACCCCGACCATGGTTACAACACGCCCAAGGACTGGGCGGCCCTGCCGCCCCGGCCGGTCCGGCTGGACGAACTCGTGACCACCAAGCGCACGCTGGACCTTGAGGCGTTGCTGGCAGAGGACTCGACTTTCTTCGGCGATCTGTTTCCGCACGTCGTGGAGTACCGGGGCGTCCTGTACCTGGAGGATGGCCTGCACCGCGCCGTCCGGACGGCGCTGCACCAGCGCACGGCGATCCACGCGCGCGTCCTGGTGATAAATGGCTAGAAAGCCGAAGGACGTTACTGTCCTGCACGGGCACCAGGTCATTTCCGGCGCTGATTTGCGCGCCACCTTCGTGGAGGATGACGGACTGCACGACAACCCGGTCAGGAGGCGGCGGCGCATCCTGCACGGCGTCGTCCTGGTGCTGCTGCTCGGGCTGGTTGCCGCCGGCGTTGTGGTTGCGCTGGCAATCATGAACGGCCAGATCAAAATCCCGACGGCGGAGCGCAGCCAGGCTGCCGCGTCGGTCTGCCCGGAGGCGATCTATGACTACACCCCGCCGGAGAAGATCAATCTCAACGTCTACAACTCCACGTCCCGCCCGGGCCTGGCCCGGTCCGTGGCCGACGAGTTCGCGGCCCGTAAATTCATGGTCGGGGCCGTCGCCAATACGACGTCCAGCTACCGGGGTGTGGCGTTGATCGTTTCAGGCGCCGCGGGCCAGTCTGCGGCGTTCAGTGTCCAGCGCAATCTGCCCGGCTCGGACTACTTCCAGGACGCCCGGACGGACCCGAGCGTGGACGTCATCCTCACCGGAGATTTCAAGGAGCTGGCGAAGCCGGAACTGGTCGACCAGACGCCGGGCCAGCTCAGCTGCCCGCGTGAGGACCGGCGGATTGTTGACGAGTCGGAGTGGCCCGTCATGCCGACGCCGACGGCGAGTCCCGGCAGCTAGGCCAACCGGCCCGCCGCCGCGGGCTCACGCGACGTCAGGAGTGCAGGCGGAGGGGACGGCCGTCGTTGTCGAACCGGGCCCCGGCGCCCAGCTGGACGAACTGCACGGTGCGGGCCAGCCGGGCCTCCGCCTCCGCGTCCTGGCCCGCACCGTCACCCCGGGCGGCGCTGGAGGACAGGGTTCCATGGATGAGCTGGGCGAGCTGGGTAATGTCCGCCTCCGGCAGGAAGCCCTGGGCGATGCAATCCCGCAGGATGCCCTGCAGGAGCACGCTGAGCTCCCCGACATGGTCCGCAAGCTTCGCGAACGACGCCGGGGAGAGCACGGCGCCCATCGCGGGACCGGGGGGCAGGTGGCGCCGGCTGAGGTCCTCGACCTGGGCGCGTACGTACAGGGCAAGGCGGTCCACCGGGTTCTCCAGCGAGTCCAACGATTCCCGCAGGTCAACCAGGAACCGCTCGGTTTCATCCAGCGCGTAGGCGATCAGAAGCTCTTCGATGTCCGCGTAGTAGTTGTACACCGCGGTGCGGCCGATCCGGGCGTGGCGGGCGACGTCGGTCATGGTCAGCCCCGGCAGCCCGTGGGTGAAGAGGAGCTCGCCGAACGCCGTCAGGATGCGGTGCTGGGTCTCGGCGCGTTGGGCGGCGTTGCTCGCGGCCGAAATCCTGGGCATACGGACACTTTAGCGCGATCTGTCAGCAAACGCGGGCCGTGGCGGCCGGTCACTTCCGGCGACCCCTGACAGTTCCATCGGAAGATGAGTCTTTCTCACGCTTGTTGAGATTTTCAGTCAAATTAGTTGATACGGAGCTCAGCGGGCACGGTTCAAGGCTAAGCGCGGGCAACCTTTTCGCCGAACCTGGAATGTCCTCAACGATAAATGTCTCAACATCGTTTCGAACCGTCCTCTGAGCGAAAGAGTCGCGACTGAGGCATCGGCTTCAATTTCAACCAACAGGTCGTCGGCGGCGGGGGCCTTTACTTCGACCACTGCTGTGGCCGGCCGGATATCGCCGAAGATCTCTCCGTGCACGGCACCGACGGCTTTGAAGTCCGCCATGTCAGTGAGGTAGGTCCTCGTCCGGACGACATCGGCGAAAGATCCTCCGGCCTCGGGAGCAGTGATTCGGCTATACCTAGCCTCTTCGCCGGCGGGGGAGTCAGTTTGCCGCGGTCGAGTCTGGGCACTGATTCGTCACGGCGGCCCGATGAAGCGGTGGCGTTGCGAACGCCTACTGTCAGATTGGCATCAAGACCGTTGGCCGGTGGTGTCGGGAATGGCGTTGTTGACCTCATTCTGACGGTGTTTTGAGAGGGCTGCCTGACGTCGGCTTGGGGTGTGGCCTACTCAGACGAAATTCCGGACTTTCCGACCCCTGTTGCAATTGCGTTAGTTAGAGGCGGCGGGTACTTGCCGGATCGATGATGAATCTGCTCTTCGGAAGAGCAGGCATGCTGGAGAGGCTGAAGCTGAGGTCCTGTGCGGGTACCTGCAGGTCGGGTGCGGCCGCGAGGGCGCGGATAGCGCGTTTCATCAGTTCCACCGTGATGTCTTCCCCTGGGCACCGGTGGCCTGTTTCCTTATCGCCTGCCCCCTGCGGGATCAGGGTGTTGGGATTAGGCTGCCAGGTGCGGAAGCGTTCGGGGGCGAAGCTTTCAGGATTTTGCCAGCTTCGTGGGTCGTGGTTGGTTCCGTACAGGTCAAGGAGGACCCAGTCCCCGGGCTTGAAAGCGTGCCCGGACCATTCCAGGTGCCCGGTGGCTGTTCCGCCGACGAAGGGGAAGAACGGGTAGTACCGGCGCACTTCCTGGGCGAAACAGTGCAGGTCGTCGTCGTCACCGCTGGCAAGTTTGTCTTTCCATTCGGGGTGCTGGGTGAGGGCGAGGGCGGCGAAGACGATGAAGTTACTGACGGCCACGACCGGGCGGAGCAGGTTCAGCAGTTCCACCGCGGCGGTGTCCGGGGGAAGTTCCTTCCCCGTGGCGTCCCGGTGGAAGGCGATGGCTTCCACCGGGGTTGCCGGTGCCTGGTCCTGCGCGGCCAAGCGGGCTGCCAGGATGGCGGTCGCGGCCCACTTCTCGGTGGAACGGCGTCGCCAGCGGGCGTACCAGTTCATGGGCCCGAACGATCCGGCCTGGTCGATCATTAGCCCAAGTTCCGTGCTGCGTCTGCGGACGGTGGGCGGGTCTGCGGGCAGGCCAGCCCACCGGCAGGCGGCCGCGGTAAGGATCCGGCGGATTTCAGTGTGAAGGTTGAACCGCCGCCCGGACGGCAGCCCGCGATCCGGGTCGTGCCATTCAGCGTCAAAATAGTCCGCCAGGTGTTCAGCCGATCCGCGGCTGCCCAGTTCCAGGAACAGTTGCTTGCGGCGGTGATGATCGACCCCTTCGAGGGTCTGGACGCTGTTGGCGTCCTGCAGCAGGTGCTTGGCCGACCGCGGGAGAGCCCCTGTACGGCTGAACCTGCCTCCGCCGTAGAAGAATTCCGCCGCAGCTGCTCCCCTGATGCAGACGACGGGGCGGAGCATCAGGCGGGTCTGAAAGAGGTCCGTGCCGGCTTCGTCGCAGCGGGCGGAGATGAAAGTGTAGCCCTCGCGCAGCAGGGCCAGCGAGCTGTCAGGCAACCGTGCAGTCACTCATATCTCCCCGTTGTGCAGGCCAGATCGTGTTTTCCCGAGTCTAGGCCAGCGGCTTCCGGGCAGGAAGCCTTGTCCCTTGTTTGGCGCTTCGGGGGCATTGTTCTGTCTGCGCCGATACCGGCCGGAGCCGGCATCGTCCGCGTACGATACAAACACACGCTGACCGGTCCGTTTCTTGGAACGGGAAAGATCAATGAGCTATGACCTTGTTGTCCTCGGAGGCGGCAGCGCCGGCTACGCCTTGTTGAGGGCGACAAGCTTGGCGGCACGTGCCTGCACCGCGGGTGTATCCCTACTAAGGCTTTGCTTCATTCCGCCGAGGCGGCCGACGCAATCCGTGGCAGCAAGTCTGTCGGGGTGGCCGGGACCTTCGAAGGTGTTGAGATGTCCGGTGTGAACGCTTTCAAAGAGCGTGTGGTCTCCCGCCTGTACAAGGGTCTTCAGGGCCTGGTTGCCTCCAGCGGCGTCGAACTTATTAGCGGCTGGGGCAGGCTTGTTGAGCAGCACACCGTCGAGGTGGGCGGCACGCGTTACCGGGGCAACAACATTGTCCTGGCCTCCGGTTCCTACCCCAGGTCCCTCCCCGGGCTGGACATCGGCGGGCGGGTCATCACGTCCGAGCATGCCCTGGAGCTGGACTTCGTCCCCGAAAGCGCCATCATTCTCGGCGGGGGAGTGATTGGGGTGGAATTTGCCTCGGTGTGGAGCTCCTTCGGGGCGAAGGTCACCATCATTGAGGCGCTGCCCCGGCTGATGCCCGGCGAAGAGGAGATCGTGTCCAAGGGGCTCGAACGCGCCTTCCGGGCCCGCAATATCGCCTTTCACACGAACACCATGTTCGCCGGCGTGACGCAGAACGAGGATGGCGTCGCTGTCACTACCCGGGACGGCAAGACGCTCGAAGCTGACCTGCTGCTCGTAGCGGTGGGCCGCGGCCCGGCGACGGCCGATCTCGGGTACGAGGAAAATGGCATCCCGATGGAGCGGGGGGTTCGTCCTGGCCAGCGAGCGCCTGCACACCGGCGTGGGCAACATCTATGCCATCGGGGACATTGTCCCCGGGCTTCAGCTGGCCCACCGCGGTTTTCAGCACGGCATCTTCGTTGCCGAGGAAATTGCCGGACTGAAGCCGGCGTCCATCGTGGAATCCGGGATCCCGCGCGTGACCTATTCCGAACCGCAAATCGGGTCCGTGGGCCTGACCGAGGCCCAGGCCCGGGAGCAATTCGGCACAGATGGAGTCGAAACCACCGAATACAACCTGGCCGGGAACGCCAAGAGCCAGATGCTCGAAACCGCAGGATTTATCAAAATGGTCCGGCAAAAGGACGGGCCCATCGTCGGTGTGCACATGATCGGCGCCCGGGTCAGTGAACTGATTGGTAAGGGCCAACTCATGGTCAACTGGGACGCCTACCCCGAAGACGTCGCCAGCCTCCTCCACGCCCACCCCACCCAGAACGACGCGATCGGTGAAGCTGCCCTGGCCCTGGCCGGAAAACCCTTGCACACCCACGACTGACCCGGTAGGAAGGCGCGGGGGCCGTCCCCTGCGACACCGTGCCCGGCAGGCTCCGATATACCTCGTCGGTTCCCGGCAAGCAGTGCCACGGAACCTTGCCGGGGCAGGTGGCCGAACGGCGTCCCCCGGAAGGCGCCCCGCCAGGTCAGGGACACATCCAAGTGCCAGCCGCTTCGCCCGTCCCTGCCGCATGTAAAGCACTGAAGAGACCAGCCATGGAGGGCTTCTAGTTGGTTACTTCCCCGGTCCGTCCGGGCTTCGTGGCGACTCCGAGGAGATAGTCCCCGCCCACGCGGGTAACCCAGCGGTCGCCCACGTCCAGGCCGTGGCGGGGCAATTCGGCCAGGAATTCCCCGGCAGTGAACCGGTCCTGGTCGGGGTGATCGAACAGCCGCCGGTAGGACGGCCGGGCGAGAGCGGCGGCGGTGACCTCGTCGAAGAAGAATCGCCCACCCGGGGTGAGTACACGGGCGACCTCGGCCAGCGCCCCGCGCCAGTCAGGGATGTGGTGGATGATGGCGAAATCGAACATTGCGTCGTAGCTGGCGTCAGTGCCGCCGCCGAACGTGGAGAAAGCTGCCCGCAGATCCGTCGCGCTGCCCTGGGCCAGCCGGACCCGGCCGCTATAGCGCTGCAGCCGCCTGGCAGCGCGGGTGATCATTGCCGGGTCAAGGTCGACCGCATCGACGCCGGCGGCGCCGAACTTATCGAGGATCAGCTTGGTACCGTAGCCGGAGCCGCAGCCAATCTCCGCCACCCGCGCTCCTGGCGTACGTCCGCCCAGCTGACTCAGCAGGTGCACCTCGTAATGCTGCAACCACCGACGGGGCGGCGAGGTCACCAGTGCAGTTTCAATCCTGTTCATCAACATAAACCCGGTACCCCTCGCTCAAGTACTTGTACTCGCGGTCACACCATATCAGCACAGAACGCGCTATCATCGGGTTATGCCGATGATCACCGGGATGGAGAAGGACAGACTTACCCGCCGCGGCCTGAGGTTGGCGTGGTTCATTGTGGTGTGGGACCTCATTGAGGGTGCCGTCGCGATCACCGCCGGACTAATAGCCAACTCCACCGCGCTAATTGGATTCGGCATCGACTCGGCGATCGAGGTCTTCGCCGCCTCGGTGGTGATCTGGCAACTGCGCGCCGGTGCCGCCTCACGTCTGCGGCCGGCCCTGCGAATGATCGCACTCACGTTTTACGCACTCGCCGCCTACGTCGTGTTCGAGGCCGTGCGGGACCTGATCGCCCAGGACAAGGCAGGGGAATCACTGGCGGGCATCTTGCTCAACGTGGCCGCGCTGATCGTTATGGTCCCGGTTGCCTTGGCCCAGCGCCGCACCGGGCAGGCACTGGGAAACCCTGTGCTGGTGGCGCAATCAACCGAAACCTGGATGTCGAACTACCTGTCCATTTCCCTTCTCGCCGGCCTGGGACTGAACACTGTCCTCGGTTGGTGGTGGGCCGACCCGGTTGCCGCCCTCGTTGTCGCGGGATTCGCCGCGTGGTCCGGCCATGAGGCATGGAAAGAAGCCGGCGAGCACCAGGCTGAACATCCCGGCGGGTCGTGATGAACGTTCTTGGGCTGATGCTGGACGCGCGCCGTGTGCACAAACAGGGTGAGGAAATTCTGCTGCGCAGACAAAGGGACCGGCTCGCCGAGATCGTCACCTACGCGCGCAACCATTCTGCCTACTACCGCGAGCTCTATCACGGGTTGCCCGAGCGGGTGAGCGACGCAGCTCTGCTGCCGGTCGTCAGCAAGAAAACGCTGATGGCGCGGTTCGACGACTGGGTGACCGATCGCAAGATCAGCCTCGCCCAGGTCCAGTCGTTCGTCGATGACCCTGCTCGGGTCGGCGAGAAGTTTCTCGGTCAATACACAGCGCTGACGACATCGGGCACCACCGGAACCCGCGGTCTGTTCCTGCTTGACCAGCACTCCCTGGCCGTGACCACCGCGCTGAGCACACGGATGCTCGGTGCATGGCTCGCTCCGGCAGACTTCCTACGGATCGCCGCGCAGGGCGGGCGTATCGCCATGGTCAACGCAACCGGCGGACACTTCGCCTCAGCGGCGGCCGCGGCCGGGCTGCGCAAGAACAGGTTCCGCCGGCGCCTCATCGGCGTGTTGCCTGTCCAGCTGCCATTGCCGGAGCTGGTGACCCGGCTCAACACCTTCCGGCCGGCCATTCTTGCCTCCTATGCCGGCACCGGCGCGCTGCTTGGCAGCGAGCAGCAGGCAGGACGGCTGCGCATCGACCCCATCCTGGTCGTCCTGTCCGCCGAAGGCCTGCCGGCTGCCGAATATGACCGTATTGCCGCCGCGTTCGGAGCCACTGTCCGGCAAAGCTATGCCGCCACCGAATGTCCGTTTCTCACCTACAGCTGCCGTGAGAACTGGCTGCACGTGAACAGCGATTGGGTACTCCTCGAACCCGTCGACACCAATCACCAGCCCGTCCCGCACGGCCAACAATCCCACACCACCTTGCTGACAAACCTGGCCAACCGCGTCCAGCCGATCCTGCGGTACGACCTCGGCGATTCTGTGCTGGTCCGGCCTGATCCTTGCCCCTGCGGGGACCCGCTGCCGGCCATCCGCGTCCACGGCCGCACGGCGGACCTGCTGACCTTCCCCGTCCGTGACGGGGAACCCGTTAGCATTACCCCACTCACTATCAGCAGCCTGCTTGACAATGTCCCAGGGATCGAGCTGCTCCAAGTGGTGCAAACATCCCCCACCGAACTCCGGCTCCGCCTGCACGTGAAGGCTGGCGCCGGTGCCGAACGCATTTGGCAAGCCGCACGCACCGAGATCGGGAAGCTGCTCATCGGCCACCACCTCGCCCACGTCACCCTCACTCGAGCAGACGAATTGCCGCAGCAGACGCCAGGGGGAAAGTACCGCACAGTCATCCCCTTTACCGCATCGCCTCCCGATGCGGGGCCAAAGCCTGGAACATAAGGATTCCCCCCCGACCGGAGCTGATCCTCCAAAGCGGGCCCGATGGTGACGTGCCGCATCCTGGACGGGTTGCGTGGGAGGGCTTCGTTTGGAGGTTACGTTCGCGGCAAGCAAGCGGATCGCGCGCCTAGCATAGGGCAGTGAAGACGACGACGTTGCTGACGGCGGCGACCGGCCCGAGCAGGTTCAGCAGTTCCACCGTGGCGGAGTCGAGGGAGTTCCCTGCCGAAGGTTTTCCAGTGGAAGGCGACGGCCTTCCGTGTGGATGGCTATTCGGTGACGAAGACGGGCACACCGACCGCTGCTGAGACTGCCGCGTCCTGGTATTGATCCGGGACGTCGACGGTGAATTCCGTCGGTTCCGCCGGAGTGTCGGAGTGTGGTTCTTCGGTTGCGAGGTGGTGGTCGAAGCGTGCTGTGCCGAGCAGGCTGCCCTTGTCATCATAGAAACCGGCCAGAACCTGAAGGTCCAGAAGTTCGCTCGTGGTGCCGGTTACCCTGACGGTTCCGCTCACCGCGGAACCGCTGAAGGCCAAGCCTTCCAGTACGAACCTGTCATCGAATGGTCCGGGAACCTGCAGCAACTTACCTTTGCCCGGTCCTGGCGCGTGCAAGGCCGGCAGGTCCGGCTCGCCGGCTGGAGCCGGGAGACCCTGGAATGAGGTTTTGGCCGCCGCTGAGGCCGGACCCTGGCCAGTAGTGACCGGCGCGGAGGGCTGTTGCTTTGTCGTGACAAGGAAGCCTGTCACGGCCAAAGCCGTGATGAGCAGCACGGCCGTGACAATGATTCGATGGTGCATGGTCGTACTTTCCGTTTCAAGGGGTCCGGGAAATCTTCCCGGACCCCTTGGATGTACTGGTCAGGTCAGCGCAGGACGCGCAGGGCGTTGCCGACGATGTCGAACAGGTCCGTGTTGTCCACGCTGCCCTGGAGCTTTTCAGATCCTGAACCGTAGGCGTAGACGGGAACGTCGGCACCCGTGTGGTTGCCGGAGAGGTAGGTCAGCCACAGGCTTGCTTCCTTGGAGCCGTCCTTGACCTCGGCCGGGTCATTAGGGGTGCGGAAGGTGGCCGGGCCGAAGTTCCGCGGGTCGGACGCTCCGGCGCCGTTGATGATGCCGGTGGAGCGGGCCGGGTCCTTGGTGCTTCCACTGGGCCGTGAGGGGGTGGAGTTGTTGGCGGTGTTCCCGCTGTCGACGTTGGCCGGAGGTGCTGCTGCTTCGGGGTTGGTGAAGGAGCCCTTCTCGATGATGTTCAGGCCGGCCGTTTCGTGGTCGGCGGTCACGATCACCAGGGTGTTGCCGTCCTTTTTGGCGAAGTCCAGGGCGGCGGCCACGGCATCGTCGAAGGCCTTGACCTCCTCGAGGGTCTGGGCGGCATCGTTGGCGTGGGAGCGCTTATCGATCAGGGCCCCTTCGACCTGCAGGTAGAAGCCGTTGCCGTTGGCGCCCTTTTTGCTCTCCAGGAGTTCGATGGCCTTTTTGGTCATTTCCGGCAGGGAAGGTTCCTGGGCCTGGGGGGCGGAGGGGTGGTCCTGCTTGGCTTTTTCTACGGTGAGGTTGCCCTTGTTGAACAGGCCGAAGACCTTGTCTCCGGACGCTGCGTTCAGATCGGTGCGGGTGGCAGGAATCTGGCTTGCCGCCGAACCCAGGACCGAGTATCCCTGTTCTTTCAAGGCGGTTTCGTCAGCGGCGTCAAAGCGTCCCAGTCCGCCGCCGAAAATGACATCGGCGGTGCCGTTGCGGGCGATCTGGTCAGCGACCGGGGTGACCCTGACGTCACTGGTCGGCAGCGCCTCGCCGGTCACGGCCGTGTCCTGGCATGCCGAGGCGGAATAGACCGGACCCTGGCAACCGCGGGCCAGGACGTGGCTCATCTGACCCGCCGGGGTCGCATCGGTGATTTCGGAGGTCGAGACGTTCCCGGTGCGGTACCCGGCCTGTTTGGCCAGTTCCATCGCGGTCGGCACTACCGTGCCCTTGGCGTCCACGCCCAGGGCGGCGTTGTAGGTCTTCACCCCCGAGGCCCAGGCCGTGGCGGCGGAAGCGGAGTCGGTAACCAGGTTGGGCTTAAAATCCGGTTCGCCGGGCTGGCCGGACTTCTTCTCCACCGCATAGGTGCTGACGTAGCCCTGAGCCGGGAGGGTCTCCATGGTCAGTTTGCCTTCGGCTCCGTAGAAGCGTTCCCGGGCGGCGGTGATGTGAGTGCGGCCCAGGCCGTCACCGAGCAGGTAGATAACATTCTTGGTGCGGCCGTTGTTGCCGTCCGGGGCAGCCATGGCAGGCCCGGCAGGCCCGGCCAGTGCCGTGACGGCCACGGCAGCGGCCACAAGGGCGCCGGCAGAGCCAAGCAAGGGAAGAGTGCGTCGCATCGGGGGTCTCCAAAAAGGGGTACGAATCGGTGGTCGGCGTTCGATGACGCCACCACGAATCGTAGGCGCCGCCCGAGACCCCCAAGTTGTCTCTGGTCGTCCTGCAGATGCCGTAACGGTAAACAGTCAGTAAACAGGTTCCCCTGGCCAAGCTAGCCTGTCGGCCCCGAGTGCCGGCAGGGGGAAACCGGCTTCAGGGCGCAGGTAAGGTTCTTCCACCAGGCGCACCTGGATCTGGATTCCGGTGAGTGACAGGACCAGGCCCACGACCGCGACGGTCAGGCCCACGCTGCGCGCAACCGGGTGGTCAAGGGTGGGGAACGGCGGCATGCCGGCCAGGGCAGCGGCGGGCGCGCCGACGCCGACCATCAGATAGCCGGTTTCGGCGGTGACCAGCCCCCACCACTCGGTTGAACCAGGGGCTGCCCGGGGCCGCCGGTTGCCGGTGTCACCGGTGCGGCGTCTTTGGATCAGTGTGCGCAGTCCTCCGGCGAGAAGCATCATGACGACGAACAGGGCCAGGGCGGCGACGGCCATCACCCGTCACTCCTGGTCGGGCCATGCTTTGCAGTTCTGGGCCCAGGGTTGCCAGGTGCGGTTGGGCACGCAGCTGCGGGGAGCACCCGCTGCGGCACGGCGTGCAGGCGGCATACCAGACGTTCAGGACCGTGACGTTGCCCTGCCACTGGGCGGAATCCACCGTTGTGCCGTCGTAAAGGACACCGGTCATCGCCACCGGGGCAGTGCGGGTTCCGGGGGCGTATTCGGAAACGGACCCGTCCCCGGCGATGTAGTTTTTGTTGTCCCCGGATTTGGCCTGGACTGCCAGGGTATCGGGGGCGGCGCAGCCGGCCAGCAGCAGCGCCGCGGACGCTGCACCCAGCAGCAGGCTGCGCCGCCCCGGCAGGGGAGGAACAGGTGCGGGTTGGTGATTGGTCATCTTTGGCTTCTTCCGTCAGACGGGGGTGGTGATCGTGGCGGCGAGGTCCTGCAGCTGGTAGATCCAGAGCATCCAGATCCCTGAGACCATCAGGATCCCGACCAGGACCAGCAGGGAACCGCCGATGATGTTGAAGGCGCGGATGTGCCGGCGGATGAACCCCAGGGTTTTCGTTACCCAGTTCAGGCCCACGGCGACCAGGACGAAGGGGATCCCGAGTCCCAGGCAGTACAGGAATCCCAGCAGTGCCCCGCGCCAGGGATCCCCGGTGGTGGTGCTCAGCGCCAGAACCGCGCTGAGCGTCGGGCCCATGCAGGGGGTCCAGCCTAGGCCGAATACGATCCCCAGCACCGGTGCCCCGGCGGCGCCTGCCCGGGGCCTGCGAGGCTATGATGCTTTCACGCCCGGCACCAATTTCGATCCCGCAACCCTGGACCTCTCCCTCACACTCTCCGATGCCCCGCTGAAATCGGCCCAGCTGAACACCAGCATCCTGAAAGTCACCGACAGCACCGGCAAAACCCTCAGCGACGACAACGTCCAGGTCAACGGGGCCACCCTGTCCACCGCCATCACCGCCGGACAGCCTGGCCCCTACACCGTCCAGTGGCGTGCCGTGTCCTCCGACGGCCACCCCATCGAAGGCACCTACACTTTCACCGTCCGGTCCTCGGCGTCCACAGCAACGCCTTCGCAACCGGCAGCGACGGCGGTCCCGTCAGCGTCCGCTGCGCCCGCAGTCACCTCCGGTGACCTCGGCGCCCCGGCCCGATGACAGCAACGCACTGCTCGTGGCCGGCATCGGCGCCGCGGTCATCGCCATCATTGCCGGGCTGATCGCCCTCGCCCGCCGCAAAGAGAACCGCGCACGGCCGTAGAAAATCCGGGAAGCGAAAAGGGCGCTGGTGCATGCCTGGCATGCACCAGCGCCTTTTACGTGCGGTGAAGATCAGCTCTGCTTGTTCCTGCCTGCGGGCGCCAAGACTTCCGGGGCTGAGGGCCGCGGCCGCCAATGCTGATCCTCAGGGGCGGTTCACGCGGGTTGCCGGTGGCGTTCGGTGCTGACGATCAGGGGGATGAAGCGGACGAAGAGGACCATGCCGACCAGCTCCGCGAGGGTTTGGGTCACCACGACCAGGGCGGCAAGGGCCAAATGGTCCGGCAGGGCCAGGGCCAAAGGGAGCACAACCAGGGAGTTAAGGGTCGCGCCGCGTTCGACGCCGGCGGGACCTAGCTCGCGCAGCCGTCCGGACCGCAGGCCTCGCCGGTGGCGGCAGATGCGGTACCGGCTTCGCCGCTGTCCGCCGCCCCCACCATCACCAGTGGCCGGCTCTCCTGCCAGGCCTGCTCGAGGGCCTCGGTGAACGTCTCGGCGGGCTGGGCGCCGGAGAGCCCGAACTTCCGGTCGATCACGAAGAACGGGACGCCGCTGATACCCAGGGCCCGGCCTTCCTCGAAGTCCAGCCGGACGTCGTCGGCGTATTTGTCGGTGGTGAACAGTTCGTCCAGTTCCACGGCCTCGATCCCGAGGTCCAGGCCAAGGGACGTGAGGTATTCCCGGCTGCCGATGTCCTTGCCCTGCTCGAAGTGGTCGCTGAGCAGGCGTTCCTTCGCCGCGTCCTGTTTCCCGTGGGCCGCGGCGAGGTGGATCAGCCGGTGGGCCGTGAAGCTGTTGGCCACCACGACGTCGTCGAAGCGGTAGTTGAGTCCCTCGCCTCGGGCCTGCTCCGCCACGTGCGCGAACATTCCGGCGACGTGGGCCGGGGCCATGTCCTTGCGGGTGCTCAGGTAGTCCAGTTCGGTGCCGTCGTAGTGCTCCGGCAGCGACGGATCCAGCTGGTAGCTGCGCCACTTCACCTCGACGGAATCCCGGTGCGGGAACGCCGCGAGGGCGGTCTCAAAGCGGCGCTTGCCGATGTAGCACCAGGGGCAGGCCACGTCGGACCAGATCTCAATCTTCATGCTGGCGTCAACCCCGCCGGTTGCGGCGTCATTCCCGGACGGCCTGTCGGCTTAGTCACGGCGTGTCGGCGTGGTCACGGCGTGACCGGGCGCTCCATGACGAAGTCGTGTTCCACGGTGTTGCCGAGCCTGAAGGATTTAGTACCGACCTTGCGGAAGCCGGATTTTTCGTAGAAACGGATGGCGCGGGCGTTCAGCTCGTTCACGCCGAGCCAGAGGCCGCGGGCACCGGACCCCGCCGCCTCCACGATGCTGGCGCGCATCAGCTCGGCAGCGGCGCCCAACCCGTGGTGGTCCGGATGGACGTAGCACTTGCTCAGCTCGGTCGAAGGCAGGATGGTCAGGGCGGCCACCACGTCAGGGTCCTGGGCGGGGCGGGCGGCGAGGAGGCTGTAGGCGCGGAGCCCGCCGCCGGCGTCGATCACGAGG
>CALMVY010000383.1 GCA_937873245.1 uncultured Arthrobacter sp. | reverse complement strand
GCTCCTGGTCCACCCGGAGCACACCGGCACGGTACCGGCCTCGCTCAAGGACGCCATCGACTGGCTGTCACGCCCCTCCGGCGCCGGCGACCTCAACGGCAAGCCGACCGCCGTCGTCGGCACCGCCTTCGGCCAGTTCGGCGGCGTATGGGCCCAGGATGAGGCCCGCAAGGCCGTCGGCATCGCCGGCGCCCAGGTGCTGGAGGACGTCAAGCTGGCCGTACCGGGCTCCATGGTCCGCTTTGCCGAGGTCCACCCGAAGGACGACGCCGAGGTGGTGGAGCAGATCAAGGGCATCTTCGACGCGCTGGAAGAATCCCGCACGGCTTCCGCGGCATAACTCCCCCGGCGGTTTCGCGCCAATTTCCGACAGCCGCCACGTGGATCCCCGTGGCGGCTGTCCGCTTCCGTAGCGAATTCTCGAGATGGAAACAAAAGTTTCCCCTGTAGCAACAAGGGTTGTATTCTGGGAGATGTGACCCACGAAACACTTGATGCCGCCGCAGAAGTACTTCCGGCCGAGGCAATTGACGCAATCGAACGTGCGGCTACGTCCGCCCACCGCCACGAGAACCTGTTCTCGGAGCGCGCAGCAAATATCAAGCAATCGGCAGTCCGCGACGTCTTCGACATCTCGATGCGCCCCGGCCTCGTGTCGCTGGCCGGCGGAAGCCCGTACCTCCAGTCCCTGCCGCTGGAACGGCTCGGCCGGACCGCCGCAAAGATCGTCGCCGAGCAAGGCATGACCGCCCTGCAGTACGGCGGCGGGCAGGGCACGGAGGAACTCCGGACCCAGATCTGCGAAGTCATGGCCGCCGAAGGGATCCTGGACGCCAAACCGCAAAACGTGGTGATTACTGCGGGTTCACAGTCCGCCCAGGATGTGGCGACCAAGGTCTTCTGCAACCCCGGCGACGTGGTGCTGGTCGAGGACCCCACCTACGTCGGCGCCCTGAACACGTTTGAGGCCTACCAGGTCGAGGTCGCCACCGTGCCAATGGACGGCGACGGCATCGTCCCCGACCTCCTCGAGGCCAAGATCGCGGCCCTGCAGACGGCCGGCAGGAACGTCAAATTCCTGTACACGATCCCGAGCTTCAACAACCCCTCCGGCATCACCCTGTCGCCGGAGCGGCGGCAGCAGGTCGTGGATATATGCCGAAACGCGAATATTTTGGTGCTGGAGGATAACCCTTACGGACTGCTCCGTTTCGACGGCAAGCCCCTCACCCCGCTGCGGGCCGCCAATCCGGACGACGTGATCTACATGGGCTCCTTCTCGAAGATCTTTGCCCCGGGCCTGCGGATCGGCTGGGCCCTCGTCCCGGCTCACCTCCAGCGCCGCTACTACCTGGCGTCGGAGGCTGTCACGCTGTGCCCTCCCACCCTCAACCAGATGCTGGTCTCCGCGTACCTGCGCGATTACGACTGGCGCGGCCAGATCGAGACGTACCGCGGGCTGTACAAGGAACGCTGCGACGCGATGCTGGCAGCCCTCGACGAGTACATGCCCGCCGGCCTGAGCTGGACCCGGCCGGAGGGCGGCTTCTTCGTCTGGGTCACCCTGCCTGAGGGCGTGGACACCTACCCTCTGCTGGAAAAGGCGATCGACGCGGGCGTGGTCTTCATTCCGGGCGCGGCCTTCACCCACTCCGATGACCCTTCCAACAAGATCCGGCTGGCGTTCAGCGCTGTCCCGCCGGAGTCCATCCGCGAAGGAGTCCGCCGGCTGGCACCGGTCCTGCGGGAAGCCATCGCCGCGTTGTAGCCTGAGTCATTGGTGCATGGCCAGCCGTTCGTTGACCTCAAGGAGCAATTCATGACCGGAATTATTGTTGTCGGTGTCGATGGCAGCGAGACTGCCCTGAAGGCCGCGCACACCGCCCGTGACCTGGCCGCTTCGCTCGGGGCCACCCTGCACGTGGTCAGCGCCTTCGACAGCGACAGGACCGAGGTCTACGGCAGCGGCAGCGACAAATGGATCGTCTCCGACGCGGGGGACGCGGAGAAGGTCGCCCGAAGCGTCGCCGACAGCCTCCGCACCCCGGCACTCCATGTCACCTACGCGGCCGCCCGCGGCAAGCCGGCCGAGGCCCTGATCGACGAAGCGGCCCGCTCCGGCGCCCAGCTGATCGTGGTCGGGAACCGGCGGATGCAGGGCCTGGGGCGCGTGCTCGGAAGCATTGCCAACTCCGTGGCCCACAACGCTCCCTGCGACGTTTACATCGCCAAGACTGACGTCACGGACTAGCCGGGCAGCGCCGGCGCGCTCCGGCGCTGCCGCGGCCGGTAGCGCCAGGCCTACCCGGCTGCCGCCCCCGCCGTCTTGAGCTTCCGGCGCAGGATTTTGCCGGAGGAGGACTTCGGCACGGCCTCGATGAACTCCACGCGGCGGATCTTCTTGAACGGCGCCACCCTGGCAGCCACGTAGTCCATCACCGCGGCCTCGTCGAGCCGTTCGTCGTCGTCCCCGGGCTGGAGCACCACGAACGCCATCGGTACTTCCTGGCCGTCGGCGTCGGGCGTTCCGATCACCGCGGCGTCGGCAATTCCGGGGTGCGTGAGGAGCAGCGCCTCCAGCTCCGCCGGAGCGATCTGGTAGCCCTTGTACTTGATCAGTTCCTTGAGCCGGTCGACGATTGTCACGACGCCGTCGGCGTCCACGGTGGCGATGTCCCCGGTGCGGAGGAACCCGTCGGCGTCGAGGGTGTCCGCCGTCTCCCCGGGCCGGTTGAGATATCCGAGCATTACGTTTGGTCCCCGGCAGAGCAGGTGGCCGGGCGCGCTGGTGCCCTCCGCCGGGACTTCGATGTCGTCCCCGGTGGCAGGGTCGAGCAGCCGGCAGTCCATGTTGGGGACGGTGTAGCCGACCGAGCTGACGGGCAGGTCCGCGGCGTCCACCGGAATCAGGTGGGACACCGGGCTCATCTCCGTCATGCCGTAGCCCTGCAGGACCCGGCAGCCCAGGCGTTCGGCCAGCCGGTTGCCCAGTTCGCCGTCGAGGGGTGCCGCTCCGGACAGTGTGGTGTGCACCGAGCTGAGATCGTAGTCGGCAACCATCGGATGCTTGGTCAGGGCCACGGCCACCGGCGGGGCGATGAACAGGTAGCTGCATTTGTGGTCCTGGATGATCCGCAGGAACTCGGCCAGCTCGAACTTCGGCATCGTGACGAGGCAGGCACGCTGGCGCAGGGCAAGATTCAGCAG
>CALMVY010000382.1 GCA_937873245.1 uncultured Arthrobacter sp. | reverse complement strand
GCAGTCGAGTCCTTGCCGCCGGTAGACGAAATGGGACTGTTCCGGGGCGGGCAGAGTGCCTCTGGCTCCGCCGGACCCGGCTACGGCGCCGTCGGAGCCGTTCCAGTAGCGCGGCGGTGTGGTGATGATCCGGCCGTCGCGGACGCCGTCGGACATCATGGCGACGGTATCGTCCCAGAGCCGCCGGGCGGTCTCTGCCGGGAGCCCGGTCCCGGGCAGCCACGGGTCCAGGCCCTGCCGGAACAGCAGTTCCGCGCGGTAGACGTTGCCGACGCCGGCAATCACCTTCTGGTCCATCAGCAGGGCCGCGACAGGCGTGCGCCTGGCCAGGATCGCGGCGGTGAAGGAGTCCCGGTCGCCGGGGAGGTTCCGCAACGGGTCGGGTCCGAGCCGCGCCAGCACGGCAGCGGCCTCTGCCTCCGTGATCGCCGCGCACGTGGTCGCGCCGCGGAGGTCGGCCCAGCCGTGGGCGCTGGCGAGCCGGACGCGGACGGCTCCGACCGGCGCAGGCGGGCCCGCGTACGCCCCGTCCGGTCCTGCCGCCCCGGCGTCGTCGAAGACCTCCCGCTCCCCCACCTTGCGGGGCGCTCCGATGCTGGACGCGCCGCGGAAACGGCGGTCGCCGCCGAAGTCCCAGGCGCCGTAGAGGCCGAGGTGGACGTGCAGGAGCAGCCCGTGCTCGAACTCCAGGAAGAGGTGCTTGCCGTGCGCGACTGCGCCGACGAGGGTGTGGCCGTCCAGCAGCGCCGCGCCCTGGCTGAACCGGCCCTGTGGGCTGGAGACCGCGAGCCGCTCCCCCGTAAAAACGTCCCCGAACTGGCGGGCCAGCCGGTGGACGGAGTGCCCTTCAGGCACTAGTCGATGACCTCGCCGGTGCGCTCGAAGGTGGCGATCTTGCCGATCCGGCGGACGTGACGCTCGTCGTTGCTGAAGGGTTCGGCCAGGAACGCCTCGATGATTTCGGTGGCCTCCGCGACGCTGTGCTGGCGGCCGCCGACGGCGACCACGTTGGCGTCGTTGTGCTCACGCGCCAGCTTGGCGGTGGACAGGTTCCAGGCCAGCGCGGCGCGGGCGCCCCTGACCTTGTTGGCGGCGATCTGCTCGCCGTTTCCGGAGCCGCCCAGAACGATCCCGAGGGCGTTCGCGCCGGCCTCCTGGTCCGCCACCACCGCGAGGGCGGCGTTGATGCAGAAGGAGGGGTAGTCATCCAGGGCGTCGTAGGCCTTGGGTCCGTGGTCGACTACCTCGTAGCCCTTGGCGGTGAGGTGGCTGACGAGGTGGGCGCTCAGTTCCATGCCGGCGTGGTCGGTGGCGATGTGCACGCGCGGGAAGTCGGAAGGGGTCACGGCGTATCCGTTCAGTCGGGCAGCCCGGGGCGGTCACGTGGGCTGCTGGTGCGGTGGGGGCTGTTCCCAGCCTACTAGGGCACGGGCCGGGTGGCTTGTTCGGCCGGCGTCCCACACCGTCACCCGTCCGCGGCGCCGCCGGTCCGGTGTGCCCGTGCCGCCACCCGCGAGATCACCTGCGCGACGTTGTCCGCCGTCGTGGCGCTGCCGCCACTGACGGTCAGGGTCCGCCCGTCCGAACGGTCGACGACGACGGCGGGGCCGCTGCTGACCAGCAGTGCTGTCGCCGAGCCGTGGCTCCGGTAGCCCCAGCCGCCGTAGTCGGCGGCCTTGATCTCCTTCGGCGTCGCCGCCTTGATGGCCGCGGCGGGCACGTCCATGACCCGGACGAACCCCGCGGCGAAGACCCGCAGGCCACTGCGGTCCACCCGGATCCGGGCGAACAGGCACGCGGCGGCCAGCAGGGCCAGGGCGACCAGGAGGGCGGCCAGCCAGGGCACGGCGATCGTGAGGAGGGCGGCGGGAAGCACGGTGGCGATCCCGAGCATCACGAAGACCGAGCTGCGCGCGTGGACCCACAGGCTCACGGAATCACGGGCCAGGTCGGGATCAAGTTCGCGGGCCAGGGCGGCCTCCATGGCCCGGTCGTCATCCGTGGACCAGCGCTCGTCGGCTTTGAAGACGAAGCCCATCACGAAGCCCAGGCCGAGGGCCGCGCCGCTGCCCATGGCAAGCACCGCGACGTCCACCCGCGCCTGGCTGGCATCCTCCAGTCCGAGCTGCCCGACCAGCACGGCGGCGAGGACCGTGGCGACGAAGAGGCTCACGAACAGGCCGGTACCCATCATGATCCGGCGCATAATGGCCGGCCGGGAGAGCGGCACGGCCTGCACCAGCACGGCCCAGCCGATCAGCACGATCATGGCCGCGCCCGTCCCGACGACCGCCCCGAACGGCGCGAAGTCGACGGCGACTCCCCCCGCCCAGCGGACCGCCAAAGGCTCGGGCAGATCGGGGCGGATCAGGAAGGCGCACACCACAAACCCGGCTGCGAGCATCAGGGGGAACCCCACAGCGAAGCGCAGCGCCCTCGCGTCGACGGAGTCTCGAAGCTTTCCCATATCCCCAACGCTACTCCGGGCGATTCCTCGTCCGGTAACTTGGTGTGACCCAGGCAACTTGCCAAGCGCCGCAGAAGTGAAAGAATAATTTCACAGTATCGAGTTCCCACCCTAAGCATCCTTGGAGGCCCCCCTTTGCCCGGAATGAACCTGACGCGCGCCGAAGCACGCGAGCGCGCCGAACTGATCGCCGTCGACTCCTACGAGGTCGAACTCGACCTGACCCGCGGGGAGAAAGTCTTCGGCACCACTACCGCCGTGAAGTTCACGGCCACGCCGGGGTCCTCGACCTTCATCGACGCCGTCACCGACTCCGTGCAGAGCGTGACCCTCAACGGCCGTGAACTCGACCCGGCCGAGGTCTCCGACGGCGTCCGCATCCAGCTGCCGGACCTCGAGGCGGACAACGAGCTGCTGGTCGTCGCCGAGGCCCCGTATATGAACACGGGCGAAGGTCTGCACCGCTTCGTGGACCCGGTGGACCATGAGGTCTACCTCTACACGCAGTTCGAGGTTCCGGATTCCCGGCGGATGTTCGCCGTGTTCGAACAGCCCGACCTCAAGGCCAGCTTCACGTTCACGGTCATTGCGCCCTCGCACTGGGACGTCATCTCCAACTCCCCCACCCCCGCGCCGGTCGAAACCATCCCCGGCACCGACGGCGGCGCCCGCTCCGTCTGGGAATTCGCGCCCACGCCGCGCCTCTCGTCCTACGTCACGGCCCTGATCGCCGGGCCGTACCAGTCCGTCCGCAGTGAAGTGGTCTCCGCCGACGGGAAGGTCACCCCGCTCGGCGTCTTCGCCCGCAAGTCCCTCATGCAGTACCTGGACGCGGACAACATCTTCGAACTCACCCGCCAGGGCTTCGAGTTCTTCGAGGCCCAGTTCGGCTGCCCGTACCCGTTCGAGAAGTACGACCAGCTCTTCGTCCCCGAGTTCAATGCCGGTGCCATGGAGAACGCCGGGGCCGTGACCATCCTGGAAGGCTACGTCTTCCGCAGCAAGGTCACCGACGCCCAGGTGGAGCGCCGCGCCATCACCGTGCTCCACGAGCTCGCGCACATGTGGTTCGGCGACCTCGTGACGATGCGCTGGTGGAACGACCTCTGGCTCAACGAGTCCTTCGCCGAGTACATGTCCCACCTGGCCGCCGTGGAAAACACCGCGTTCGACCACGCCTGGACCACCTTCGCCTCGGTGGAGAAGTCCTGGGCCTACCGCCAGGACCAGCTGCCCACCACGCACCCGATCTTCGCCGAGATCAACGACCTGGAGGACGTCGAGGTGAACTTCGACGGCATCACGTACGCCAAGGGCGCCTCCGTGCTCCGCCAGCTCGTCGCCTGGGTGGGTCCGGAACAGTTCATGGCCGGCGTCCGTGAGTACTTCCGCAAGCACGCCTGGCAGAACACCGAGCTCAGCGACCTGATGGCCGAACTCGAAAAGGCCAGCGGCCGCGACCTGGACCAGTGGGGCCGGCTCTGGCTGGAGACCGCCGGCGTCAACACGCTCAAGCCCGAGCTGTCCGTAGGCGGGGACGGCACAATCTCCTCCTTCGCGATCCTGCAGTCCGCCACCGAGGGCCAGCCGACGCTCCGCCCGCACCGGCTCGCCGTCGGCTTCTACAACCTCAACGGTTCCGGGAAGCTGGAGCGCGTCCACCGCGAGGAGCTCGACGTCGACGGCGGGCGCACCGACGTGCCGGCCCTGGCCGGACTCGCGCAGCCGGACCTGATCCTGCTCAACGACGACGACCTCGCCTACGCCAAGGTCCGCCTCGACCCGGCGTCACTCGCCACCGCCACGGCGCACCTGAAGGACTTCAGCCAGAGCCTTCCCCGCACCCTCGTGTGGGGCTCGGCCTGGGATGCGGCCCGCGACGGCGAAACCCCCGCCCGCGGCTACGTGGAACTGATCCTGGCCAACATCGCCGAGGAATCCGATTCCTCCGTGATCCTGGTCCAGCTGCGCCAGCTGGCCACCACACTGAATTTCTATGTGGCCGCGGAACACAAGGAAGCCACTGCGGTGGCCGCCGCCGACCGGCTCTGGGAGCTCGCCTCAGGCGTGCTGGCCGGCTCCGACGCGCAGCTGCAGTTCGTCAAGTCCTACGCCCTGCTGGCACGCAGCGCATCCCAGCTGGACACCGTATCCGGCCTGCTGGAGGGGAGCCTGACGCTGGAGGGCCTGGCCGTGGACCAGGACCTGCGGTGGGAGCTGATCACTTCCCTCGTCGCCGGCGGCCGCGCCGGGCAGGAGAAGATCGACGCCGAACTCGAGCACGACAACACCGCCACCGGGCAGAACGCTGCGGCCCTCGCGACGGCGGCGATTCCGACGCCCGAGGCCAAGGCCGCGGCCTGGGACTCGATTGTGGTCAAAGGCGAGCTGTCCAACGCGCTCCAGGGTTCCGCCGTCAGCGGCTTCACCCGGGTGCTGGACACGTCCCTGCTGGAGCCGTATGCCGAGAAGTACTTCGACGCCGTCCCCGGCATCGTCAAGGAGCGCACGCACGCGCTGGCGCAGCAGATCGTCGTCGGGCTCTACCCGGCGCAGCTGACCACGCAGGCGACCATCGACCGGACCGATGAGTTCCTTGCGGCGCTGCCGGAGGACAGCGCCGCCCTGCGGCGGATGATGCTGGAGAACCGCGACGGCGTGGCCCGCGCCCTGCGCGCCCGGCAGGCCGACGTCGGCTAGCTCTGCCTGAGAAACCTGGAACCCCGGCGCCCCTATGCGGCGCCGGGGTTCCTTCGTTCTAGGCTGGACCCATGAGCCTCGATGAACACCGCTACGCGCTGACAGTCCGCTGGACCGGGAACCTGGGCGAGGGGACGGCGTCGTACCGCGGCTACTCCCGGGACCACGACATCGAGATCCCCGGACTGCCCGTGCTGCAGGGCTCGGCGGACCCCACCTTCCACGGCGACCGGACCCGCTACAACCCGGAACAGCTGCTGCTGGCGGCCTTGTCCCAATGCCACATGCTGTCCTTCCTGCACGTCGCCGTGAAGCACGGCGTGGTGGTGACGGCGTACGAGGACCGGGCCGAGGGACTGATGCGGACCAACCGGGACGGCAGCGGACAGTTTGAATCGGTGACGCTCAAACCCCGGGTCACCCTGGCGGCTCCGGCGGCGGAAGAACTTATGGAGGAACTGCACGCCGGCGCGAACAAGGTCTGCTTCATCGCCCGGAGCGTCAACTTCCCGGTGCTGCACGAGCCGAGCGCCGTCGTCGAGGGCCAAGCGGGCTGAGCAGCTCTGGCCCGGCCGCGCCCTCGGCCCGGGCCGGGAAGCCTATTGGGCGGCTTTGTACTCGGCCAGGATCCGGCGCTCGGTCTCCGGGCTCATCCCTGCCTTGCGTTCACGGCCGAGACCGCGGCGGCGCTCATCCGCCAGGGTGTCCCGCAGCGTGTCCATCCAAGGCCGCGTCCGCAGACCCGCTGCCCGGGCCGCGGCACCGCTGCGGGTCGCGAAGCCCTCATGGCCCGGAGGCAGCCACAACGGCAGCGAGTCCGGACCGGCCCAATAGTTCGCGCCGTGTGACGCCAGCCAGTCCTCCGGAACGACGACGACCTCCGCTTCGCCCTCGGCGAGCTGCCGGGACTCCTCAAGATAAGCGGCAAAGGGCACCGGCTCACCGACGGCGTTCAGCGCCCCGGTGATTCCGCTTTCGGCGGCGGTGAGGATCCACGCCGCGAGGTCGCGGACGTCGATGATCTGCGTGGCGTCGGCGGGGATGTCCGGGACCAGGACCGGCTCGGCATCCCGGGCGAAGCGGGCCGGCCAGTACCCGTAGCGGTCGGAGCCGTCACCCGGACCGCCGATGAGCCCGGCCCGGCAGAGGTGGGCCCGGTCCCCGGCCAGCTCCGTGGTCCAGTGCTCGATCGCCGCCTTGGCTTCGCCGTAGTTCCCCGCGCTGAGTTCCGTGCCGGGCGGGAGCGGGTCCAGAACACCGGCTCCTTCGTCCGCCCCGGCCACGGAATGGTCTGCATAGACGGAGCAGCTGGAGACAAAGGTCCAGTGCCGCGCGGAGCCCGCCAACGCCTCAAGCGCCTCCCGCGCCTGGCCGGGATCCCGCGCAACGTCGACGACGGCGTCCCACCCGCCGCCGGGAGCAGCGCCGTCGGAGGCTGCTGAATACGCGGCTACGCCCTGCGAGCGGTCCGCCCTCAGCCAGGTGGCGCCGTCGGGCGACGCGGAAACGGTTCCCCGCGCCAGGCAGGTGACGTCGTGCCCGGCGGCCACTGCCTGCCGGGCTATTTCTGCGGAGAGGAAGGCGGTGCCGCCGAGAACCAGGATGCGCATGGGGTCACGGTACGGCGCTAATGTTGAATGAGACCAGAGCGTTATGCGCCCGGCGAACGCCGGCCGCCCTCAGGACGCAAAGACCGGCGCCACCGGCCGGCAGCAGGAACACAGCTACAAGGAGTACCCCCGAACGATGTTCAGCATGACCACCGAACCCATCACCCCGCCGGACATGTCGGCTATGTCGGAGATCAACGTGGCCGGTGTCCTCATCAGTCTGGGGGTCGGCATCACCGTGTGGCTGGTGGCGTCCTTCGTGATCTCCGTCATCACCAAGCGCATCGCGGCGGGATCCACGTTCTTCAAAAAACCGTACTTCCGCTGGGCGGCGCCCGCGCTCCGGGCGCTGGATCACGAACGCCGCGTCCAGCGGGCCCACACCATCGGAGCGCTGCTCCGGAGCGTCGTGGGAGTCCTGATCTCCGTCCTCACCAGCGTGTACGTGCTCAAGAACCTGAACGTGGATGTCGCGCCGATCCTCACCAGCGTCGGAATCCTCGGTATCGCCATCGGCTTCGGCGCCCAGCAGCTCATCCGTGACTTCCTCGCCGGCATTTTCATCACCATCGAGGACCAGTACGGCATCGGCGACATCATCGAGACCTCCGAAGTGGTTGGCACGGTGGAAGCCATGAACCTGCGGATCACCCGGGTCCGGTCGGAGGACGGCACCATCTGGTACCTGCGCAACGGCGAAATCCTGCGCGTGGGCAACCGCTCCCAGGGTAACTACATCCCGCCCGTCACACCGCCGGAAGACGAGGCGGACAGTACCCCCCAGCAGAAAGCCGGAGAATAGGACCATGACGATTCCCAGCGCCGGCGAACCCCGCCAGCCCAAGCAGCTGCTGCAGAATGATCCGTTCAGCCAGCCCGGCTACACGGACAACTTCTACGACGCCGTGGGCGGCCACGAGACGTTCGTGAAGCTCATCGACGTGTTCTACGACGGCGTGGCGACTGATCCGCTGCTGCGGCCGATGTATCCGGAGGAAGACCTGGGACCCGCGAAGCGGCGCTTCCTGATGTTCCTTGAGCAGTACTGGGGCGGCCCGACGACGTACGGCGAGGAGCGCGGGCACCCCCGGCTGAGGATGCGCCACATGCCCTTCCGGGTCACACCCGAAGCGAAAGACCGGTGGCTGCACCACATGCGCACCGCAGTGGATTCCCTGGACCTCCCGCCCCTGTACGAGGGCACGCTCTGGGACTACATGGAGCGCGCTGCGCTCTCCATGGTGAACAGCCCGTCCGGGGCCTGAGGGCCGGCATGGAAAGACCCCGGAGGCACTTGGGGGAATGCCTCCGGGGTCTTTCTGGGCCTAAGAATACCCAGCAGGGTATTGGACGGCAAGTCTTTTGCGCGGGACGCGCCGTACGCCGCTACAGCGCAGGGCTGAGTCCTGAACCGGTGCGGGCCAGGACGTGCCCGCGGGCTCCGCTGAGGCGGAACCAGCGCCCGGCCTGGTAGAGCTCCTGTTCGCCGTCGGCAAGGAAACCGAGGGTCAGGGCCGCGAAGGCCGCCCCCAGCGGGAGCCCTGCGGTACCTGGCAGCTCCCTCCCCCAGACGGTGGCGCGGGCGTTGTTGACGATCAAGGCGCCGGGTTTGTCCGGGATGATGGCTGCGATCTCGGTGATGCCGGCCTCGGCTGACCGGCGCAGCGCGGAATCCTGCAACGTTCCGATGGCTTCCCAGCCGGTGCGCGGGGCGCCGACGCCGGCCCATGATTCGGTGACAGTCACGGGCGGCAGCGGCAGTTCGACGTCGTGCTCCCCGGCACGTGCCAGACGGTCCAGGACCGCAGAGATCGGCACTGTGACATCAAGGTCCGCCGGCCGGGCCAGGGCCATGGTCCGCAGCCCGAGAATGGTCGGCGTCGACTCCCCCAGCAGCCGCGGCCGCAGCACGCAGACGTAGGCGGCGAGCACCGGGCCGGAAGCCTGGAGGCGGATCGCGCCGTCGTCGACCGTTTTGGCGCGGGTGGCGAAAGTGCGCAGGTCGGCGAGGTCGCGGGGGTCGGTGAAGTGCAGGGGCTGGGTGAGGACGTCAGACACAATCTCGACTCTACCGGCTGTGCCTCTTTGGGACGGCGCCGGAGTGACGTCTAGAGTCGAACCATGACTGAAGCCGAAGCCGGATTGCAGAGTCCGCCGACCCAGGACCCCACCTCCTCACTCCTCCAATTGCTGAACCTCGGCGAGCTGGAGGGTGCCCGGACGGACGAGGACATCTTCATGGGCCCCTCGCAGCAGCAGCCCCGGCACCGCGTGTTCGGCGGCCAGGTGCTGGCGCAGTCGCTGATTGCCGGGAGCCGGACCGTTCCCGAGGGGCGCGGCGTGCACTCCATGCACGGCTATTTCCTCCGTCCGGGGGATGCCAACAAACCCATCACCTTCGGCGTCCAGCGGCTCCGGGACGGCCGCTCCTTCTCGGCACGGCGCGTGCACGCGTACCAGGAGGGCATGCCCATCCTGTCCATGATCGCGTCGTTCCAGGATGAGGACGAGGGGATCGAGCACCAGACCGAAATGCCGGCCGGCATCCCCGGGCCGGAGTCGCTGCCCAGCACGGCTGACCTCCTGGGCAAGTACGACCACCCGGTGGCCCGGCACTGGGCTTACGAGCGGCCCTTCGATATCCGCCACGTCGACCCGGCCCTGTACGTCTCGGCCAAGGGCGACAAGGAACCGCGCAACGCGGTCTGGATGAAGACGTTCGGGCCGATGCCGGATGATCCGGAGCTGCACCGCGCGGCCCTGGCCTACGCGAGCGACTACACGATCCTGGAGTCCATCCTCCGCAAGCACGGCATGAGCTGGATTACCCCGGGCATGTCGGTGGCCAGCCTGGACCACGCCATGTGGTGGCACCGCCCCCTCCGCGTGGACCAGTGGCTGCTTTATGTGCAGGAGTCCCCCAGCGCCCAGGGCGCCCGCGGCCTGGCCACCGGCAAGATCTTCAGCCGCGACGGCGTGCACGTGGCCACGGTGGCGCAGGAAGGCATGATCCGGATTCCGACGGACATCAAGAACAAGGTCAAGGGCGCCGTCCAGTCCAAGGTTCTGCAGCACCAGATGCGCAAGGCTGACCGCGGCTGATCGGCGGCGCTTCGGCCCGCGGTTCCGGATGCCGCGGGCCCGGTGGCATGCGAAAGGCTGGCTCCCCTGGTGGGGAGCCAGCCTTCGTTTTACGCTTGGTGCCTCGCGGGCTAGTCGCGGGTGAGGCGGCGGTGGGTCACGCGGTGCGGCTTGGCGGCATCCGGGCCCAGTCGCTCGACCTTGTTCTCCTCGTAGGATTCGAAGTTGCCCTCGAACCAGTACCACTTGGAGGGGTTCTCCTCGTCGCCTTCGTAGGCGAGGATGTGGGTGGCCACCCGGTCCAGGAACCACCGGTCGTGCGAGACCACAACGGCGCAGCCCGGGAATTCGAGCAGGGCGTTTTCGAGGCTGCTGAGCGTCTCGACGTCGAGGTCGTTGGTCGGTTCGTCGAGGAGCAGCAGGTTTCCGCCCTGTTTGAGGGTCAGCGCCAGGTTCAGGCGGTTGCGCTCACCACCGGAGAGAACACCGGCCTTCTTCTGCTGGTCCGGGCCCTTGAAGCCGAAGGCAGCGACGTAGGCGCGGGACGGCATTTCGACCTGGCCGACCTGGATGTAGTCGAGGCCGTCAGAGACGACTTCCCACAGGGTCTTGTTCGGGTCGATGCCGCCGCGGCTCTGGTCCGCGTAGGAGATCTTGACGGAGTCACCGATCTTCAGCTCGCCGCCGTCGAGGGGCTCGAGCCCGACGATGGTCTTGAACAGGGTGGTCTTGCCCACGCCGTTGGGGCCGATGACGCCCACGATGCCGTTGCGCGGCAGGCTGAAGGAGAGCCCGTCGATCAGGGTGCGGTCCTCGAAGCCCTTCTGCAGGTTCTTCGCCTCCAGGACGAGGCCACCCAGGCGCGGTCCCGGCGGAATCTGGATCTCTTCGAAGTCCAGCTTGCGGGTGCGGTCGGCCTCGGCAGCCATTTCCTCGTAGCGGGCCAGGCGGGCCTTGGACTTGGTCTGGCGTCCCTTGGCGTTGGAGCGTACCCACTCGAGTTCCTCGGTGAGCCGCTTGGCCTGCTTGGCGTCCTTCTTGCCCTGGACTTCCAGGCGGGCGCGCTTCTTCTCGAGGTACGTGGAGTAGTTGCCCTCGTACGGGTACAGGTGGCCGCGGTCCACTTCGGCGATCCACTCGGCCACGTGGTCGAGGAAGTACCGGTCGTGGGTGACGGCGAGGACGGCGCCCGGGTAGCTGGAGAGGTGCTGTTCGAGCCAGAGCACGCTCTCGGCGTCGAGGTGGTTGGTGGGCTCGTCGAGGAGCAGCAGGTCCGGCTTCTGGAGCAGGAGCTTGCAGAGGGCAACACGGCGGCGCTCACCGCCGGAGAGCAGGGTGACGTCGGCTTCCGGCGGCGGGCAGCGGAGGGCGTCCATGGCCTGCTCGAGCTGGGAGTCGAGATCCCAGGCGTCGGCGGCGTCGATCGCTTCCTGCAGCTGGCCCATCTCCTCGAGGAGCGCATCGTAGTCAGCGTCAGGGTTCGCCATCTCCTCGGAGATTTCGTTGAAACGCTGGATCTTGCCGAAGATCTCGCCGACACCCTCCTGGACATTGCCCAGGACAGTCTTGTCCTCGTTCAGCGGCGGCTCCTGGAGCAGGATACCGACCGTGTAGCCGGGGCTGAGCCGGGCTTCGCCGTTTGACGGCGTGTCCAGTCCGGCCATGATCTTGAGAATGGTGGACTTACCTGCACCATTCGGGCCGACGACGCCGATCTTGGCCCCCGGGAAGAAGGACATGCTCACGTCGTCGAGGATGAGTTTTTCGCCAACGGCCTTGCGGGCCTTGGTCATTGTGTAGATAAATTCCGCCATGCCTACAAATCTAGTGGTTCAGCCGGGATAACTCACATTCATGCGGTCCTCAGGCGGCACCCGCCTGGGCGCCGTACCCAGCCCGCCGCACCGGCGAGGCAGCGGCCGTTGACGAGGACCGGGAGGACCGCGGACGTAACAGTGCCGTCGCGAAGCCGCGCGACGATGCCGTTAG
>CALMVY010000381.1 GCA_937873245.1 uncultured Arthrobacter sp. | reverse complement strand
CGATGCCCGGGTCGTCGAGGACGTCGTCGAGGTTCGTCGTCGCGAGGACGCCGGGGTGGCGCCGTCCGAAGCGGTGCAGGCGGTCGGCGTCGAGGTCGCAGATCGCCCCGATGCTGACGCCGGGCATCTCGGCGAGCACGCGCAGGAGGTTGGGTCCCCAGTAGCCCAGGCCGACGACAGCCACGGTCACGTGACCGCCGCGGCCGTCGCCGTTGTGGCGGCCGTTCGGCGACAGCATCAGGACCCGTCGCCCCGCGCGCAGATGCCGTTGCCGTCGGGACAGCGGCGGTAGGACGTGCCGACCTGCATCGGGCTCCGGGGGCCGATGACGTAGTCGGCGCTGCCCCGGCCCTTGCGCAGGATGACGATGTACGGCCTGCCGGTCGCCAGCGGCGCCGAAATCGACTACGAAAACGCCGCCGGGATTCTTACCCTAGAGTTTGAGGACGGCAGCAAAATCATCATCAACCGCCAAGGCCCCACCCAAGAAATCTGGGTCGCCGCCAACGGCCCGCGCATGACTCGCTCCTGCTCGATGCGCCAGCTACCCGCCGATAAGCCCAAGCGATCAATCGTGGCGCGCAAACGTTCAACCGGCCATCCGGCATCGACCAAACAGCCCAGAAAAATGTCGCCGGAAATGCCCGAAGGCATGTCGAGATAGGCGATCATACCGTCAGCAGGTCGCTCATGGGGATGACCACGCTGTTGGCAGTCGCGCCATTAAGCGAACCACTGCGGAAGCCCGCCAGATCCAGGGCGACAAAGCGATAGCCTGCGGCCTTGATGCCGTCGTTGATCGTCGCGTGCTGTTCGATGGCGCGCGGGAAATCCTCGGCGGCAACGGCATCGTCACCGACTTTGAGATGGCCAAGATCTTCTCGGATGCCGAGGCCATCTACTCCTACGAAGGCACGCACGAGATCAACACGCTTGTCACCGGCCGGGCGATCACCGGCATCTCCGCGATCGTCTAGGGGCGGCGCCCGGTCTGGCCCGCGGCCCTTCATTTTCGCTACTCCTCCGCCCCTATCCGGGGGCGGGGTCCAAGGGAGGGAGCAGGATGGAGGGCCGCAGGTCCGTCACGAAGCCCAGGGGATTGAGGTAGGCCTCACCGCGGCGGACTCCCCAGTGCACGCAGGGTCCCGGCCCGCAATGACCCGCCTGGATCCATCCCAGGACGCCTCCCTCGGTGACCGCCGCGCCCGGCGTGAGGTCGCTGCCCACCGCCTCGAAGCTGCTCCGCAATCCGTTTCCGTGGTCAACGGTGATGACAGGACGGTCCACCACGACGCCCACAAAGGTGACCGTCCCGTCCGCCGGTGAGGTGACTTCGGCGCCGTCGTGCGCCGCCCGGAGATCAACGCCGCGGTGGCCGCTCAGCCACGGTTTTGCCGGCGGATCGAAGGGGCGCAGGACGGCAGGCCTGGGACTCAGCGGCCAGCTCCATCCGCCGGCCGTCACCTCTGGGTCGGAATCGACTCCGGAAGCCACCGCCACGCCGGGGACCCCGGATGCCGCTGCGGGGGAGAGCGCCAAGAGCAGGGCTGCGATGGCGGCCCTGATCGCCGTAGTCTTCATGCATCCAGCCTGAAACCGCCGCCGGATCCTGGTAAGCACCCGTCCGGGCTATGTGGACAGACGGGCGATGAGGCGCGTCCGCCCTGCAAGGGTCCGCCCTGCAAGGGTCCGCCCTGCTGGGCACTCCCGCGAGGTGACCCGCCACGTCGCCTCCGCAGCCCCCGGCCGGCCCCTCCGCAGCCCCGAAAACGGTCCAATCCGGCGGCAGCGCTGTAGTACACTTGGTGGAGCAGTTTGCTGTGCCCTCACGCTTGATCAATGTATTTTGGCGACCATCTTTGTGCGAGCAAGGTAGTTTTCCAAGCCGGCACGCCTCATTCAGGGGTGCGGGGGAGCAGTGGCTGACTACGCGTATCCAGCCCTCCACATGCGAAGCCTTAACTCTTCAGTGCAGAGGACTGCGCATCTTTCGGTCCGGGCCTATGGTCCGGATAAGACGCGCAGTGGATGCCAGGAGCACCGCCCGCCTGGGTGTTGCTAATCAACCGTCAACTATTGGCAGGGTAAGAGAGCCCATGGGCTCTCTCATGAATGACCTGCCGGAAGGAGCGTCGGCATGCCCGTCGTAACTATGCGCCAGCTGCTTGACAGCGGCGTCCACTTTGGACACCAGACCCGCCGTTGGAACCCGAAGATGAAGCGTTTCATCTTCACGGAGCGCAACGGCATCTACATCATTGACCTGCAGCAGTCGCTGTCCTACATCGACCGTGCCTACGAGTTCGTGAAGGCCACCGTTGCACACGGCGGCACCGTCCTCTTCGTCGGCACCAAGAAGCAGGCGCAGGAATCCATCGCCGAGCAGGCCACCCGCGTTGGCCAGCCGTACGTCAACCAGCGTTGGCTCGGCGGTATGCTGACCAACTTCCAGACGGTCTCCAAGCGCATCCAACGCATGAAGGAACTCGAAGAGATTGACTTCGACGACGTCGCCGGTTCCGCTTACACCAAGAAGGAACTGCTGCTCCTTCGCCGCGAACTCACCAAGCTGGAAACCAACCTCGGTGGTATCCGCAACCTGACCAAGGCGCCTTCGGCCCTGTGGATCGTTGACACCAAGAAGGAACACCTTGCTGTCGACGAAGCCAAGAAGCTGAACATCCCGGTTGTTGCCATCCTGGACACCAACTGCGATCCGGACGAAGTCGACTTCCCGATCCCGGGTAACGACGACGCCATCCGCTCCGTCAACCTGCTGACCCGCGTTGTTGCTGACGCCGTTGCTGAGGGCCTCATCGCCCGCAACCAGCGCGCCACCGGCACCACGGAAGCACCGGAAGAGCCGCTGGCCGAGTGGGAGCGCGAGCTCCTCGAAGGCAGCAAGACCGAAGAGGCAGCTGCCGCTCCGGCCGCAGAAGCTGCTCCGGCTGCAGAAGAAGCACCCGCCGCTTCCGAGGAAGCTCCGGCTGCCGACGACGCTGCCGGCGAAGCCAAGTAGTCAGACACCCTGACTGCCAGCTCAGCTGACAAGTAAATCCGGATCTCCCCGAGCGCTCTCCGCGTAAGGGGAACTGACAGGATGGCCGCTCACAGGGTGAGCTGCCGTCCTGTCGGTCCGTACACCACATAAAATTTCTAGACAGAGGGGTTCACATGGCGAACTACACTGCCGCTGATATCAAGGCTCTGCGCGAGCGCACGGGCGCCGGCATGATGGATGTCAAGAAGGCTCTTGACGAAGCCAACGGTGACGCCGAGAAGGCCATCGAAATCATCCGCATCAAGGGCCTCAAGGGCGCTACCAAGCGCGAAGGCCGCTCCACCGCAGAAGGCCTGGTTGCTGCCAAGGTCGACGGCGGCGTTGGCGTGATGATTGAAGTCAACTGCGAGACCGACTTCGTCGCGAAGGCTGACAAGTTCATCCAGCTCGCCGACAAGGTCCTGGCCATTGCAGTCGAGTCCGGCGCTGCCGATCTCGAAACCCTGCTGGCCACCGAGGTCGACGGCAAGCCGCTGTCCGAGGTCGTCGTCGAAGAAGGCGCCGTTCTGGGCGAAAAGGTGGTTGTCCGCCGCATCTCCCGCATCGAGGGCGCAACGGTCGACGCTTACCTGCACAAGACCTCCAAGGATCTCCCGGCCCAGGTCGGCGTCCTGTTCGCTGTTGACGGCGAAGGCGAAGCAGCTGCCACCGCAGCCCACGACGTCGCCGTCCACATCGCCGCGATGTCCCCGAACTACCTCTCCCGCGAGGATGTTCCGGCCGAGCTCGTCGAGTCCGAGCGTCGCATCGCCGAGGAGACGGCCAAGGCTGAAGGCAAGCCTGAAGCAGCAATGACCAAGATTGTGGAAGGCCGCGTCACGGGCTTCTACAAGGGCGAGGTTCTTCTCGACCAGGCATTCGCCAAGGATGCCAAGAAGTCTGTCGCGCAGGTCCTCGAAGAGGCTGGCGTCAAGGGCACCGCTTTCACGCGTTTCCGCGTCGGTTCCTAGCCAGACACCAGTCGGGCATTAGTCAGACACGCTGAGGGGGTGGTCACTGCGGTGGCCGCCCCTTTTGCATGCACCCGGGACACCCTCCGGGAAGTCCCGGGAAGATCCGGGCAGAACGGGGTCCGGGCGGAATGACGCCTTTGGTCCCCGGCACGATAACCTAGCTCAGAGTTCACCAACGGGAAGGCACCATGGAAACCGTCATCACTTCAGCCCAGCCAAAGAAGAGCCGGCGCAGGGTCCTGTTGAAGCTTTCCGGCGAGGTCTTCGGTGGCGGGAAGCTGGGCGTTGACCCTGACACCGTCCGCGGCGTGGCCAAGCAGATCGCCGCGGCAGTTCCCGACGTGGAGGTAGCGATCGTCGTCGGAGGCGGAAACTTCTTCCGCGGCGCCGAACTGTCGCAGAGCGGCATGGACCGTTCCCGCGCCGACTACATGGGCATGCTCGGCACGGTCATGAACTGCCTGGCCCTCCAGGACTTCCTGGAACAGGCCGGCGTCGAAACCCGTGTCCAGAGCGCCATCACCATGGGCCAGGTCGCCGAGGCGTACATTCCGCGCCGCGCCATCCGCCACATGGAGAAGGGCCGCGTCGTCATCTTCGGCGCCGGCGCCGGACTGCCGTACTTCTCCACCGACACCGTGGCCGCCCAGCGCGCCATGGAGGTCCACGCCGACGTCGTCCTGATGGCCAAGAGCGGGGTCGACGGCGTCTACACCGCCGACCCGAAGAAGGACCCCACCGCCGAGAAACTGCACCGCCTCAGCTACGACGACGCCCTGCGCCGCGACATCCGCGTGATGGACCAGACCGCCATGACCATGTGCAAGGACAACAACCTCACCATGGTGGTGTTCGGCATGGAAGGCGAGGGCAACGTCACCCGCGCCATCCGCGGCGAGGACCTGGGCACCGTCGTCACCCCCTAGCTCCGGCTAGGATGTTTTCAGGACATTTCCGCACCTCGAACGCTGGGGCCAGCAGTCGGAACACCACCAACACCGTGCAGCACTCCGCCAACGGCGGGTGCATCAATTTCTGAGGAGAGATCGTGATCGAAGAAACCTTGCTCGAAGCCGGGGACAAGATGGACAAGGCGGTTGAAGTAGCCAAGGAAGACTTCGCCTCGATCCGTACCGGCCGCGCCAACCCGGGCCTCTACAACAAGGTCCTGGTGGACTACTACGGTTCACCCACGCCGCTGCAGCAGCTGGCGTCCTTTGCCATCCCGGACGCCCGCACCATCCTCATCACGCCGTTCGACAAGACCGCCCTGCGCGACATCGAACGCGCACTCAGCGACTCCGAGGTGGGAGCAAACCCCTCCAACGACGGCAACGTCATCCGGATCACCATCCCGGACCTGACGGCCGAGCGCCGCAAGGAATACGTCAAGATCGTCAAGTCCAAGGGCGAGGACGCCAAGGTGTCCATCCGCAACATCCGCCGCAAGGCCAAGGAAACCCTGGACAAACTGGTCAAGGACGGCGAAGCCGGTGAGGACGAGGGCAGCCGGGGCGAAAAGGAACTGGACGCCATCACCAAGGCCCACGTGGACGGGATCGACGAGCTGCTCAAGCGCAAGGAAGCCGAGCTGCTCGAGGTCTGATGACGCAGGAACAGGGGGACCCCGGAGCGGACATCCGGGTGCGCGGGAAGCAACGGAGGAACCCGACGCCCAAGGCCGGCAGGAATCTTCCCGCCGCTACCGCAGTGGGCCTTGGCATGCTCATCGTTGTCCTTGGCGGGCTGTTGTTCCTTCCGCTGGGGTTCGTGCTGATCGTGACCACTTTCGCGATCTTCGGCGTCTGGGAAGTCTTTCGTGCCCTGGAGACCTCGGGCACCAGGCTGCCGATCATTCCAGTGATGACCGGCACCGTTGCGATGCCGGCGGCCGCCTACTTCGGCGGCCCCGAAAGCCTCCTGTTCGCGATGATGCTCAGCAGTGTCGCGGCCCTGATCTGGCGGTCCCTGGAGGGCGCAGCCGGTTCCGCCCGCAGCATCTTCGCCGGTGTCTTCACCCTGGCCTGGATCCCGTTCCTGATCAGCTTCGCCGTGCTGCCGCTGCACACCTTCGCGGGGGAGACTCCGGTGGGGTTGTGGCCCGACGGCGTTGTTCCCGCCGGAGCGTGGCAGATCGCCACCCTCCTGCTGCTGGTGGTCGCCAACGATACGTTCGGGTACCTCGTCGGCGCCTCGCTCGGCAAGCACCCGATGGCGCCGAAGATCAGCCCCAAGAAAAGCTGGGAAGGCTTCGCCGGCTCCATCGGCGGCGCCACCGTGGTGGGTGTCCTCGCCGCCGTCTTCGTGCTGGACAAGCCCTGGTGGGTCGGGGTGGCCCTGGCCGTGGGCATGGTGGCCGCGGCCACCGCCGGAGACCTCTCCGAATCCATGGTGAAGCGCGAACTCGGGATCAAGGACATGAGCAGCATTCTGCCCGGCCACGGCGGGGTGATGGACCGGCTGGACTCGATCGTCTTCGCGTCCCCGGTGGCCTTCATCCTCTATTCGATCTTTGCCGGCGCGTGAGGCATCCCGGCATCCACTCTCCGGCCCCTAGAATGGTGCCGGGCAAACCGGCCGAAAAGCATTGAAGGAAACAACAGTTACAGTGGACATTCAACGGCAGATTCCTGCTTCCTTTGACCGCGTGCAGCGGAGCCAGTACGGCTACAACGCCAAGCAGGTCGACCAGTTCATGCAGCGCGCACGGGTATCGTTCGAATCCCCACGGTCAGCCGCCCGCCCGGTCAAGAGCGCGGACGTCAGGTCAGTCTCCTTTGACCCCGTCAAGGGCGGCTACGTCGCGGCGGACGTGGACGCGGCACTGGACCGTCTGGAGGATGCCCTCGCCCTGCGGGAACGCGACGAACTGGTTGCCGAACGCGGCGAGGACGCCTGGCTCCGCGAGATCGGCCGGCTCGCCGGCCTGCTCCGCGGACGGCTGCACCGCCCCGACGGCCAGCGCTTCCGGCGCCCGGCCAAGGCCAAGGCGCGCAGCTACAACACCACGGACGTGGATGATCTCTGCCATGACCTGATCGGCTACCTCGATGAGGACAAACCGCTGAGCGTGGACAATGTCCGCCGCGCGGTCTTCCGTCCCGCCGTCGGCAAGGACGGCTACGAGGAAAACCAGGTGGACGCTTTCCTGGACCGCGTCGTCGAACTCATGGCCGCCATCGACTGAGCGGGCCTAACGCTCCGTGACCAGCGGCCGTTCCGGAGTGTGCAGCCGGGTCATGAGCCGGGTGATGGTCCGTGGCACGCGGTCCCGGGTGGCCCTGGACACCAGCACCATCACGGCAAACGCTGCCGGCACCGTCCACGCTGCGGGCTGCGCCAGCCAAGACGGGGTTCCGCCGGCACTCAGCACGCCTCCGGCCACCATCGCCCCGCCGCACAGAACGGCGCCCGTCACCATGCCGGCGATCGCCCCGGCGTCGGTCAGCCCGCGCCACCAGATGCCCAGCAGGAGCACCGGACAGATCGTCGATGCGGTAAACGCGAACACCATCCCCACGCTGCCGGCCAGTGCAAGCGAACCCGTCATGGACGCGATGCCCAGCGGAACCACCGCAGAGATCACGGCCGCACGCCGGAAGCCCTGAACGCTCCCGCCGAAGAGGTCCTGGCTGATCACACCGGCGAGCGAGACCACCAGCCCGGAGGTCGTCGACAGGAACGCGGCAAACGCCCCTGCCACCACCAGCGCTGACAACAGATCACCGGCCATCCCTCCCACCAGCTCCCCGGGCAGCAGCAGCACCAGCGCATCGGCCTGCCCGCTCTGCGCCAGGTGGGGTGCGAACACCCGCCCGATCAGCCCGTACGCCGTCGGGAACAGGTAGAAGACGGACAGCAGGCCCAGGACGATCAGAGTGGTCCGGCGGGCCGACTGTCCGTCCGGGTTCGTGTAGAAACGCACCAGCACGTGCGGCAGCCCCAGCGTCCCGAACAGCAGTGCCACCAGCAGGGAGATGTTCTGGTAGATCCCGGCCGGTGCAGCGCCCGTCGGGTTGACCGCCGCGTCCGCCGCGACGGGCGTTCCGGAGTCGGCCAGCACGAAGACGATGAACAGGAACGGCACGGCCAGCGCCGTCAGTTTCAGCCAGTACTGGAACGCCTGGACGAAGGTGATGGACCGCATGCCGCCCGCCGCCACGGTGACGCAGACGACGGCGACCACCGCCACCATTCCCACCCACGCCGGGAGCCCGGTGGTGATCCTGATGGCCAGCGCCGCGCCGTGGAGCTGGGGCACGATGTAGAGCCAGCCGACCATCACGACCACTACGCTCGTGACGCTGCGGACCACCCGCGAATCGAGCCGCGCTTCGGTGAAATCGG
>CALMVY010000380.1 GCA_937873245.1 uncultured Arthrobacter sp. | reverse complement strand
CTCTACGCCAGCGTCGGTTTTGGCGGCGCGACCGGCTACCTGACCGCCATGAATTTCTTCGGCATCCAGCCGCAGGTCATGGCAAGCAGGGAAACAAAACCTGGACTCAGGACGGGACAATGACGATATGAGAATAAAACTGGCCGGTGTGCCGACGGTCCAAATGATGAAAGCCCTCGCGAATCATGGAGTCTGACACTTACCGCCAGTGTTCCTGTTGCGGACGGACAATGCAACGTAAGAAACTTCACGCGCTCGGGGCCGAACCCGCCTATATTTGCCGCCGATGCGGGCTATGGGTCGCTCTGCGACTCCGGACCCTTGCCTGAGCCCCAGGAGAGCACCAAACCGCTGCCCGGATCCGGCATTGAATGTGGAAATGCTTGTGGTGGAGATTGACTAGATGTAACTGCAGATTTGTTCTGCATCGCAGCATTCCGGGTTTGCTGACTCGGCGATGGCGTATTGGTCAGCCACAGTTGCCCGGAGCGCAGTGAGCTCTGCGATCTGACGGTCCAGGTCCCCAAGTTGTTTCTCAAGGACATCCCGCACGTGAGCGCAGGGCGTCAGGCCGTCATCGCGTATCCGCATAATGTTGTGGATCTGCGCCAGGGTCAGCCCGGCAACCTGGCTGCGGCGGATGAATTCGAGGCGGCTGAGGGTGTCATGGCCGTAGTCACGATAGCCATTGGCGGAGCGCTCAGCCTGGGGGATAAGGCCCCGACCTTCGTAGAACCTGATCGTCTTGGTTGTCATGCCTACAGCGGCTGCAGCTTCTCCAATCCGCATTCAGGGGTCCTAACGTTGCTTCGAGAACACAAATGATCCTTCCACTGTATTGGAACCTTTCCGCGTCGGAGCCGCACGCCGACAAGCTGAACAACATGTTGATCTCCCTGTAAGGGGATGGCCGGATGGACGCACTTCTAGACATCCGGTCCGGGCGTAAGCCGGTAGCTGTAGATGCAAAGATGCGCTCTGGCTCTTGACCTTACCGTGCAGGGGAAGGTGCAGACTGAGGTCAAGACGCGCAGGAGAACGCCCGCGGGGTGTTCACCCGATCTCGATGGAGGACTGATGTCTGAGACAGCACCGGATTTTGACTTGGCCGTAATAGGTTCTGGCGGCGGCGCCTTCGCTGCCGCTATCCGAGCCGCCAAGCTGGGTAAGCGGGTCGTGATGATTGAACGCTCCACGATAGGTGGGACCTGTGTGAACACCGGGTGCGTCCCCTCCAAAGCCTTGCTGGCCGCCGCAGAAGCCCGTCATGTCGCTTTGGATGCGACCGGAAGGTTCCCCGGAATCAGCACCACGGCGGCCCTGGTGGACATGGGTGCGCTGATAGACGGAAAACGCTCCCTGGTTGAGGCCATGCGCTCGGATAAATACGTGGATCTCGCCGCCGACTACGGGTGGGACCTGCGTCATGGCACCGCGGTGTTCGCCGGCACCCCGGAGGAACCTGTCCTGGAAATCACCGGACCCGATGGTGCACGCCACTCCCTGACCGCCGCCCATTACCTGGTTGTGACCGGTTCGGCCCCGTGGGCACCCCCGGTGCCGGGACTGGATGAAGTCAACTACCTGACCTCCACCACCGCCATGGAAATGGACGAGGTGCCCGAGTCCTTGATCGTCTTCGGAGGCGGGTACGTTGCCTTGGAACAGGCGCAGCTCTTTGCCCGCCTCGGATCTAAAGTGACCCTGCTGGTCCGCTCCAGGCTTGCCTCGCACGAGGAACCGGAAGCCTCCCGTGCCCTGATGAGCGTCTTCGCCGACGAGGGTATCCGCGTCGTCCGCCGTGCAGCCGTGACATCGGTCCGCGCAGATCCGGCCACAGCGGAAATCGTGGCGACTGCCACGGTCGTCGGGGGCCAGGAGGAATTCCGTGGCGCGAAGCTGCTGGTGGCCACCGGCCGACGCGCCGTCACCGAGGGACTGAACCTGGACGCCGTTGGTGTCAAAATCGGCGACAGCGGCCAGATCCTGGTTGAAAACACCCTCGCTAGCTCCAACCCCAGGATCTGGGCTGCAGGGGACGTAACCGGGCACCGCGAATTCGTCTACGTCGCGTCCGCCCACGGCACCCTGATGGTGGAGAACGCCTTCAACAACACCGGCCGCGAGGTCGACTACCGGCACCTGCCCCGCGTGACGTTCACAAGCCCGACACTGGCCGCGGTCGGCATGACCGATAAGGAAGCTAATGAGGCGGGCATTCTGTGTGAATGCCGGGTCCTGCCCCTG
>CALMVY010000379.1 GCA_937873245.1 uncultured Arthrobacter sp. | reverse complement strand
AGGCCGGGTTCCCGCTCCAATGGAGCGGGAACCCGGCCTTCAACCGTGCTTCAGCCAGACGTGCAGCCGTTGATCAGCTGCTCGGCGTCGGGGCCGGCGTGGGCGCCGGAGTGGTGGCATCCGGCGCCGGAGTGGCCGCCGGCGCGGGAGCCGGTGCAGCCGCCGCGATCTTGGCTTCGGCGTCGATGGCCCGCTGCAGGGCCGCCGAGAGCTTCTTCTGCTCCTCGCCGTAGGCGGCGAAGTCGCCCCTGGCGAGGGCCTCCTGGCCGGCCCTGATAGCGGCGTTCGCGTCCTCCAGTGCCGCCTTCAGCTCTGCCTTGGCGTCCGTGCTGCCCGGAGCGGAGGGGGTGCCGCCCGGCGTGGGTGTGGCGGGTGTCTGCCCGTTGTTGGCCGAGTCGCCGGCGCTGGCTCCGGACGCACCGCCGAACAACTGGTTCAGCGCTTCGTCAAGGGTCGGCGCGAAACCGATTTTGTCACCAAACGCCACGAGAACGCGCTGAAGCGTGGGGTACGAGGTCTCACCCGTTGAGCGCAGGTAGACAGGCTGGACGTATGCCATGCCGCCGCCGACCGGGAGCGTCAGCAGGTTGCCGTTGAGCACCGCCGACGCACCCTGGCGCAGCAGGTTCAGCGCCTGCGAGACCGTGGGGTCCGAGTTGAATTTGTTCTGCGCCTGGCCTGGGCCGGGGACATTGGTCTCCGGCGGGATCTGCAGGAGCCTGAGCTGGCCGTAGCTTTGCGCCTTCACACCCTTCTCCTTGCCGGCATCGGAGTCCGCGGCCAGGAAGCCGTAGAGCACGTTGCGGGCGTTTCCGTTGACCACCTGCGGGATGAAGGAAGAGGTGAGCTGGAACGCGGGCTTATCCTGGTCAGGCATTTTCAGGGACATGTAGTACGGGGGCTGCTTGACGTCGTCCTGGACGGTCGGATCGTTCGGCACGCTCCAGGCGTCGTTGTTCGTGTAGAAGTTGTCCGCCTGGGTGACGTGGTAGCGGCCCAAGAGTTCCCGCTGGACCTTAAACAGGTCCTCCGGGTAGCGCACGTGGCTCATGAGCGCCCCGGACATCTCCGAGTAAGGCTTCAGCGAGGACGGGAAAATGTTCTGCCACGCCTTCAGCACCGGGTCCTGGTCGTCCCAGGCGTAGAGGGTCACTTTTCCGTCGTAGGCGTCCACAGTGGCCTTGACCGAGTTGCGGATGTAGTTGACGGAGGTGTTCGGCAGGGAAGCCGTCCGCCCCGCAGTCGTCTGCGAGTCGGCGGTGGCCTCAGAGAGCTGCTCCTGCTGCGAGTACGGGTAGTACTGGCTGGTGGTGTAGCCGTCCACGATCCATTTCACCCTGCCGTCGACGACGGCGGGGTAGGCGTTGCCGTCCACGGTGAGGTAGGGAGCAACCTTTTCGACACGTTCACGGGGATTGCGGTCGTAGAGAATCTGGGATTCGGCGTTCACACCGTCAGAGAGCAAAAGGTCCGAGGACTGGAACTTGATCGCGTAGAGGACCTTGTTGAAGAAGCCGCCCACGTTCGGGCCGCCGTCGCCGGTGAAGGTGTATTGCGTTTCGCCGCCGCCTTCCTTGGCGGCCGGCCGGTCCTGCTCGCGGTTCGGGGCGCCGTCGGGGGCCCCGACAATCGAGTAGTCAGGCGAGTCTTCACCGAAGTAGATCCGCGGCTGGTAGGTCGAATCATCGCCGAGAACGCCGCTGGACGGGATGCCGGACTGCAGGAATTCCGGCTTGCCGTCAACGGTGAACTTGTTGCCCTTGGCGGCGACGACGCCGTACCCGTGGGTGTAGACAACATGCCGGTTCAGCCAGGACTGCTGGTTGGCGCTCAGGCCGTCCGGGTTGAGCTCCCGCACCGCAATGACGGTGTCCTGGATCTTCCCGTCAATCTCGTAGCGGTCCACGTTCAGGGCGCTCGGGAACTGGTAGTAGGGGCGGTACTGCTCGAGCTGGGAGAACGCGTCCGAGATCAGGTTGGGGTCCAGAAGCCGGATGTTGGCTGTGGTCTGCGCATCAGGAGCCAAGGCGCCCGTCGTGGCGTTGGTGGTGGCGTTGTAGACCGTCTCCTGGATCTTATCCAGGCCGTAGGCCGAGCGGGTCATGTTGATGTTCCGCTCGATGTATTGCTTCTCGAGCGTCTGCTCCGAGGGGCGGACCTGAAACTGCTGGATCACCCAAGGGTAGACGCCGCCAGCCAGGATGGACGTGATGACGAGCATCGCGGTGCCGATGACGGGCAGCCGCCACTTGCCGATCACGGCGGCCACGATAAACAGCACGGCGACGAGGACCGCGGCCACGGCCAGGATGGATTTGGTGGGAATGACGGCGTTGACGTCCGTGTACAACGCACCGGCCCAGCGGCCGCCACTGTTCTGGACGGAGGCGTAGCGGTCCAGCCAGAAGTTGGCGCCCAGCAGCAGCAGGAAGGCCGCACCGGTGACGGCGAGATGGATCTGCGCCGCGCGGCTCGTGAAGATGCCGCGTTCCATGATCCGGATGCTGCCGTAGAGGTAGTGCGTCAGGATGCCGGCGATGCCGGCGACGATGGTGACGCTGATCAGGAAACCGGTGACGAAGCCCAGGAACGGCAGGGTCATCAGGTAGAAGCTGATGTCGAGCCCGAACAGTGGATCGTTCTGGTTGAAGGGTTCCTGGTTCAGGAACAGCAGCACCCTCTGCCACTGGCTGGCGGCGGCGCTTCCGGCGAACAGCCCGAAGAGGATGGGCAGGCCGATCATGACGACGCGGCGGACCGGTTCCAGCTGGACCTGGTAGCGGTTCAGGTTGTCCCGGATGTCCGAGTCCGGCGCGTACACCGGGCGCGCGTGGTAGGCGATCCTGATGGCGAAGAACACGGCGGAGAACATGATGGCGAAGCCGGCCAGGAAGATGGCGATGCGTGCCAGGTTCTCGGTCAGGAAGACTTCGAAGAAGCCCAACTGCTGGTACCAGAGGACGTCCGTCCAGACATTGGCGAAGAAGATGAAGCCGACCACGATCAAGGCCACGACAATCAACGTCGGCGTCAGTGCGCCTCGTCGTTGCTGGGGTCTTCCGGGCGGGACAGTGCTGGCGGGACGGGACAAACTCGGTACCTCATAGCTGGTCGTCAGTTACTGGTTTTTAGTTATCAGTGCGGTGCTTCGAAGCAGCAGCCCAGGGTTGCCGCACCGTATGTACCGCCGGCACCGCCCCGAGGGGCGGCAGAGCCGTCATATGTGCCACGAGTGGCAGCGGATCTTAGTTCCGGGGCCAGTCTAGTTGGTGGAGCAAACCGGCAGTGCCGATGTGTCGGCCCCTGACGCGGCCAGTTCGACCGCTTTCCGTGCTTCGGCCAGGGTCTCGACCCGAACCACCTGCAGCCCGTCCGGGATGTGCCCGACGACGTCGTCGCAGTTTGCGGCCGGGGCAAGGAACAGTGTGGCGCCGCCGGACCGCGCGCCGTGCATCTTTTGGCTGATGCCGCCGATCGGGCCTACGGCTCCGTCGGGGGTGATGGTTCCGGTTCCCGCGACATGCTTGCCGCCGGTCATGTCGCCGGGCGTGACAGTGTCCACGATGCCCAAGGCGAACATCATTCCGGCGCTGGGACCGCCCACCTTCTCGAGGGAGATCTTGACGTCAAAGGGGAATTTGAACTGGTACTGCAGCATGACCCCGAGGATGAACCGCCCGGCCGGGGTCTTGGACGGAGTAATGCGGGCCGTCACGTTGGTGCCGTCACGCTCGACGACGACATCCGCCGGGGCGCCGTTTCCGGCGGCCAGTTCGGCCTGGACGACGCTCAGCGCGGTCGCCGCCTTGCCGTTGACGGATACCAGTACGTCGCCTTCCTGGAGTTTGCCGGCGGAGGCGGAGCCCTCCGGGATAGCGGCGACCTGCATCTTCTGCTCGAACGGGATGCCCAGTTCCTTGAGCGCGGAGGCCACGGCGTTCTCCTGCGATGTGGTCATCGCAACGGCGCTCTCCTGCTGGGACTGTTCCTTCGTCACCCCGGTGGGGAAGACGAGTTCCTCCGGGTAGACGGCCTTGGCGCCGTTGAGCCAGGCCGAGAAGGCCTCTACGACAGTCACCGGCCCGTTGGGGCCGCCGTCGACGTAGACGGTGGTGAGGTCCAGGTTGCCCTTTGCCGGGAAGGTCTCATGGCCGGTGACACTGATGACCGGTTTGCCGTTGTCGTTGCCCAGGGTGTTGAAAGTCGGGCCGGGTGATTCCACCACGTACGGGACGGGCAGGCTCATGGCGGTGACTCCCAGCGCCACCGCAAGCAGCCCGGACACGAGCATGGCGGATGGGCGCTTGCCCGGCTTCCTCGCGGAACGTGGTCCGGAGAGGAGTGCCCGCCGGCCCCGGGACTGGCCGGCGGCCGGCTCGCTGGCGGGCTGCTCGCCCTGCGTAATCGTCAATGAAGGACCTCTCCGTGCCGGCGCCGGGGGACCCTGCGACCCCTTGTCAGCGCGCCGCGTCCGCCGCCTGCGCCGCGGCTGCCGCCTGCCTGTGTTCCAGTGTCTAACACTACGCGCTCGGCTGCTGGCCGGACTCTTTGCCGACAGCGAACGTGGCCGGGTTTCGGCAGACAGCCCGCTGGCAGCGGGGTACCGTGAACGAGAGAAGCAGCCACACCGACGATCGGCGGGATCATGACCTCCAACCCACTTAATCCGTCCAATGGCGACGGGGAACCCCAGGATCCGCTGGCAGAAATGCTGAAGAACCTGATGGGCGGCCAGGGCATGGGGAATATCGACCCTGCTGAACTGGCGAAGGCCGCGGGGCTGCCGGACGACCCGAACCTCCTCGCCCAAATGTTCTCGCAGGTCCAGGCCATGATGAGCGCCTCCTCCGAGGGCCCTGTCAACTGGCAGCTCGCGCACGAGAACGCCCGCCGCGTGGCCGCCAGCGGCTCCGACCCGTCCGTTACGGCGCAGCAGTCGCGGGAAGTCGATGAGGCCCTGCGGCTGGCCGAACTGTGGCTTGACCAGGTCACCGGGCTGCCGCCCACCGGGCTGATCGGCCGGGCCTGGTCCCGCGCCGAGTGGGTTGAAGAAACGCTCGGCACCTGGAAACGCCTGACCGAGCCGGTGGCCAACAGCATCGCGAATGCGCTCTCCAACGCCATGACCGAGCAGATGCCCGAAGAGATGAAGTCCATGATGGGCGGCGCCTCGTCAATGCTGCAGAACATGGGCGGGGCGATCTTCGGCATGCAGTTGGGCCAGGCCATCGGCGCACTGTCGGCCGAGGTGGTCAGTTCCACGGATATCGGCGTCCCGCTCGCCGACCTCGAAATGGCGCTGCTGCCCTCGAACGTGGCCAAGTTCGGCGAGGGCCTCAGCCTGCCGGAGAACGACATCCGGCTGTTCCTGGCCGTCCGCGAAGCAGCCCACGCCCGGCTGTTCGTCCAGGTTCCCTGGTTGCGGGGGCACCTCCTCGGCGCCATCGAAGCGTATGCCCGCGGCATCCACATCGACACGTCAAAGATCGAGGAACTCGCCCGCGAACTGGATCCGGGCAACCCGGAGGGCATCCAGGAGGCCCTGTCGCAGGGGGTCTTTATGCCGCAGCGCACCCCCGCCCAGGAGCAGGCGCTCGAGAAGCTGGAGACCGCCCTTGCCCTTGTTGAGGGCTGGGTTGATGAACTGAGCTGGGCCGCCACCGAGAAAATGCTGCCCTCGGCCGCGGCGCTGCGCGAGACGGTGCGGCGCCGGCGCGCCACCGGAGGACCGGCCGAACACGCGTTTTCCTCCCTTGTGGGGCTCGAGCTGCGGCCGCGCCGTCTCCGGGAGGCCGCCGCGCTGTGGGCCCTGCTCAAGGACGAACGCGGTGTCGACGGCCGCGACGCGATCTGGCACCACCCGGATCTGCTGCCCACCGCCGAAGACCTGGAAGACCCCAAGGGTTTCAGCGAACGCCGGAAGCTTGCCGAGGCCAGCGATTCCGAGGTAGACGACGCGCTGCAGAAGCTGCTGAGCGGCGGATTCGACGAGCCCGAGGAAGCCGGGACGGCCGGGGAAGACACCGATGGCGGCGGAGAATCAGGGAAAGCCGACGCCGGTGAACCCGGGGAAGAACCCGGCGAGGGCGGAACCGACGGCGGCGATCCCAAGCCCTAGCTAAAATTGGCTGGCCCCGGCCGGAACTTCGGTTCCGGCCGGGGCTTTTCCGTGCCGGCGGCGCCCGGTCTTCGCGGACCCCCGGGCAGGCCGGACAGGGTCAGCCTGAGTGGTCTGCCGGCGCAGGAAAGTTCAGACCGTCCTGGTCTCCGTGTCAGCGTCGACGCCGTCGACGCTGTCGGCGCTGTCGGCGCTGTCGACGCTGTCGACGCTGTCGACGTCATCATCGCCGCCGGCGGGTGCGAGGCCCCGGGACGTGGCGAAGGAGACGCCCTCAAGGAATGCCTTGGCGCGGGCGGTGTCCGGGTAGGCCTCGAGCAGCCGCCAGAACGCGGCGTTGTGGCTGGCCACCAGCAGGTGCGCCAGTTCGTGCAGGAGCACATAGTCGATGACCCACTGCGGCATGGGCTGAAGCTTGTCGGAAAGCCGGATGGTCCCGTCCGACGGCGTCGCGGACCCCCAGCGCGAGTTCTGGTTGCCCACCCAGCGGACCGAGGACGGAACGGCCCGGCCGCCGAAGTACCTGGCGGAGAGCTCGGCCGCGTGCGCCGCCAGCGCGGAGTCGCTGCGCGGACGGCGCCGCCCCGCGCCGCGGGTCCCCCGCTCCCCCTGGAGCCGCAGCTTCTCCAGCATCCGGTGCACCCATTCGCGTTCCTGGGCGCGGCTGAACGACGCCGGAATCGCGACCACGGCCGTGCCGTTCTCCCAGAACGCCGCCACGGTCCGGCGCCGGCGGGCGGAGCGCCGCACCTCGACCGGGGCGCCGTCGGCCATGGTCAACGGTGTGCCGGCGGGTGCTGACGGGCTGCCTGCCTGTCTACCGGAAGGCGCGGTGCCGCGGGCGGCCATCAGAGGGTGGTGCTTTCGACCAGCACAGCCAGTACTGCCTCGCCGTATTTCTCCAGCTTGGACGGTCCCACCCCGGGCAGCTTGGCGAGCTGTTCGAGGGATTCGGGCCGGGCCTCGGCAATGGCGGTCAGTGTGGCGTCGGTGAAGACCACGAAGGCGGGAACGTCGGCGTCGAGGGCTGCGTCCTTGCGCCACTGGCGGAGCGCGTCGAAAGTCTGCTCCTCGTAGCTGGGCGGGCACTGGCTGCAGCGGCCCACCTTGCGTTCGGCGCCGGAGGAGAGCATGGTCCCGCAGACCCGGCAGGTAGCCGGCACAGCGGCCTTGCGGCGTGGCGCCGGCCCCTTGCCGCGGGCCGAGGAGCTGGCCACGGAATCGGGACGCAGGCCGTCGAGGAAGCGCGAGGGCTTCCGGTTGGCGCGCCCGCCCGGGGTACGCGCGGTGGACCAGGACAGGAACAGGTGTTCCCTGGCCCGGGTGATCCCGACGTACAGCAGGCGGCGTTCCTCGTCCACCGATTCGGGGCTGTCGGCGAAGGAGATCGGCATGAGGCCCTCGCTGAGGCCGACGAGGAACACGGCGTCCCATTCGAGGCCCTTGGCTGCGTGCAGCGAGGCGAGGGTGACGCCCTGGACGGTCGGGGCGTGCTGGGCGAGGGAGCGTTCCTGGAGTTCGTTGACAAAGTCCGAGAGGGTGAACTGGGCGCCGCGGCTGACGACGAGTTCGTCGGCCAGCGCCACGAGTGCCGCGAGGGATTCCCAGCGTTCCCGGAGCGCACCGCCGCTGTGCGGGGCGGAGTCCGTGTAACCCAGCGAGGCGACAATGTCGCGGACCAGCTGGCCCAGCGGCTCGGGGCTGGCGGTTTCTGCGACGGCCCGGGTGGCCGCCCGCAGCTGCAAAATGGCGTCCCGGACTTCCTTGCGCGCAAAGAACCGTTCCCCGCCGCGCAACTGGTAGCCGATTCCCGCCGAGGCCAGGGCCTGTTCGTAGGCCTCCGACTGCCCGTTGGTGCGGAACAGCACGGCGATCTGGCTGGCCGGGGTGCCGGCGTCGAGGAGCTCGCGGACCTTGACCGCCACGGTGGCGGCCTCCGCCTCGTCGTCGGAGCATTCCGTGAATTGCGGGACCGGGCCGGGCGGACGCTGCGCCACGAGTTGCAGGGGTGTGGCCCAGGCTGCGTCGGCGGCCGGGCCGCCGCTGCGCCGGCCGCCCAGCAGCTCGTTGGCCAGTCTCACCACCTGCGGCGTGGAGCGGTAGTCGCGGATCAGCTTGACCACGGTGGCCTCGGGGTACTGCGCCTTGAAGCCGAGCAAGTGCCTCGGCGAGGCGCCGGTGAACGAATAGATGGTCTGGCTTGCGTCGCCGACGACGCACAGCTCGTCACGGCCGCCCAGCCACAGTTCCAGGAGCCGCTGCTGCAGCGGCGAAACGTCCTGGTACTCGTCGACGACGAAGTGCCGGTACTGTTCGCGGACGGTGGCGGCGACCTTCGGGTCCTCCTGCAGGATGCCCACCGTGATCAGCAACACGTCCTCGAAGTCGATGACGTTCCGGTCGGTTTTGACGTCCTCGTAGGACTGGAACACCCGGGCGACGGCGGTCAGGTCGAAGCCGCCGGGAGTGCCGCGGCCCTGGGCTTTTTCCAGGTAGTTGGCGGGTGTCAGCATGGACACTTTGGCCCATTCGATTTCGGAGGCCAGATCCCGGATTGAGGCGCGGTCGGTGCTGAGGCGCAGCCGCCGGGCGGCCTCGGCGATCATCTGGGCCTTGTGGTCCAGCAGGTTGGGCAGGACACCGCCGACGGCCTGGGGCCAGAAGAACTGGAGTTGGCGCAGCGCGGCCGCGTGGAAGGTGCGGGCCTGGACGTTGCCGACGCCGAGGTCGCGGAGGCGGCTGCGCATTTCGGCCGCCGCCCGGGCGGTGAAGGTGACCGCCAGGAGCCGCTGCGGGCTGTAGACGCCGGAGTGCACCCCGTAGGCGATCCGGTGCGTGATGGCCCGGGTCTTGCCGGTACCGGCGCCCGCGAGGACGCACATGGGTCCCTGCAGGGTGCTGGCGACTTCACGCTGTTCGGCGTCGAGGCCGCCGAGGATGCGCTCCTCAAGGGAGCGGTTGTCCGGCGCCGGGGGTTCTGCCACCGGCACGCCGTCGCCTGACGGGCCAGACGGGAGGGCGCTGGACTGGAAGATGTCTGTGTTCACTGTTGCTGCTCAGCCGTTCGGGGGTTTCCGGTGGAGGCTCCGCGGTGGTGGACCCGGGGGCCGGCGGTGCCACTAAATGCTGTCACGATCGCGTTACGGGTTATCCGGGCGGTCCTGGATGACGCCGCCGTACCAGTGCTCAATCAGGGACCGCGCGATGGACAGCCTGCTGGAGATGACGATCTCTCCGCTGAGCACCGCTTCCTGCAGCTCGCTCCGGCTGAACCAGCGTGCCCTGGTGACTTCGACGCCGTCGGGGGCGGCTTCCGTGTCGTCGGTGGTGGCCGTAAAGCCGAGCATAAGCGAGGCGGGGAAGGGCCACGACTGGGAGCCAAGGTACTGGCAGGCGGTGACCCGCACGCCGACCTCCTCCCCGATCTCCCGGACGACGGCTTGTTCCAGCGTCTCCCCCGGCTCGACGAAGCCGGCGAGGGTGGAATAGTTCCGGGCGTCGAGCGGGCCGCCTCCGCCGAGCAGCAGCCGGCCGTCTGCGCCGACGACGGTGACAATGATGGCGGGATCGGTGCGCGGGTAGTGCTCGGAGCCGTCCGAGGGGCAACGGCGTACCCAACCTCCGGCTTCCGGAACGGTTGCGGTCCCGCAGCGCGGGCAGTGGGTGTGGGTGGCGTGCCAGTTGGCGATGGCGCTGGCTTCGACGAACATGGCGGTGTCCGTGGGGTTCAGCCCCGCCGCGACGTCACGGAACCCGGCCCACTGCGCACCAGCGGGGATGCCGGCGATATGGGCTTCGAATTCCTCGGCCTGGACTTCGAACTGCTGCGGCAGGAGGAAAAGGACCAGTTCGGTGCCCGCCGCCAGGTCCGAGCCGGGCATGGCGGACCCCAGGTAAATCAGCTGCTCGGGGGCGTAGGGCGTGTCCTGCAGGTGCCGGGCGAGCTCGGCGGCGTCCAGCAGGACCAGGCTGCCGCCGTTGATGAGGGCCTGCCGGCCGGACAGCACCATGGCCCGTGCGGCGCCGGAGTCCAGGAGTTCCTGGAGCATCCCGGGCTTGAGCCGGGCCGCGGAGCCTCGGTCAATCAGCGCCGGGCGCACCGGGAGAACGGTGTCGAGAAGATGGTTGGCGGCCAGGCCGAGGTGCGGGGAGTTTGACGTGCCCGACGGGGCCTGACTGTTGGGTGCCGGTGACTCCGCAAGACTCATGTACCCACCGTACTGACTCACGCTGACAAATGACATTTTTCCCCGGCGTATGTGGGCATCCGCACGTGCCGCGGGCACGGTGGTTCCGGACCGGCGCGGCGGCGCCCCCGGGACGCAATTTATTCCTGATCTTTCAGACTCGCCGTGGTGCATCGCCGTCTTGGGCGCCGGTCAATCTACCGTGGAAGAGTGAGAAGAAAACCAATCGAACTGGCAGCTGTGGCAACCGCGGCAGTCCCCGGACTGACCCCGACCGCCGTTAGCTCTGCGCCCGACGATCCGGCAGACTTCGATTCCGCTCTCCTCCTGGATTCCGACGGCAAGCGCTGGCGCGTCCGCTCGCCGCGCCATGCCGAGGCCAGCGCACGGCTGGAAACTGAATTCCTCGTGTTGCGCGCTTTCGTTCCCGGCATCCGGGCTGAGCTCCCCTTCCTGATGCCCACCGTTGCCGGCACGGTGCGGCAGGGACCGCTGAGCACTTTCGTGTACTCCCATCTGGCCGGCGCCACGCGGTCCGTTGAGGAACTCGGCGCCGCGTCGCCCGCCGTTGCCCGCGAAATCGGCGCGGCCCTCGCCGCCATCCATGACTTGCCCCACTCGCTGGTCAGCAGCGCCGATCTGCCCAGCTATACGCCCAACGAGTTCCGCCAGCGCCGCCTCAACGAACTGGACCAGGCCGCGACCACCGGCAAGATCCCTCCGCTGCTGCTCCGCCGCTGGGAACACGCCCTCGAGGACGTCACCCTGTGGCGCTTCAACCCCTGCGTGGTCCACGGGGACCTTCACGAGGACAACCTGATGGTCGACGGCGACCGCGTCACCGCAGTGACCGGCTGGACGGATCTGCGGATCGGCGACCCGGCCGACGACATGGCCTGGCTCGTCGCATCCAACGATCAGGACTTCGTGGATGCCGTGCTGGAGCACTACACCTCCTCCCGGCGCGACGTGCCCGACACCCACCTGCTGCGTCGTGCAGCGCTCTCCGCAGAGTTCGCCTTGGCGCAATACCTCGTCAAGGGCGTCGCCGCCGGGAACCAGGAAATGATCGACGAGGCGGAGTCCATGCTGACCGTCCTCGCCGAGGACGTCGCGGAACACGGCGGGCAGCAGATCAGTGTTGAACCGCTCCCCCAGCCGGCACCCGCTCCTGATCTTGGCGGGACCCGAACCCGTGACGGCGAGCCGGATAAAGCGCCGGACAATGTGCCCGTCCCTGCCGCCGGCAAGGTCACGCTGCTGGCCCCGGATTCCGTCTCCGGACTTGCCGCCGTTCCCCCCAGCAGCGCAATGCCGGCCGTGCAGGTCACGCCGATTCCCGTCGACGCCCCTGACCCTGACCCTGACACTGACACTGACACTGTCACTGACGGGACAGCCGGGAGAGCCTCCGAAAACGAGAGTGCCCACAAGGCCTCGAGCGTCTCGGTGACGGCAATCCCTGTCGACGAGCCGACCGAGGTCGAAACCTCCGGGGAAGACACCTCGACGCAGGCACGCGCTGCCGACGACACGTCGACCACCGCGCTCACGGTGGTCGAGGCGAAGTCCCGCTAGCCTGCCCCCAAGGCCGCGGCAACGATCTGTTCGAGCCGTTCCGCGGACCCCAGATCGTGCGGGCGGACCACCTGATTGTCCGCCACGTAGTAGAACGCTGCCCGGACCTGGTCCAGCGGAACGTCCTTGAGCCGGGCCCAGGCCAGCCGGTACACCGCCAACTGCACGGCCTTGGTCTTCAGTTGGGCTGCGGACGGACGGCGGCCCGTCTTCCAGTCCACCAGGTCCCAGCCGCCGTCGGCATCGCGGAAGACGGCGTCGATCCGGCCGCGTACCACGACGTCACCGATCCGGGTCTCCACCGGTACCTCGACGTGGGCCGGGGCGCGGTTGGCCCACTCGGACCGGCGGAAGGTCTCCACCATGGTGTCCAGGCCGTAGGCCTCGTCGATATGGTCGTCGGAGCCGGCCGCCTCGCCGAGGTCCAGCATGCCGGCGGTGCCGAAGTACTCCTCCACCCAGGCGTGGAAGGCTGTCCCCTTGCGGGCGGACATCCCCGGTTCGCGCGGTACCGGACGCCGCAGCCGGGCGACGACGGAGCCGGCGTCGTCCTCCAGATCCACCAGGGTGGACGCGGAGATGTGGCCCGGCAGGTGCACATCCTGCACCAAGGTGCGGCGGGTGCGGCGTTCCAGCAAGGTCGCGGCCTCGAGGGCCCACCCGCCGGCCGGGCCGCGCAACGGCCGGCGCTGCCCCGGGTCGGTGCGGACCGCCTCTGCGGCAACATCCAGCAGCACTCCGGAGTCCAGGGACTCCAGCACCCGTGCCGCCGCGGACTGCATGGCCGCCCGCCGGCCCGGAACGAGCCGCAGCCGAGCTCCCGTACGCGGATCGGTTGGCCCCTCGAGCGGATCATACGGCCACCCGGCCACCTCCAGCTCCGACGTCAACGGGCTCTTTTCCGGCAAAGATTCCTCACTGACGGACAACGGGTGGATCCCGGCCGCGCCGTCGGCAACGAGCACCTCGAGCTCGGCCAGGAAGGGCGACATGTCCGCCACGCCGGCGCGCGAGCCCACCCAGGCGGCGCTGGAAACCCAGAGCACATGTTTGGCCCGGGTGTAGGCCACGTACGCCAGCCGCCGCTCCTCGGCCTCGCCGTGCACCTGCACCGCGGACTTGAACTCCTTCTCCGCATCGAGCCAGCCTTTTTGGTCCGGGTGGTCGAGGTCCCATTGCGGCAGGTCCGCGCGGTCCCCGCGCAACGGCCACGGCAGCGCAGCGCTGCCGCTGCTCCAGCGCGAATCCCGGCTGCTGGGGAAGGCTCCGGCGTTCAGCCCGGGCACAAACACCACGTCCCATTCCAGGCCCTTGGAGGCATGGACGGTCAAGAGCTGCACGGCTTCGTGGTTCACTTCCGGCGCAGCGGCGTCAAGGCCGTTCTCTTCGGCGGCGGCGGCCTCCAGCCAGGCCAGGAAGGCGAGCACATCGACCCGCTGGGACGTGTACAGGAAGCCGGCGGCGGCGTCCTGGAAGGCGTCCAGGTTGCGGCGGGCCTGATGGATGCTGATTCCGGGCCGTGCCGCGACCTCGATGTCCAGCAGCATGGCCCGTTCCACCTCGCCGAGGAGGGTGGTGAGATCGTCGCCCATAAAGCCGCGCAGCTGCCGCAGCTCCGCAGAGAGCCGGTGCAGGCGTTCCAGCGCCTCAGGGCTGAGCCGGCGGCCGTGCGCGGAGGTCCAGTCCTCGCGCGGCAGCCAGTCGAGGGCCTCCACCAGGCTGGCGGCGTCGGTGAGGTCTCCCTCGATCACCACCGCCTCCGCTCCGTCGTCGTCGCCGGCGGCGGCGTCGGCGTCGGTGTCGTCGTCAGGGGTGCCGGGGCGGCCGCGGCGCCGGGCAAGGAAGCTGGACCAGTCCCGCAGTGCCATCAGGTCCGCGGCGCCGATCCGCCAGCGCGCCCCGGCGAGCAGGCGCATCAGCGAGTCCGAGCGGCCCGGATCGGCCAGGACCCGGAGGGTCGCGACCAGGTCGACAATCTCAGGGGTGTCCAGGAGCCCGCCGAGGCCGACGATCTCATACGGGATCCCGCGCACCTCGAATTCGCGGCGGATGCACTCCATCTGGGCACGCCGGCGGCACAGCACCGCCATGGCGGGAGGCTCAGGCTCCGCCGCCGACCCGTCAAAGTCCGTCACCCGGAACTTCAACACGTCGTCCGCGATCGCCGCGGCCTCGTCCTCGTCGGTGCCAAAGCGGCCCATCAGCACGCGGCCCTGGACCGCGGCCGGGCTGGGCTGCAGCGGGGGCACCTCCACGCCCCCGGCGGTGTCCCGCCCGCCGGCCGGGCCTGTCCGGGCTGCGGCCTTGCTGAGCGGGGCCGAGATGACATTGGCGGCGGCGAGGATGTTCCGGCCGTTGCGCCACGCGGTGGTGAGGTACGACGTCGGCGCCACGGCAAAGCGCGCGGTGGTGCCGGCGTCGGCTGAGCCGTCAGCGCCGGACGCGGCAGCATCGTCGGTGCCGGCCGGGCTGTCTGCGGGGAGCCGCACCGGGAATTCGCGGACGAAGTGGAACAGTTGGCCGGCGGAGGCGCCGCGGAAGCCGTAGATGGACTGGTTCGGGTCCCCCACCGCGGTGACCGCGTGGCCGTCGCCGAACAGCCGGGAGAACAGGACAAGCTGCGCGTGCGAGGTGTCCTGGAACTCGTCCAGGAGCACCACTTTGTAGCGTTGCCGTTCGGTTTCCGCGGCGACGGGGATCTCATCGGCGACACGGGCGGCGAGGGCTACGAGGTCGCCGAAGTCCAGGGCGCCGCGGGCGCGCTTCGCGTCCGTGTAGCGTCCCACCATCTCCGCGACGCTGGCGCGCGTGCGGAGCAGCCCGCTGAGCTCGCCCGCCGCCTGGCTGGGGTTCTTCTTGGCCGTGGCGAGATAGGGCAGCGACTCGAACTCGGCCACCCGGTCCAGCAGCCAACCGCGGACGCCGGCCGGGTCCTGGAGGTGTTCGGCACACTCGCCGGCGAGCTGGATGACGGCCTTGACCAGGGTGGACTTGGCGGAGCGGAAGTGTTCGTACTCGCCGTCGAACGCTTCCACGACCTCGCTCGCGAGCTGGAAGGACTGGGCGCCGCCGAGCAGGACGACGTCCCGTTCCACGCCGAGGCGGAGACCGTAGTCGGACACGATCCCGCTGGCGTAGGAGTGGTACGTCGAGACCTTGGGTTCCAGGGCGTCGGTGCTGAGCAGCCCGGCGGGGAAGACATGGTTCTGCGTGTCGGCCGCAGCGATGCGCTGCAGCGCGGCCAGCTTGGCGCGGATGCGGGTGGCCAGCTCCCCGGCGGCTTTCCGGGTGAAGGTCACACCGAGCACTTCCTCCGGCCGGACCCAGCCGTTGGCCACGAGCCACACAACGCGGTCGGCCATGGTGGCGGTCTTGCCTGAGCCGGCGCCGGCAATGACGAGGCGGGGCGTCAGTGGCGAGGAAATGATGTGCGACTGCTCGGCGGTGGGGCTGTTCTTCTCCCCCAGCATGGCGGAGAGCTCCTCGGGGGTGAATCTTGGAGTGGGAAGTGCAGTGGGAGGTTCGGTGGGAAGAGCGGCGGGCACCGCCTCCGGCACGTCGGGAACCGTTGTCTCGGCGCTCACTCGGTGACCTGCTTTCCCCGCACGCACAGCGGACAGACTTCGGGAAGGCGGCAGCCGTGGCCGCCGTGGCCGCCCTTGGACGGGTCGTGACGGGCCTCGAAAGTGTTCCCGGACATGACCCTCGCGGCATCGCCCACCATGCCCAGCGCCCAGTTCTCCGCCGGGTCCAGCGGCGCCTGGGCCTGGATGCCCGGGCTCTTGGTGGTGGTGCCGAGCTGGGCCAGGACCGCACCGCCGGGCAGCGGGGGCGGGCCGTCGTCGGGGCCGGAAAAGCCGCCGCCCAGCACGGCCGCCTGGTACGCGCCCAGCTGCGGATGCCGGTCAAGATCGGCTTTGCCCGGCTGCCGCCTGCCGGTCTTGAGGTCCACGACGACGAGCCGGCCCTCGGCGTCGATCTCCAGCCGGTCCACCTGGCCGCGCAAGACGGCCGGGCGGGCCGGCCAGGACTCGCCATCGGTGTCGCCGGCGGCGCTGCGGGCCGGGGCCACAACGTCCGGGAGTTTCACTTCGAAGTCCTGCTCGACGCCGACGAGGGACCGGCCCTCGCTGCGCATCACCAGCACGTACTGGGCGAGCTTCCGGACCATGGTTTCGGCGCGCTGGAAGTCCAGCTTGCCTTCCCAGTTGTCCTTCATCCCGAGCGCCGGCCAGCGGCGGACCAGCTCGGCCACGTATTCGCTTCCGGAAGCATCCGGCAGGTCCTGCGCGATGGCGTGGACCAGGGTGCCCAGGCTGCGCGCAAAGTCGGTGGCGGCCTCCCCGCCGGCGGCCTGGACGAACCAGTCCAGCGGCGATTTCTGCACGGTTTCCACTTTCGACGGCGACACGTAGACGGTGCCGCCCGGGGGAACGACGGGCTCCACGGTGGACAGCGGCGCAAGGCCCCACCAGGTCGCGGGGTGCGCGCCGGGCACGGGCGGCTCGGCGGCGGCCAGGGCGCCGAGCACTGTGCTGGCTTCCAGGGCTTCGGGGACTCCGGCGTCGAGCTGGGCATACTGGCGCAGTTCGGCCACGAGGGCGCGCAGGGTGAGCGGACGCTCCACCGGGGTGAAACCGCGACGGTCCTGGTCCGGGCCCAGCGGCGCCACGTAATCCAGGAACGAGGAGGGCTGCTCGTCCTCCGAAGACACGGCGGTGCAGATCAGCACCTCCTGTGCCCGTGACACCGCGGTGGAGAAGCTGCGCAGTTCGTCGTAGCGGATTTCGCGCAGCCGGCTGAGGGGATCCAGCTGCAGGGCATAGTCCACGCCGTGCTCGACGGCGTCGGCGAACAGCGTGCTGCCGAGCAGTTCGCCGCGGAGCCTGGTGTTGGGCCACACGCCTTCCTGCAGGCCGGGGACGATGACCACGGGCCACTCCCGGCCGGCGGCGCTGGCCGGCGTCATGAGTTCCACGGCGTCCTCCAGTTGGGCGCGTGCGGCGAGGGTGTCCATCGGGAGCTCCTGGCTGAGGAGGTACTCGAGGAACTGGTCCGGCCCGGAGCCGGGCAGCTGGTCCACAAAGCGCTCGGCGGTGTGGAAGAGGGCCATCATGGCATCGAGGTCCCGGTCCGCCCGTGCCCCGGCCGCTCCCCCGGCCAGCGCCGCCTCGGTCCAGCGCGAGGCGAGGCCGGTGGAGTTCCAGAGCGCCCACAGCACCGTTTCGGCGTTGCCGCCGGGAGCCCGGGCCGCGTCCCGGCCGGCCTGGATCATCCGGGCAATCCGGCGCGCGGAGTGCCCCTCGATGCCGAGGGTTGCCAGTGCTCCCGGTTCGAGCAGCGCCTCGACGAGGAGCACGTCGCTCGTGCGTCCGCCGCCACCCAGGAGCTCCTCCCGGCGCAGGGACTGCCGCAGGCGCCGCAGCTCGATCGCAGTGGCTCCGCCGATCCGCGAGGTCAGGAGGGCCACCGCCGCCTCAGGGCTCAGCACGGCAGGGTCCAGGGCCACGGCATAGGCGTCCAGCAGGGGCCGGACGGCGACTTCGTCCCGGACGGCGGATTCGGCCACGGGGATCCGGACCGGGATGCCCTGGCCGGCGAGGTAGCGCTGCAGCTGGCTGAGCTGGCCGCCGTTGCGCACGATCACGGCGATGTCGCCGAGTTCGCGGCCGTCGTTGAGCTGGGCTTCCAGGATCCGCTGCGCCACCTAGCGCAGTTCGTGCACCGGTGACGGCAGCAGGTGCGCCTCCACCGTGCCGCTGGCGGGGCCGCCGCCTGGGCGCGCGCCGGTCTGTGCAGGCCCGGCGGGTTGCTGTGCCTGCTGCTCTGCCGGCGCCTGGGGCTGTTCGAGCCGCCGCGCGGACTGCCCGCCGGCGCGGCGGGAGATCCGTCCGGCCACGGAGAGCCAGGCGTCCGCGACGGCCGGTGTGTGCCGGTGCGCGGTCCAGAGCGGCCGTTCGAGGACGGAGCCGCCCGCGGGGGCGAGCAACCGGGGAAGCTCCGCCACGAGGTCCGGGCGCGCGCCGCGGAAACCCTGGACCACGGTGTCCGGCGACGAGGTGATGAGGACGTCCTTGCCCGCGGCGATATCCGCCAGCAGCTCGAACACGGCAGGGTTGGCTTCCTGCATGTCGTCCACCAGGACCAGCTGAAGCCTGTCGCGCTCGGCGGCCAGGAAGTCTGGCTCGTCCTGGAAGATCTGGCGTGCGGCAGTGATGATGCCGGCCGGGTCAAAGGATTCGGGCATACGCAGGTCGAGCACGTCGCGGTACTCGGCGTACAGGGCTGCCGCGGCCACCCAGTCCGGCCGGTGGCAGCGCTGGGCGAGGACCACGAGGTCCCCGGCGCTCCGCCCGGATTCGATGATCCGGTCAAAGAGCTGGCGGACCTCCTGCCGGAAGCCTCGGGTCTGCAGGGCCGCGCCCAGATCCTCCGGCCAGGGCAGCTCAAGTCCGGGCTGCGCGTGCCCTTCGAGCAGTTCCTTGATGATCAGGTCCTGCTCCGGGCCGGACAGGAGTTTCGGCGGGCGCGGCAGCGGCAGGATTCCTTCCGCCTTGGCCCGCCGGATCAGGTCGAAGGCGTAGGACGCCCAGGTGCGGGCCGGCGTCGTACTCAAGCTGCGGTCCAGCCGCGCGGTGAAGCGGTCCCGGAGCGAATCGGCGGCAAGGCGTCCGGGGGCGAGGATGAGCATCCGTTCCGGGTCAAGGCCGTCCCGCTGCGCGCGCCGGACGGCAGCTGCCACGAGCACCGTCGATTTGCCGGTCCCCGGCGCACCGGGGATCAGGACGGGACCGGAGCCGTGCGGTACGTCGACGGCGGCGAGCTGGTCCGCCGACAGCACGGGCACCGCACTGTGCAGCTTGCGCGGCGGCAGAAGGCGCAACGCTGAACCTGAGGTGCCGGAGGTGCCGGAACGGGCAGGACGCTGCCCGCCCTTGGCGGGCGCGCTCGACGTCGGTCGTATATCCGTGGGCTGCGTTGATGCGGGCTGTGTTGATGCGGGCTGTGTTGATGTGGGCTGTGTTGATGTGGGCGGGGCGGACTCAGGGTTCAGGCGGGGGATGCTCACACAGTCATTTCATCATCGGGGGCCGACAGTTTATGCAAGGAGCGCTCCAGCCGCTCGGCAACCGCGTCGATCCGGTCGAACTCACCATCGCCCGGTGCCCAGCGGGCGGCCATCAGGTCCACGCGCCAGCGTCCCTCGCCGGTGCGGAGGTACTCGGCGTAGCTGCCCAGCAGCGGGGTTCCTTCCTGGAGGTACAGTGCAAGGGCCTCGCCCTCGTGCCCCGGGGGCGCCTCTCCGCTGGCTTTGAGGACCCGCCACCAGGGCACGGAACTGCCGTGGTGGCTCATGACGGAACCGATCTGACGCGGACCGCCGGAACCGAGGAGCTCGGCGACGTCGCCGTACGCCACCGCGGTGCCTGCGGGGATCAATGCCACTACTTCCAGCACCGCCTCCACATACTCCATCCGCATAACACCAGCCTAGCGTCCGGAGGACGCCGCCAGCCCGCCCGACAGGTCTGCTTCGGCCCGGTTCGGACGCTTCGGGAGCACGTCATGTGACGCCGTGCGGGGCACGGGGTGGCGGCGCATTACTGTCGGGGGCAGCAGGTAGCGTTGAAGCATGAGCACTTGGAACACCCTCCCCCGCGCAGCCTTTGACCTTGAAACCACCGGGCGGAACTCACGCGCGGCGCGGATCGTGACCGCGTCCATCACCGTGGTTGACGCCGCAGGCGGCATCATCAAGGAGCACGAATGGCTCGCCGATCCGGGGGTGGAGATCCCGACGGAGGCCAGTGACATCCATGGCGTCACCACCGAGCGCGCCCGCAGCGAGGGACGCCCCGCGGCAGAAGTGACGCGGGAGGTCGCCGCGGTACTCCAGGAACTCTTCGACACCGGGGTGCCGGTCATCGCCTTCAACGCCAGCTACGACTTCACCGTGCTCGCCGCCGAATCGGCCCGCTACGGTGTGCCGCAGCTGAGCCGTTTCCCTGTGTTGGATCCCTACATCATGAACAAACAGGTGGACCGCTACCGCAAGGGTAAGCGCACCCTCACCGCCCTGTGCGAGGAGTACGGGGTGAACCTGGACAACGCGCACACGTCTGCGGCGGACGCCCTGGCCACCCTGCGTATGCTCGACGCCATGGCCGGGAAGTTCCCCAAGCTGCGGATGCCCGCCAGCCACCTGCACCAGCTCCAGGTCGAATGGGCCTCTGCGCAGGCGTCGGATTTCCAGAGCTACCTGCGCAAAACCAAGCCCGCCGCCGTCATCGAGGGGGACTGGCCGGTGCTGCCGCCCGAGGACGCCAGCCGCGGCGAATTCTAGCGGGGACTACCCGCCGGACGGTTACTTCCGGACGCGACGCCGGCCGCCGCGCAAGCCGTTGGGACGGAAATCACAGCCCCCGCCCGCGCCGTCATGCCCCGAAACCCCCGGCAGGGATTCCGTGGACCGGAGACCCAGGACTGCACCGCCCGGACACCCGGACAATTTCCTGAATTTTTAGCATCTTTTACCTCTTTATGACGAACTTTATGCGCAAGTGGATGCCAAATTGCACCCCTGACATAATTTAGTTCAGAACCTGGCGTGTGTTATGCCGCGCCCAACCCAAACCGCCAAGGGATAGATGATCACAGTTACCGACCTTCGCAAGGTCTACCAGCAGGGCAAAAAAGAGGTGGTGGCCCTCGACGGCGTCACTCTTTCGGTGCCCAAGGGCTCCATCCACGGCATCATTGGCCATTCGGGTGCCGGAAAGTCGACCCTTGTGCGCTGCTTGACCCTGCTGGACCGTCCGACGTCGGGCTCCGTCAGCATCGACGGCACCGAGCTCAGTTCCGTCAAGGACTCGGAGATCCGCGCAGCGCGGCGGCGCATCGGCATGGTCTTCCAGCACGCGAACCTGATGGACTCCCGGACCGCGGCCGGCAACGTGGCGCATCCCCTGGAACTCGTGAAAACCCCGAAGGACCGGATCCGGACCCGGGTTGCCGAGCTCCTGAAGCTCGTCGGCCTCGAAGGGTTCGAGAATGCCTACCCTTCGCAGCTCTCAGGCGGCCAGCGCCAGCGTGTCGGCATCGCACGGGCCCTGGCGTCCGACCCGGACGTGCTCCTGTGCGACGAGCCCACCTCGGCCCTCGACCCGGCCACAACTGACGAAATCCTGGACCTCATCCAGGACCTCACCAAGCGCCTCCAGCTCACCGTGCTGATCATCACGCACGAGATGAACGTCGTGAAGCGCGTCTGTGAATCCGTGTCCCTGCTCTCCCGTGGCCGCATCGTCGAACACGGTGCCCTGCGGGACGTCGCGGGTGACCTGGACAGCAAACTCGCCAAGGCGCTGCTGCCGCTGCCGCCGTCCGAACCGCTGCCGGGTGCCCTGCAGCGCGGACCGGTGCTGGAGATCCTGTTCTCCGGCGACAGCGCCAAGGAACCCGTCCTCACCGGCGTCGCCCGGCATTTCGACATTGACATCAATGTCCTGGCCGGCAGCGTCGAAACCCTCGGCGGCCAGCAGTTCGGCCACCTGCGCGTCCAGCTGGCGGAAAATGCCGACGCTGACGCCGTGCTGAACTACCTGCACGAGCGCGGCATCGGCGCGAAGCGTTCGGTCCCCGCCGCAGCCCAGGACCCCTACACCGCCGGCGCCGCCCTTCCGGCCGCTGTCCTCGCCACCGGGGAACAGGGAGGTAACTCATGAACGACATTTTCAGCAATCCCGTCCTGGCCAAGGCGCTGCCCGAAGCCATCATCGAAACCCTGCAGATGGTGGGGATATCGTCCTTCTTCACCGTGCTGATCGGCCTGCCGCTGGGCGTGTTCCTGCACGTGTCCGCCCCGGGCGGCCTGCGGCCGATGCCGGTCACCAACCGGATCCTCAGCGACGTGATCGTCAACATCACCCGTTCCATCCCCTTCGCCATCCTGATGGTGGCCCTCATCCCGCTGGCCCGCGCCCTGACCGGCACCAGCCTCGGTCCGGTGGCGGCTTCGGTGTCCCTCTCGATCGGCACCATCCCGTTCTTCGCCCGGCTGGTGGAAAACTGCCTGCGCGATGTGCACCACGGCAAGATCGACGCCGCCCAGGTGATGGGATCGACCAAAATGCAGGTCATCAACAAGGTGATGCTGCGCGAATCCCTGCCCGCCCTCGTCGCGGCCGCCACCACCACGGTGGTCACCCTCGTGGGCTACTCCGCGATGGCCGGGCTGGTCGGCGGCGGCGGCCTCGGCAAGCTCGCCTACAACTACGGTTTCCAGCGCTTCGACGTCACGGTCATGCTCGTTACCATCGTGCTGATCATCGTCCTGGTCCAGGTCATCCAGCTGGTGGGCGAGCGGATCTCCCGCGGCCTCGACCACCGCTGACGCCACCTGGTTCCAGCGGCCCCTGACACCGGCAGCCCGGCCCAACCCCGGCCGGCCTGCCGCTCCCTGCACCACCACTCCTGCAGCGGGTAGCCGCCCTCTGCATCTGCGCGGACCACGGCTCCGACGTCGTGAATCCAGCTATTTCGAAAGGAACGCATCCAATGCGTAAGTCACTCTCCCTCCTGGCCACCGGCATTGTCACTGCCCTGGCGCTGACGGCTTGCGGTGGTTCGTCCACCCCCAGCGCCCAGGTCACTGCCCTGGACCCGGCCAACCCCGCCACGCTCACGGTCGGCGCCAGCCCCGTGCCGCAGGCGAAGATCCTCGAGTTCATCAACCAGGACCTTGCCCCCAAGGCCGGCCTGAAGCTGGATATCAAGGAAATCGAGGATTACCAGACGCCCAACACCGCGTTGAGCGACGGCTCCCTGGACGCCAACTACTACCAGCACCTCCCCTGGTACGAAGACCAGGTCACCACCAAGGGCTACAAGTTCGGCCACGGCGAAGGCGTCCACATCGAGCCCTACGCCGCCTTCTCCGAGAAGGTCCAGAACATCCAGGACATCCAGGACGGCGCCAAGGTGGCCATCACGAATGACCCGTCCAACCAGGTCCGTGCCCTCAAGGTCCTCGAGGTCGCCGGCCTGGTCAAGGACATCAAGGATGACTCCTCGGTGCTGACGCTGAGCGACGAGCAGAACCCGAAGAAGCTCAAGTTCTCGGAAAACCAGCCGGAACTGCTGATCAACGACCTCAAGGACCCGTCCGTGGACCTGGCCCTGATCAACGGCAACTTCATCCTCAAGGCCGGCCTGAGCACCAAGGACGCCCTCGCCGTGGAATCCGTGGAGAACAACCCCTACGCGAACTTCCTGGCCTGGCGCGAGGACTCCAAGGACGATGTGCGCATCAAGAAGCTCGACGAGCTCCTGCACTCCCCCGAGGTCAAGGCCTTCATCGAAAAGGAATGGCCCAACGGTGACGTGACCGTGGCTTTCTAGTCCCCGGTAGGACAACCGATTAACGACTTTGGGCACCCGCCGCGGCGGGTGCCCAAAGTGTTAACGACGACGCCGGAACGGGCGTCGTGTCATCGCCTGCGCCCCGCCTCCGGTGTCAGGCCTTCGCGGCGGCCGCGGC
>CALMVY010000378.1 GCA_937873245.1 uncultured Arthrobacter sp. | reverse complement strand
GTGAGCCGCTATTCCCTCGCGCGGGGGCCGGGAGCGTCCCGCGACCAGGTGCCCGACATGCTGCTGACGGCAGCCGCAATCGGCGGGCTGATCAAGTTCAACGCCTCGATCTCGGGGGCGGAGGTGGGCTGCCAGGGCGAAGTCGGCGTCGCATCGTCGATGGCGGCGGCCGGCCTCGCGGCAGTTTTGGGCGGAACTAACGAGCAAATCGAAAATGCCGCGGAAATCGGCATGGAACACAACCTGGGACTGACCTGCGACCCGATCGGCGGGCTCGTGCAGATCCCCTGCATCGAACGGAACGCCATCGCGGCGGCGAAAGCCATCAACGCCGCCAAAATGGCACTGTGGGGCGACGGCACGCACCGGGTGTCCCTCGACGAGGTCATTGTGACCATGCGGGAGACCGGCCGGGACATGAGCTCCAAATACAAGGAGACCGCGATGGGTGGCCTGGCCGTGAACGTGGTGGAGTGCTGAGTTCGGAGTAGTGCCGGTGGTGCGGTCAGTTGTTCAGCGCCATCCAGAGGTTCAGCGACGAAGCGAACACGATCCAGGCCAGGTAGGGCAGCAACAGCAGCCCGGCTGTGCGGCTGATCGGCCCGAAGCGGACAATGGTCACGGACACGGCCACCACCAGGGCAGCGATAATGCCGAAGGCGATCCACAGGGCCGCGGTGCCAAGCGTCGGGTACAGGCCGAAGAATGCCGGCGTCCACAGCAGGTTCAGCACCAACTGCACGGCGTAGGCGGTGAGGGCTGGTCTGGTCCCTTCGGCCTGGCGGCGCCAGACCAGCCAGGCAGCTACCGCCATCGCGGTATAGAGGAATGTCCAGACTGGCCCGAACACCCAGTTCGGCGGTGTCCAGGGGGCCTTGTCTGCCGTGGCGTACCAGCCGTCGACGTTGTTGCCGGTGGCCAGCCCGCCGAGTCCTGCAACCAGGGCGGAGGCTGCAAGGAAGACCAGCAAACCCAGCAACTGGTGGCCCAGCGACCGCTCCGCGGGCGCGCGCCCCCGGCTTCCGGATCCTGCGACGAACGATTGCTGGTCAGGGGCCATGCCACCAGCCTAGCCGTTCCCACTTGGGCGGGCCACGGACCAGGAGGACGACCCCGGGCCGGGCGGCACCACCGGCCTTGGCGGATAGACTTGAGCCTGCATGTCCGCATGCCGCCGACGCTCGTACCGCAATGATTGGATACCGCACCCTTGCGTGAATTCACCGCCCGCTTTGCCTCTGCCGAAGAGATCGCCAACTGGGATTCCCACGTCACCGCGAACCCCAACGGCGGCAATCTCCTGCAATCGGAGGCATTCGCCGAGGTAAAGCAGCATTTCGGCTGGAAGCCCCTCCACCTCGTGTACGAAACGGCCGACTACACGAGCTACAACCTCGTCCTGGAGAAGGGCTTCCCGCTCCTGGGCAAGCTCTGGTACCTCATCAAGGGCCCGGATGTGGCCTCCGTCGAGGACATCCCGGGCATCGCGGCGGCCAACGCCGAGTTCGTCAAGCGCGCCGGGCTGGGGGTCTTCGCGATCAAGATCGAGCCGGACATCGTGCTCTCCGAGGCCGCCAAGAGCGTGATCGAAGGCGCCGGCCTGGTCAAGACCCACAACCTGCAGCCCAACGACTCGACCGCACTGCTGGACATCTCCCCGGAAGAGAATCAGCTGCTGCGCAACCTGCACTCGCGCGGCCGCAACGCCATCCGCCGCGCCATCCGCGAAGGGGTGGAGGTCAGCAACGTGGAGCCCACCGAAGAGAACTTCCGCGCCATGTACGCCCTGATGACCAACACCGTGGAAGCCAAGTCCCAGGTCCGCGTCCGCGAGTATGAGTACTACCGGCAGTTCTGGACGAACTTCATCAAACGGGACCAAGGGCGGCTCCTGTTCGTCCACGAGAACGGCGTGCCCTCGGTGGGCGCCTTCGTCATCAACTACGGCCGCAAGGGCACGTACAAGGACGGCGGCTCGCTGCAGAAACGCGGCCAGTACGGTGACTCCCACCTGGTGCAATGGACGGCCATCAACCAGCTCAAGGACATCGGCTGCACCGAGTACGACTTCTGCGGCACTCCTCCCAGCGACCAGCTCAAGGACACGTCCAACCCCTTCCACGGCCTGGGCCTGTTCAAAACCAGCTTCAGCAAGACCGTGACCGATTTTGTCGGCTGTTACGACCAGGTGCTGAGCCCGCTGAAGTACAAGGCCTGGATGGCCGCGGGGGAGCGCGTCGCCCGCCAGCTCTACACCCGCCGCACAGGCCAGCAGTTCTACTAAACCGGCCACGGAAACTGAGGACGCCGGAATGACGAAGGAACCCGACGGCCGCCGCAGGCCGCACACCGATGGACTGCCCAAGACCGAGCCGATGTCGGCCACGCAGGTGCGGCAGAACGCCGCGGCCAAGCGGATGCTGCGCCGGCTGGTCCAAGGGGAGAACCCGCCCACCGCCCCGATGAGCATCGTGGACCGGCTTGCCGGAAGCCCCTATGCCAACCCCATGATCCAGGTGGGCGGGGTGGATACCTCGGCCCGCAAGACCATCGACTTCGCGCTGCACCTGGCCGAGTCCATGTTCCGGTACGGTGCCGGCGCCCTCGAAGTGGAAACCAGCATCATTGCCGTTACGGCGGCGCTGGGCCTCAAACACATCGAGGTGGACATCACCAACCAGTCGGTGGCCATCAACTACGCGCCCAAGGACCAGACGCCGATCTCGCTGCTGCGCGTCGTGCGGTCCTGGACCAACAACTACGCCGGGCTCTCCCTGGTCCACCAGCTGGTCACGGAAATCGTGGCCGGCGGTGTGGGCCGCGAGGAGGCCGTGCGCCGGCTGGAGGAGATCACCCGCAGCGCCAAGCCCTTCCCGCGCTGGATGGTCACGGTCGCGTTCGGGATCTTCTCCGCTGTTTTTGTCGGTGTCCTGGGCGGCGGACCGGGCGCCTCCTTTGTGGCGTTCGTGTCCAACCTGCTGGTCAGCCTGCTGGCCCGGCAGCTGGGACGCTGGCGGACCCCCGACTTCTTCATCACGGCCTCGTGTTCCTTCCTGGTCACCTTCATCGCGCTGCTGCTGTGGCGGTTCGGTGGCATGGTAGGGATCCAGATCGCCCCCGAGATCGTGGTGGTTGGCGGCATCCTGTTGCTCCTGCCGACCGGGCGGCTGGTCTCCTCGGTCCAGGATGCCATCAACGGCTTCCCGGTGACGGCGGCCGGCCGGTTCCTGTCCACAATGCTGACCTTCGGCGCGCTGGTGGCCGGCATCGCGGTGGGCTTCGTGGTGGTGGCCATGACGGGCATGGAGCCGATCGACGTCACCAAAACATTCCCGCCGACGTATCCCTTGTGGGTGGTGATCATCCTGATCGCCATCGCGGTGCTGATGATCGGCATCACCGAACAGACCGGCTGGACCCTGCTGCTGCCGACGGCGGCTGTTGGTGTGGTGGGCTACCTGGTCCTGATCGGGGCAGAGAACCTGGGCATCGGACAGCGCTTTTCACCTGCTCTGGCCGCCGTCGTCATCGGCCTGCTGGGCCGGGTGGTGGCGCTCCGGATGGGCGCCCCGCAGCTGGTGGTGGCCGTTCCGGCCGCACTGATCCTGTTGCCCGGACTCACCATATTCCGTTCCATGTATGTATTGACGATCGAGGAGTCGGAAATCCTGCTGGGCGCGGGGGGCATGCTCAATGCCGGGGCCATCGTGATGGGTGTCGCGGCCGGCATCGTGCTCGGTGACACGCTCGCCCGGCCCCTGACCCGCGGCCAGGCCAGCAACGAACGACGCCGGGCCCGGCGCCGTTGAGTCTCCCCCGCGGCACGCAGCCTGGGCCTTGCTGTTAGATCTTCCCGATGGGGAGCTTCTTCTCGGCCTGAAAGTCGTCCTCCACACGGCCCTTCGCCCAGTACCCGGACAGCGAGACCTGGGAGCGTTCCAGTCCGTGCTGCCGGAAAAGCACATCCCGCAGGCTCTTCATGTAGCCGCGCTCACCGTGCGCAAAGACCTGCACCCGGCCGTCGGGCCAGATGGCGTCGCGCACCGCGGCGACCAGCAGGTCGCTGGCGCCCGCCGGAACGCCGCCGCGCAGCAGCCAGCGGAGTTCGACGCCGGCGGGCGCGGCAATTGCCTGGATGTCGGCGTCGCTGTCCACTTCGAGGAAGGCGAGGCCCCGGGCATCTTCCGGCAGCGATTCGATCGAGGCACTGATGGCCGGGAGCGCGGATTCGTCGCCCGCAAACAGGTACCAATCCGCGGCCGGGTCCGGGTTGAAGCCGCCGCCCGGGCCGGTGAAAACCAGGGCATCGCCGGGCCGGGCGGACGCGGCCCACGGTCCGGCCAGGCCTTCATCGCCGTGGATCACGAAATCGATGGCGAGTTCCCTGGCTGCCTCGTCGACCCAGCGGACCGTGTAGGTACGGGTGTGGGGCCACTGCTCCCGCGGCATGGAGTCCCGGATCTCCCAGAGGTCCAGCGGCTCCGGGTAGCTGATCCCCGGCTGCGGGAACACGATCTTGACGTAACGGTCCACGAAGTCGTTGTTGACGTAGCCGGCGAAACCCGGGCCGCCGGCAACGATCCGGACCATGTGCGGCGAGAGCTGCTCGCGGCGCAGGACTGCGAGGGTGGTCTGCGGGCGCGATTTCCGGGAGGCCGAGGTGGCGGCGGGCACTGAGGTCATGGTGCCAAGCCTAGCCAAGAAACCTAGCCAAGAAGCCTGCGCCGAAGCTTGACTGTGACCCTGACTGTGAAGCCGGCTAGGGGAGCGGCGGCAGTTCCCAGTCCACAGTGCCGTCACCCTGTTGCTGAAGCAGTGTGTTGGCGCGGCTGAACGGCCGCGAGCCGAAGAATCCCCGTGCGGCCGAGAGCGGGCTCGGATGGGCGCTGGCGATCACCGGAGTGGAACCCAGCAGCGGCCGGGTCGTCTCGGCGTCCTTGCCCCACAGGATCGCCACAAGCGGCGCCGGTGCGCCGCTCGGGGTGCGGCGGTTCGCCAGGGCGCTGATGGCCGCCGCCGTGATGGCTTCCCATCCTTTGTTCCGGTGCGAGCCGGCCTCCCCGGCCCGGACGCTGAGGACCCTGTTGAGCAGGAGTACACCCTGGTCCGCCCAGCCGCTGAGGTCGCCGTGGATCCGCGGCGGCAGCCCCAGATCGGTGTCGAGTTCCTTGTAGATGTTTGCCAGGCTGCGCGGGATGGGCCGCGTGGCGCCGTCCACGGCGAAGGACAGCCCCACAGCGTGGCCCGGAGTTGGATACGGGTCCTGGCCCACGATCAGCACCCTCACATCCGCCAGCGGCTGCCGGAATGCGCGCAAGACGTTCGACGGCGGCGGCAGGACCGTTCGGCCTCCGGCATCCTCCCTGCCGAGGAAACGCAGGACCTCCCGTAACTGCCCCTCGACCGGCGCCAGCGCTTCGGCCCAGCCTGGAGCCACGAGCTCATCCAGCGGCCGATCGGCCAGCCCGGCGAAGCCGCCAGCCTCGGCCGCAGGAGCCGCCAGCTCGAACAGGGCATCGGAATCAAGGGAATCGGAGTTCGGCACAGGCCTATTCTCGCAGGGTGGCGAATGACAACCCTGTTATTCGTCCGTAGCATGGGGGAAGACTTTTCACCGTAACCGGCCGGACCGGAACAAGCAGGGAGTGTGGCGTGGCCGAACAAGCGCAAGAGCACCTGTCGACGGCGGAGTCCGTTGCCGCGGATGTCCGCGACGAGTCGCCTCTGAGCACCCGGGACCAGCAGATGCTGGCCTTGGAACGGCAATGGTGGAAGTACGCCGGCGCGAAGGAACAGGCCATTCGGGAGCTGTTCGACCTCTCCGCGACGCACTACTACCAAATCCTCAACGCCCTCATCGACACCGAGGATGCGCTGGCCCACGATCCCATGTTGGTGAAGAGATTGCGTAGACTACGTACGTCACGCCAACGTGCGCGCACAGCCCGCCGCCTGGGCTCAGACGCGTAAAGCACAGCCGAATGCGCGGATTCCCGCGCCAGGGCCGGCGCGGACAATTCGTCAGAAATCAGCAAGGACGTCGTTTTACCATGACCAAATACGCTCGGGATGAATTTGATCGGGTCCCGGAGACCTCCACACGCCAGGGTGTCCACCGGGCAGTCGCCGAATCCGGCCGCCGCCGTCTGGCACCCATCCTGGCCGTCGGCGCCGCAGCCCTGGCCGTCGGCCTCGTGGCTTTCCTGGTCCTGCCGAAACTTGGACTCTCTACCGGCGCAAACACTGTGGCGGTATCGGCCGAACAGGGCGCCAGCAGCGCCGCCGCGTCCCCCGCGCCGACAGCCTCCAGCCCGGCATCCCCCGGCCCGCCCCCCAGCGGGGCGCCCAGCGGGACGCCCAGCGCGTCTGCCACCCCCTCCACCACGCCTGCGGCGACTGCCGCCGTCGACAAGACCCAGCCGGTGGCGATCTTCAACGGCACCACCACCGCGGGACTGGCGAACCGCGTCGGCGGAACCGTCTCCACCGCCGGCTGGACGCTCGGCCAGCTCGGAAACTGGGGAGGCGTGCCCCAGAAGCGCTCGGTCGTCTTCTACAGCGGCGCCGCTCAGAAGGGCAACGCCGAGGCCCTCGGCAAGCTCCTCGGCATCCAGACCGTGGTGGACTCCGCCGAATTCCAGGTGCCGCTCGTCGTGGTGCTGGGGCCCGGATTCCAGTAGTCCGTTCCGGTTACGCCTGAATAACTATTGGCCCTCGAACCCGCCCCCTCCCTGCGCACCGGCCAAAGGGTGTGGATAGAGTACTTGCGGACTGTTTTGTGCATTCTGGCGGCGCACATTGTGGTGGGCCGCCCGCAAACCGACTGAAAGTGTGGACACCATGGCACTGGGAACCGTCAAATGGTTCAACGCCGAAAAGGGCTACGGCTTCATCACCGTGGACGATTCCGGGGCCGATGTCTTCGTGCACTGGTCGGCCATCGCGGGCGAGGGCTACCGCGCCCTGGATGAGGGCCAGCGCGTGGAACTCGAAGTCGGCGAAGGCGAAAAGGGCCCGCAGGCCGAAAGCGTCCGGCCCGCCTAGTGACCTTCGCCGCCGCAGCACACGTGTCGCAGGACCCCGCCGAAACGATGTCCGGCCCAAAGGCTGACGGCAGCATGGTCCGCCGCCGGAGCGTGGGGCTGCGGCGCGGCCGGGCCGTGGCCGTGGCGGCGGCTGCCGCGCTGGCGACCACCGCATGCCTGGGGCCCTCGGGCGGCGCCCGCGTCGAGCAGGCTGACGCGAGCGGCGACGGAACCCTGCGGATCGGGCTGATCCTCGACAACACCGGCCCGCAGGACTTCCTCAACGCCCCCCAGCTCGCCGCCGCGAAGCTCGCCGTCAAGGAAATCAACGCCGCAGGAGGCCACAAGGGCAAACCGGTGGAGTTGCTCCCGGCGACCGTCAGCGGCGACACCGCAGCGCAGGCCAAGGCGCTCGTTGCCGCAAAAGCCGACGTCGTTATCGGCCCGACGGACTCCAGCCGGGCGCCCGCCGCAATCGACGTCCTCTCGAACGCCAAGGTGGCCATGATTTCCCCCGCCAACACCGCCAGCGGGCTTAGCAGCTATGAGAGCAACGGCTACTATTTCCGCACGTCGGCAGCCGACATCGCCCAGGCCCCCGTTCTCGTCAAGCTCGCCAAGGACAGCGGCGCTGCAACCATTGCCGTCGTGTACGAGGAAGGCACCTATGGCAAGGACGTGTCCAACGCGGTGGCCGCCGCGGCCAAAGAGTCCGGCCTCGGGCCCGTTGCCGTCGCCGAGTTCACCGCGGGCCAGGCGCAGAAGGCTGCTGCGGCCGCGAAAGCAGCGGCCCCTGACGCCGTCGTGCTGGTCTCCCGCGCAGGTGCGCAGGGCGCCATCGCCGAGCTGAATAACGCGGGCCTTGCCGGCAAGAAGCTCATCCTGAGCGACGGGGCGGTCAGCCAGTACGGTTCAGGCCTCGGTTCCAGCGCCCTCGACGGTGCGCGGGGGATCCTGCCGGGGACGTTTGCCTCCGCCCACTTCCAGGGCGAGCTGGTCTCCGTGGATCCGGGCCTGAAAGACATGACATTTGCGGCTGAGACGTACGACGCCGTCAATCTTGCCGCCGTCGCGGCCGCCGCCGCGCAGGACGACGCCGGAAGGTCCATTGCGACCAGCCTTATCGCCGTGTCTGGAGGCAAGGCGGCGACGCCGGACGAAGGCGCGCCCTCCGGCGAAGCAGCGGTATGCAAGAGCTACCAGGAATGCCTCGACGCCATCCGGGCGGGCAAGCGCCCCGACTACGACGGCGAATCCGGACCGGTCGGCTTCGACACCAACGGTGACGTCAGCTCCGCAAACTATGTTGTCTACACCTACGGTGCGGACAACACCGCAACCATGAGCGGGAACGAAACTTCCAGCAGCAACGGGACTTAATCGCCCGTAGCGTATTGCGCCGGGCCGGAGTGCCGCCAGCACGCCGATGGAGGGTCCTCCGCCACGGCCACTGCTTGCACTCTCCCCGGGGGAGTGCTAATTATTGACTTAGCACTCCCGCGTATTGACTGCTAAAACGACGCCCGGTCCGCCCGGCCGCGGAGTTGAAGCAGCCGGTCCAGGAGCGAAAGAAACACCTGGCTGGGGTGAGATCCCGGGCCCAGCGGCATACAGAGGCCGCCGGGCAGGGATCGTCCGTCGCGGGCACCACAGCAAAGGTTCATTCTTAACGACTGTCCCGAAAGGACTACTGCCGTTATGGCCAAGATCATTGCATTTGATGAAGAGGCACGCCGCGGTCTTGAGCGGGGCCTGAACATCCTCGCCGACGCCGTCAAGGTCACCCTCGGCCCGCGTGGACGCAACGTCGTCCTCGAAAAGAAGTGGGGCGCCCCCACGATCACCAACGATGGTGTTTCCATCGCCAAGGAGATCGAGCTGGACGATCCTTACGAGAAGATCGGCGCCGAGCTGGTCAAGGAAGTTGCCAAGAAGACGGACGACGTCGCAGGCGACGGCACCACCACCGCCACCGTGCTGGCACAGGCCCTGGTCAAGGAAGGCCTGCGCAACGTCGCGGCCGGCGCTGATCCCCTGTCCCTCAAGCGCGGCATCGAGAAGGCCGTCGAGGCTGTCACCCGCGAACTCCTGGCCTCCGCCAAGGAAATCGAAACCAAGGAAGAGATTGCCGCCACCGCGTCCATCTCTGCCGGTGACAACGAGATTGGCGCACTGATTGCCGAGGCCCTGGATAAGGTCGGCAAGGAAGGCGTCATCACCGTCGAGGAATCCAACACCTTCGGCCTGGAGCTGGAACTCACCGAAGGCATGCGCTTCGACAAGGGCTACATCTCCGCCTACTTCGTTACCGACGCTGAGCGCCAGGAAACGGTCCTCGAAGATCCGTACATCCTGATCGTCAACTCCAAGATCTCCAACGTCAAGGAACTGGTTGCTGTCCTCGAAAAGGTCATGCAGTCCTCCAAGCCGCTGCTGATCATTGCCGAAGACATCGAGGGCGAGGCCCTGGCCACGCTCATCGTCAACAAGATCCGCGGCACGTTCAAGTCCGTCGCCGTCAAGGCTCCGGGCTTCGGCGACCGCCGCAAGGCCCAGCTCGCGGACATCGCCATCCTCACCGGTGGCCAGGTCATCTCCGAGGAAGTCGGCCTCAAGCTGGAGACCGCCGGTCTCGAGCTCCTGGGCCGCGCCCGCAAGGTGGTTGTCACCAAGGACGAGACCACCATCGTCGAGGGTGCAGGCGACGCAGACCAGATCGCCGGCCGCGTTTCCCAGATCCGCGCCGAGATCGAAAACTCCGATTCGGATTACGACCGCGAGAAGCTGCAGGAGCGCCTGGCCAAGCTGGCCGGCGGCGTCGCAGTCATCAAGGCCGGTGCCGCAACCGAAGTTGAGCTCAAGGAACGCAAGCACCGCATTGAGGACGCTGTCCGCAACGCCAAGGCTGCTGTCGAAGAGGGCATCGTCGCCGGCGGTGGCGTTGCCCTGATCCAGGCCGGCGCCAAGGCGTTCGCCAACCTGCAGCTCGACGGCGACGAGGCAACGGGTGCGAACATCGTCCGCGTCGCCATCGACGCCCCGCTGAAGCAGATTGCCTTCAACGCCGGCCTCGAGCCGGGCGTTGTGGTGGACAAGGTCCGCGGCCTGCCCGCAGGCCACGGCCTTAACGCAGCAACCGGCGAGTACGTCGACCTGCTGGCTGCCGGCATCAACGACCCGGTCAAGGTCACCCGCTCTGCCCTGCAGAACGCGGCGTCCATTGCCGGTCTGTTCCTCACCACCGAGGCCGTTGTGGCCGACAAGCCCGAGAAGGCCGGTGCCCCGATGGGCGGCGGCGACGACATGGGCGGCATGGGCGGCATGGGCGGTTTCTAACCACCCGGCTACCAAGCCCTGGACGCCTGACTGACGGTTTTCCGTCAGCGACGGCACGCTCAACGACGGCGGTCCCACCATCGGTGGGGCCGCCGTCGGCGTTAAGCGGTGGTTGCGGTGTCCCGCCCGACGCTCCCTCAGCTGAAACCGGAGACAAGGGAGCGCTGCGTGGTTTGAGGCAGGAAGTGCGGGAGCGTTTGATGGCTGGGGCCGGAAGTGCAGGGCGCCGGGTGGGGCGGGGGTCTGGCAGGATAGTGCAGTGACGATTACAGCAGCAGCCGACGGTTCGGCTTTAGGAAATCCCGGCCCCGCCGGATGGGCCTGGTACGTGAACGACGACTGCTGGCGCGCGGGGGGATGGCCGCACGGCACCAACAACATGGGTGAACTCATGGCCGTGCTGGATTTGTTCCGCTCCACCGCGCACATGCCGGGCGAGGACCTGCACATCCTCTGCGACAGCCAGTACGTCATCAACTCCGTCACCAAATGGATGCCGGGCTGGAAGCGCAAGGGGTGGCGGAAGTCCGACGGCAAGCCCGTCATGAACGTCGAACTGCTCCAAGAGATTGACCAGGCCCTGGTTGGCCGCAAATACAAATTCGAATGGGTGCGCGGCCACGCCGGGCATGACCTCAACGAGGCGGCGGATGACCGAGCCAGGGCTGCAGCCACGGCCTACCAGCAGGGAGTGGCCGTGCGCCAGGGCCCCGGGTTCGGCGCCGCGGCCGGGGCTGTGGCAAAAGCCCCGGCTCCCGCAGCACAAGCAGCACCCGCTGCCGCACAGGCCCCGCCCCGCCCTGCCCAAGTGCTGACCGGCCGGCAGCAGTCGTTCGGCGGAGCGACGCTCTTCGATGAACCCGACCTCTTCAGCGAGCTCGACGAGGACATCACGCCCGCGCCAGGCACGGACGCGAGCCCGGAAGCGATCGTCGAGGCACTCGAACGCGAACTCCTCCTGCCGGAAACGCGCGCCGACCTAGGCCGTATCGGAGTGCTGCTGCACCCTGACTTCACCGAAATCGGCAGCTCGGGCCGGATCTGGACCCGGGACGCCATGATGATGTCTTTGGAAGAGAACCCGGGCGGTCCCGCCGAGCTGGAGATGCTGGGCGCAGACCGTCTGGGCGAGCAGACCGTCCTCCTGACGTACCGCACTCACGCCCGGACGGGAACGGCCCTGCGCAGCTCCCTGTGGGTCCATGACGGAGCGCAGTGGCGGCTCCGCTTCCACCAGGGCACCCCCGAAGCCTGAGGCCTGAGTCTCTCTGGCGCGCCGGAGGCCGGTCAGCTGAACCGTTGGGTGTTTGTCAGTTCCGCCTGGGCATAGCTCGCCGCAGCGGAATTCAGCGCCAGATTGATCGACGCGAGGGACGCCTCGACTTTCCCCTGCGTCAGCGTCCACTCGGCGACAAGCGCCTGGAAGTTGGTGGCGGCCGAACCGCGCCACGTGGCCTGCAACTCGTCCAGGCCGCGTTTCATGGCCTGGACGTCAGCGCCGATCCGGTCGACCGTGGCCTTGACGTTTGCTGACTTGAGCTGAAGGAGTTCCGTATCGACGGAGATGATGCTCATGGGATGGCCTCTCGACAGTGCCTGATCCGGGCTCTCCGGACACTGCGAGCCTAGGCAACCCGCGGGACCCAAAGGCGTTGCAGGTTCAGGTATGTGGAAAAGCTGCAGCGGCTCCCGGCCGGTTACTCCCCGGCAGCGTCCCGGGCGCCGGCGCCGGCACCGGACCCCTGGGCCTCCATGGCTTCGTCCAGGAAGGGCAGGCTGACCACCAGGGTTGCTCCGCCGCCGTCAGTCTCTGTGACCCTGACGGTGCCCGAATGCGAGCCGACGATGGCCGCGACGATCGCCAGTCCCAGCCCGCTGCCGCCGGTCTCCCGGGTGCGGGAGGTGTCCGCGCGGTAGAACCGCTCGAAGATCCGGGCGGCTTCCTCCTCCGGGACGCCGGGGCCGTGGTCGCGGACCTCGATGACGGACTGCCGGGTACCGTCCTCGGCTGTCCGGACGCCGACGGCCAGTTCAATGGGGGTGCCCTCGGGGGTGTAGCGCAGGGAGTTGCCCACGAGATTACCGACCACCTGACGGAGTTTGGCCTCGTCTCCGAGGACCGGCGCCGGCCCGGGGGCGGCACCGTCGAGCCCGGCCAGCGAGATGACGCGGCCGCGGTCGCTCGCCTGGGTGTCCACGACAGCGTCGTTGGCAATCAGCAGCAGATCGGCAGGCTTCTGCTGGAGCGGCCGCTGCTCGTCGATCCTGGCCAGCAGCAGCAGGTCTTCCACCATGGCCCCCATCCGCTTGGCTTCGCTCTCGATCCTCCCCATGGCGGTTGCCACATCCTCCGGGGTGGACAATGCGCCTTGCCGGTACAGCTCGGAGAAACCGCGGATCGTCACGAGCGGGGTGCGCAGTTCATGCGAGGCGTCCGCGGCGAAGCGGCGCATCCGTTCCTCGGAGGCCATCCGGGCGGCGAAGGCCGCCTCGATGTGGGCAAGCATGGCATTGAGTGAGCTGCCGAGCCGGCCCACCTCGGTGTTGGGGTTTTCGATTTCCACCCGCCGGGACAGATCGCCCGCGGCAATCGCCGCGGCGGTCTTTTCGACCCGGGCCAGCGGACGGAAGGACCGCGAAATGCTCCAGGTGGCGATGAAGAAGGCCAGGACGAGGGTCAGCAGCCCGACGCCGACCACCACCAGGACAGCATGTTCCATGACGGAATCGACCGGCCACAGGGGGAGTCCGATGACCACCACGGAGCTGCGATCGTTACTGTCCACGACGTTGAGAGCGACCACCCGCCAGTTGCGTCCGTCCGTGCCGCGGACTTGGAAGGGGTTTTGCTGCCGGTCCGCGACCTCGGGTGGGGTGATGCTGGTGATGTCCGGACGGATTTCCTTGTCCCCGCCGAACGGCAACGGCCGCTGCCCCGGCGCGAAGAGCATCAGCGAGTAGTCCGTGGGGATGCTGTGGTTCTCGTCCTGCAGCTGGCTGAAGGACTGCTGCTGGCGCACCGAGGCGACCGCGGCCCGGAGTTTGTCGTCGACCTGCCCCTGCAGATAACTGTGCAGCAGGGTCAGGGTCCCGGCGCCGGTGGCGGTAAGGGCCACCAGCATCAGTGCGGTCATAATGGCGACAAGCTGCGACCTCAGCGACGCCGACTTCCAACGGTGCAGCAACAAGATCAGCGCTTCTCGGCCGTCCGCAGCACGTAACCGACGCCCCGTTTAGTCTGGATCAGGGCCGGGGCGTCGGGATCAATGTCCACCTTGCGGCGCAAATAGGAGATGTAGGACTCCACGATCGAGGCGTCCCCGTTAAAGTCGTATTCCCAGACGTGGTCCAAAATCTGGGCCTTGGACAGCACCCGGTTGGGGTTCAGCATGAGGTAGCGCAGGAGCTTGAATTCGGTGGGGGACAGCTCGATCACCGTGCCGCCGCGGCGCACCTCGTGGGCGTCGTCGTCGAGCTCCAGGTCATCGACGCGGATGACCGCATCGTCGTCCTGCAACGGCTGGGTGCGGCGCAGCACGGCGCGGATGCGTGCCACCACTTCATCGAGACTGAACGGCTTGGTGACATAGTCGTCGCCGCCCACGGTCAGGCCCATCACCTTGTCCTCGGTGTCATCCTTGGCGGTCAGGAAGAGAACGGGGAAGTGCTTGCCCGCGGCGCGCAGCCGGCGGGTGACCGTGAAGCCGTCCATATCCGGCAGCATAACGTCGAGGACGGCCAGATCCGGGGAATGGAGATCGGCAGCCGCCAGGGCCTCGCGTCCGTTCGACGCCGAGACAACGTCAAAACCGGCAAAGCGCAGGGACGTGGACAGCAACTCGCGGATGTTCGGTTCATCATCTACGACCAGCAGCTTGGCTTCGGGACCGTTCTTTTTCATGATTCCCATGATGCTCCCAGAAACTGGGAGTTTTCTGAACGGCAGATGTGTGTTGCATGGTCCCCGCGCCTGGTCGTGGGCGCCTACGTGACAGCGCCTACGGCACAGCGTTTATGTCACAGTCCCTGCGTCCTTGGCATCCATGATCCGGTAGGCGTATCCCTGCTCGGCAAGGAAGCGCTGGCGCTTGGCCGCGAAGTCCTGATCCAGCGTGTCCCGGGCCACCAGCGAGTAGAAGCGTGCGGCGCGGCCGTCCTTTTTGGGCCGCAGCAGCCGGCCGAGGCGCTGGGCCTCTTCCTGCCGGGAGCCGAAGGAGCCGGACACCTGGATCGCGACCGACGCCTCGGGCAGGTCGATCGAGAAATTCGCGACCTTGGACACCACGAGGGTCTGCACCTCGCCGGCGCGGAAGGCGTCAAAGAGCTTCTGGCGTTCCTTGACGGACGTGTCGCCCTTGATCACCGGCGCCTGCAGGCGCTCGCCGATCTCGTCCAGCTGGTCGATGTACTGGCCGATCACCAGCAGCTGCTCGCCGGCATGCTCGGCAACGAGCTGTTCCACCACCAGGGTCTTGGACTCGGACGTGGCGCACAGGCGGTACTTGTCCGCGTCCTCGGCCATCGCGTAGGCCACGCGCTCGTCGCGGGGCAGGTCAATCCGGACCTCGACGCAGTCGGCGGGCGCGATGTAGCCCTGCGCCTCGATGTCCTTCCACGGCGCGTCATAGCGCTTCGGGCCGATCAGGCTGAAGACCTCGCCCTCCCGGCCGTCTTCGCGGACCAGCGTGGCGGTGAGGCCCAGCCTGCGGCGCGCCTGCAAATCCGCGGTCATCCGGAAGATCGGCGCGGGCAGGAGGTGGACCTCGTCATAGATGATGAGCCCCCAGTCGTTGCCGTCCAGCAGCTCCAGATGGGGGTAAAGCCCGCCCCGCTTGGTGGTCAGGACCTGGTACGTGGCGATGGTGACGGGCCGGACCTCCTTGACGGAGCCGGAGTATTCCCCAATCTCCTCCTCGGTGAGGGAGGTCCGCTTCAGCAGTTCGTCCTTCCACTGCCGGGCGGACACCGTGTTGGTCACCAGGATCAGGGTGGTGGTGGAGCTCGTGGCCATCGCGGCGGCCCCCACCAGTGTCTTGCCGGCTCCGCAGGGGAGCACGACGACGCCGCTGCCGCCGGCCCAGAAGTTCTCCATTGCCAGCTGCTGGTAGGGGCGAAGCTTCCAGCCGGACTCATCAAGCATGATGGGGTGCGGCGTGCCGTCGACGTAGCCGGCCAGGTCCTCGGCAGGCCAGCCGATCTTCAGCAGCAGCTGCTTGAGCTGCCCGCGCTGGGATGAATGCACCACAACGGTTTCGCCGTCGATCCTCGGGCCCAGCAGAGGGGCGATCTTCTTGGCGCGGCTTACCTCCTCCAGCACCGGATAGTCGGAGGTGCGCATGACCAAACCGTGCTGGGGATCCTTTTCGAGCCGCAGCCGGCCGTACCGGGACATGGTCTCTTCGACGTCGATCAGCAGCGAATGCGGTACGGGGAAACGGGAGTACTTCAGCAGCGTGTCCAGCACTCTTTCGGCGTCGAGGCCCGCGGCCCGGGCGTTCCAGAGACCCAGCGGCGTGAGCCGGTAGCTGTGGACGTGTTCGGGGGCGCGTTCCAGTTCGGCGAAGGCGGCGATGGCGTGGCGTGCTTCGGTGGCCAGTTCGTGGCCGACTTCGAGGAGGATGGTCTTGTCACTCTGGACGATCAGCGGTCCGTCGTTCACTGGAGCAATTCCTCCGCTGCTTCTACGTCAATAATCCGGTGGATGGACAGTACGCGTTCAGTGTCCTTCTCCGGATCGAACACCCGGACCCGCCCACCGTTCACAGCTACCGGAACAACGGTTTCCCGCACGGAATTCCCCAAGCTGTCGACGACGTTCATCACCACGCGCTGTTTGAGCCGGATCGCCTTTTGCAGGGTTTCCAAGCCCAGCTGGGTTGCTTCTTCGCTGCCGGGGGCCGCCGAGGGATGGCCGGCGGCGCCTCCCTCGGAAGACCGCCCGCTGCGCAGCACGGCAAGCTGGGCGTCGACGTCGGCTTCCGGAGGGGCCGTGCGCGGGGCGCTGTAGACCGGCCGGGCACTGCCGGGCAGCGCGGTGGTGCGGCGCAGCCGGATGCCGCCGGCCTCGGGTTCCTCTACCGCCGGGGACAGCCCCAGGTTCCGGAGGACATGCGCTGTGTCCCGCGGCGCGGCGTGCGAGACCAGCACGGTGGGTGCGATCCGTACCAACCCGAGGCCGGAGGCGCCGGGAGCGTTCAGCAGCTCGAGGATCGCCGTTTCGTCGTCGCTTTGGATGAAGCTCGTGGCGGATCCCACCCGCAGCCTGGCATGGCGGGCCGCGGTGTCCTCGATCAGGTACTTCAGCGGCTGCGGGATTGCCGTGGCCGAGTGCAGGCCCAGGAAATCCAGCATGGTCTGGGCGTCCTGGCCCCCGTCGAGCGCGCGCTGGACCGAGTGCCGGCTGGCCGCTGGGACATCTGCCTGTTCGACTGTCCGCCGTCGCTCGGCCTGTTGACCGTGAACGGTCTCGTCGCGGCACGGCATTTGCTGGTGCCGCTACAGTGCGAGTTCTTTGCGCTCGAGGGTCTCAGCCAGTTGCTTCAGACCGTCGAACGCATTCGCGTCGCCTTCAATCCCGAACTGCAGATACTCGGCATCGCCCTGACCATGTTCGATCGCCGCAACAAGCTGTCGCAGCAGGTGGCGGACGACGTGCGGGCGTGCCTCGGCCGCGCCGTATTCGATACGGTCGTTCCGCGGAACGTCCGTTTGTCCGAAGCGCCCAGCCACGGCCTGCCGGCTTTGATCTACGATCTGAAGTGCTCCGGCTCGGAAGCCTATGTGCACCTGGCGCGTGAGCTGATGGGACGACTGCCTCGCCACGCAGAGGCGGCATGAGCACGAACAGGCCCGGTTCCGGGCTGGGACGTGGGCTGCAGGCCCTACTGGGTGAGCAAGCTGTCCCTTCGACGCAGAGCGAGCAGGCGCCTGCCCGTGCCGGTGGTGTGCGAGAGATCGAAATCGGGCGGATCCGTCCGAATCCCGAGCAGCCGCGGGTGCAGTTCAAGGAAGAGGCGATCGACGAGCTCGCCGACTCCATCGCCGAGCGTGGTGTCCTCCAGCCAATCT
>CALMVY010000377.1 GCA_937873245.1 uncultured Arthrobacter sp. | reverse complement strand
CCTCGCTGGCCGGGTCAGCGGCGGCATTCATCACCGCGCACGGTCCCGGCTGAGGCGTCCGCGGACTCGTGCGGACTCAAACCCACCCGGTCCGGCGCAGCGGCGGTTCGGTGCCGCCGGGCCGCTGCACCAGGATCTGGTTGACGCCGGTCATGCCGGACTCGAAGCCCAGGGCACTGGCGGCCATGTAGAGCCGCCAGACCCGGGCTCGACCTTCCCCGGCCAGTTGCACGGCTTCGCTCCAGTGTTCCTCGAGGTTCCGCACCCAGGCCCGGAGGGTCAGCGCGTAGTGCCGGCGCAGGGCCTCGACGTCGAGCACTTCCAGCCCGCCGCCCTCAAGCGCCCCCACCATCTCCGCGAGGCCGAGCATCTCGCCGTCGGGGAACACATACCGCGGGATGAACGAGTCCGGATCCGGCGCGGAGGGCCCCGCATTCCAGGAAATGGCGTGGTTGAGCAGCCGGCCGCCCGGCCGGAGGAGCCCGTGCAGCTTGGCAACGTAGGCGGCCATCTGCTCGCGGCCCACGTGCTCGGACATGCCGATGGAACTGATCGCGTCGAACGGCCCGTCGTCGACGTCGCGGTAGTCCTGGACGCGGATGGACACCCGGTCCGTCAGGCCGGCCTCTGCCACCCGCTTTCCCGCCATGGCCGCCTGCTCACCCGAGAGCGTGACGCCCACGACGTCGACCCCGTATTTGTGCGCCGCGTGCAGGGCGAAGCTCCCCCACCCGCATCCGACATCGAGCACCCTCATGCCCGGTTGAAGTCCCAGTTTCCGGCAGACCAGATCGATCTTGGCGTCCTGCGCGGCTTCCAGCCCGGTCCCTTCGTCATCCCACACCGCGCAGGAATAGACCATGGACGGGCCCAGCACCAGTGCGTAAAAGTCATTGCCGACGTCGTAGTGGTGGGAGATGGCCGCGGCGTCCCGCTTCCGCGTGTGCCGCCGGCCCGCGCGGACGGTCCGGGCCTCCTCGGGAGGCGGAGCCGGGTTGGGCCCCAGTGCGCCGAGCAGGGCAGCATTCTTGAGGATCGTCGCGAGTTCGCGGACTGTGGGCCGGCGGAACGGACCGGGTTCGGCGAACTTGCCGGTAGAACTCAGGGCGGCGAAGCTGGCGAAAACATCGCCCGGAGCGTCGACGTCCCCGGAAACGTAGGCGCGGCTGAGGCCCAGCTGACCGGGCGACCACAGCATCCGGCGTAACGCCCGCCGGGACCGGAACTCGACGACCGGAGCGCCGGCCGGACCGGCCTCCGAGCCGTCCCAGGCTTTCAGCCTCAACGGGACGTCGTCCGTGCCCAGGACGATGGCGAGCACCTCAGCCAGCCGTGGCGCCGCCCCAGTCTGTTTCGTCATGATCATGGCCTCTCTTCCGGTGCGATAGTTCGGTTCCAATGTATTTCGACGGATGGAGGGAAAATAGGGGCCGGATGGCCCTGACATATCCGGTGTTCAAGGGCGAATGCCTCTGATGCCCACCCGGGCTGCACGCCTATCGTCGCAACCATGACTGAAGCACTTTCGTCTCTTGCGGAGACCTTCAAAAGCGTGGGTGTGTCCCGGGCCTATGGCCCGGCCGTCAAGGTGGACGGAGAGGAACTGATCCCGGTGGCCCTGGTGTCCTTTGGGTTTGGCGGGGGCGGAAACTCCGACGCCGGGAATACCGCCCAAGACGGCGGCCAGGAAAGCGCGGCCGGGGGCGGCGGCGGGGGCTTCGTGCTGCCGCTGGGCGTCTACTGCCGCAACGGGAGCGGGCATGTGGCGTTCCGGCCCAACACCATCGCGTTGCTCGCCGGGCTGGCACCCCTGGTCTGCGCCGTCGGGTACACCATCCGTGGCATCCTGCGCACCCGGCGGCGGTAGGATTCTCTGACGACGACGTCGAAGGAGACCAGGTGGAGATGCGGGACACGGACGTGCCGCAGTGGTGGGCAGGGCCGTCCCGCCGGAACTAGTCCTTGTTCCGTGCCCGGCTGGGCTGGACCCGCATTGGCTCGCCGGGCATCTTCGGGAAATCCGGCGGGAACGGCAGCTCCCCCAGCCCGGCCGCGAGGTCCCGCTCCCACCACCCGAGCAGGACGTCGATCGTGCCGGGGTTCGCATGCATGGCCGCCCACGGGTCTCCCGTAGCCTTGAGCCGCTGCGGCACGGTGACGATAGTGAAGTCCTTGGTGGTCACGTGCTCCAGCTCCTCCCAGCCGATCGGGCAGGAAACCGTGGCACCGGGCAGGGCGCGCGGGCTGTAGGCACCGGCCATTGTGCGGTCGCGGTTCGCCTGGTTGAAGTCCACGAAAATCCTGGTTCCCCGTTCCTCCTTCCACCAGGCGGTGGTGACTTTCTCCGGCATCCGCCGCTCCAGTTCGCGGGCGGCGGCGATCACGGCATGGCGTACATCGAGGAACTCGCGGGTGGCTTCGATCGGCGCGAACACATGCAGCCCCCGGTTTCCGGAGGTCTTGATGAAAGACTCCAGCCCGGCCTCGGACAGCACGGACCGCAGTTCCTGCGCCGCCGGAACCGCCTCCTCGAACCCGGTGCCGGGCTGCGGGTCCAGGTCGATCCGGAGCTGGTCGGGGTTGTCCGGGTTGCCGGCCCGCGACGCCCAGGGGTGGAAGACCACGGTGTTCATCTGCACTGCCCAGACCGCGGCGGCGATCTCGTCAATCACGAGCTGGGGATGCGAGCGGCCGCTGGGGTAGACCACCACGATCGAGCGGACAAAGTCCGGGGCACCCCTGGGCGGGTTCTTCGAGAAGAACTGCTCGCCGTCGACGTCGCCGCCGAACCGCTGGAGCGTCACGGGACGGTCCCCGTTCGCCGCCAGGAATGCGTCCCCGACGTCGATGATGTACTGGGCAAGGTCCAGCTTGGTGAGTCCCAGCTGCGGCCACAGCACCCTGCCGGGGCTGGAGATCCTCAGTTCCCGGTCCCCGCTGGGGCTGCTGACAGTGACGCTTGCTGCTTCCTTGGCCATGGGGACAAGGTACTCCCAGTCCAGAGGCAAACTGAATAGGCAGGCGGGCGCTGTCGCACCGACCGGGCGTCCACGGAGGACTAGGGTTAATCATGGACACCACGCCGCTCCGGGACGGCCCCGTCACGTCCCTCTACACCGACCACTACGAACTGACCATGCTGCAGGCGGCCCTGCATTCCGGGGCTGCCGGGCGGAGGACAGTGTTCGAGGCGTTCGCCCGCGCGCTCCCGGAGGGGCGCCGCTACGGGATCGTGGCGGGAACCGGGCGGCTGCTTGAGGGCATCGCCGGGTTCCGCTTCGGCCCGCCGGAGCTCGAGTTCCTGGACCGGACCGGCGTCGTCAACGGGGATACGCTGGCCCGCCTCGCGGACTTCCGGTTTTCCGGCGACGTCTGGGGTTATCCAGAGGGTGAGGCGTACTTCCCCTACTCCCCCGTCCTGATCGTGGAGTCCACCTTCGCCGAGGCCTGCATTTTGGAGACCTTCGTGCTGTCCGTCCTCAACCACGACAGCGCCATTGCCTCGGCCGCCTCCCGGATGGTCAGCGCGGCAGGCGGCCGGCCCTGCATTGAAATGGGTTCACGCCGGGCCCAGGAGGAGGCCGCTCCGGCGGCCGCCCGGGCCGCCGTCATTGCCGGCTTCGAGGCGACGTCGAACCTGGAAGCCGGCCGGCGCTTCGGCCTCCGGACCGTCGGGACGGCCGCGCATTCCTTCACGCTCCTGCACGACACCGAACGCGACGCGTTCCGGGCGCAGTTGAACTCGCTGGGCCCCGGCACCACACTGCTGGTGGACACCTTCGACGTCGAGGCGGCTGTCCGGACCGCCGTCGAGCTCGCCGGGGACAAACTGGGGGCGGTGCGGCTTGATTCCGGTGACCTGCTGGCGCAGGCGCGGTGGGTCCGCGAGCTCCTGGACAGCCTGGGCAACGCCCAGACGAAGATCGTGGTCACGTCTGACCTCGACGAATACTCCGTCGCTGCCCTCCGGGCCGCCCCGGCCGACGCCTATGGAATAGGCACGGCGCTGGTCACGGGCTCCGGGGCCCCCACTGCAGGCATGGTTTACAAACTGGTCAGCCGCACCAACGACGCCGGTGAGTTCATCGCCGTGGCCAAGAGCTCCAAGAACAAGATTAACGTCGGCGGGCGGAAGCATGCGGTGCGCAGGCTCGACGGTTCGGGCACGGCCACCCATGAGGTCCTGGGCGTTGGCCACCCGCCGGCGGAGCCCAGCGGCCGGCCATTGTTGCGCCAGTTCATCCGGGAGGGAGAGCTCCTGCCCGGCTGGACCGGGGCGGAGGCTGTGGCGAGGGCCCGGCGCCGGCACGCCGAGACCATGGCCGAGCTGCCCGCCGTCGTGAACCGGCTGCAGCGGGGCGACCCCGCCATCCCGACCGTCTATGCGTGAGGGAGCCGCCGCGCCCGCCGAAACCCTGCCGGCAACACTGCGGTCCCCGGGGTGTCAGTGCGGCGCTCCAGCTCCTCGGTGACGAGCCGGAGCAGTTTCCCGGCCGACTCGGAGAGATCCCTGCCGTTGTCCGGTGAGGCCAGCTCGACGCACTGCAGCAGCGCCGAACGGAGCCGCACCAGTTGCGACGAGGGCACCAAGGGCCAGCGGCGGAAGGAATCAAACATCAGTTCCGCACCGTGGGCGTGCGCGAGGGAACCGTAGCCGCCGGCCAGCTCCGGCCTCATGCCGCACGCACCCGGCTGGCCCTGCCGGCTCCCAGCAGGTGGCTCCCCTGCCAACCCGAATCGCGGATCATTGCCACGGCTTCAGGATCAGCGGCGGTCAGCTTCCGCAGGTCCACAACAGTGTGGAGGCCGTACCCGAAGGAGCCGGCCCGGCGGGCAACTGCGATAAGGCTTGTGACGTTCCGGACGGTGAGTTGGCCCTGCGGTGACACGAGTGCAGATTCCGAACTGAGGTCGACAGCGACGGTGATGTCGAGTTTGCTGGTCATAATTAATATCCCCTGTGAAGCATGAACGGCCGACTTCATGACCGCTCCTAGGATACCCAACACGCCGTGAGCAACGTCACAATCGCGTAACAGCCGCTTCGAATCAGCGCCTGCTCTTGGTGCGGGCGGTCGCCGGCGCCGTCCACGGATCCTCCGGCCAGGGATGCCGCGGGTACCGGCCCCGCATCTCGGCGCGGACCTGTGCATAGGGTCCGGACCAGAACGAGGCGAGGTCATCCGTGACGGCCAGGGGACGCCGGGCGGGCGAGAGCAGGTGGAACAGCACCGGCACCCTGCCGTCCACCAGCCGCGGCGTCCGGTCCCAGCCGAAGCATTCCTGGAGCTTGACGGCCACCACCGGGCGGCCGCCATCGTCGTCCACCTCCGGGTAGTCGATGGTGACCCGGGAACCGCTCGGCACTTCAAGCCGTTCCGGCACCAGGTCCCCGAGCCGGGCGGCGTCGGGCCACGGCAGGAGGCGCCGCAGGGGTTCGGCCAGGTCGATACTGCTCGAGGCGGCGCCGCCGGCCAGCGCCAGAAGCTCAGGCGCCAGCCACTCGTCGAGGCGGTCCAGCAGCGCCGGCTCGGACACGTCCGGCCACGGGTCCCCGAGTTCCCGGCGGACCAGGGCAAGCCGGCGGCGCAAGGCGTCCCCCGCCGTCGACCATCCAATGCTGCCGAGCCCTTCCTTCTCCAGCGCACGGGCTACCGCCGCGCGGCCCTCGGCGGCTGAGGGGCGCACCGGAGTGGAAGAAATCACGATCGCGCCGAGCCTGCGTTCCTTACGGGCGGTGACCTTGCCCTGGCTGAACCGGGCCTCCACGGTGTCGGCCAGGAGATGCCGGGCGGCGGCCTCGGCCGTGTCCGCCGTCAGCGGTGCTGCGGAACGGATGACGGCGCCGGTGCCGGCCGCGTCGCGTCCCTGGGCCCGGGAGACTTCGGCGACGGCCAGCCATTCGTGTCCGGACAAGGAACTTCCGGCCGGAAGCCCTGCCCTCGTCCCGGAGGTGAGCAGGTACCGTTCCGGACCTTCCCCGGGGACCCTGCGCGCCACGCGGTCCGGGAAAGCGAGGGCGACGACGTAGCCGACCGCCTCCGCAGCTGTCACTGCGGTCGCGGGAGGGGATGCGACGCCGGACCTTTCCTGGCGTGCGATCGCCTCCATCCGCCAGACGTCCTCCGCCCAGCGTCGGGAGGCCGGATCCTTGCCCGTGCGCAGGGCGGCCAGGAGGCGCGGGAGATCGGCGCCGTGGGAACGCTGGTCCCCGGCGACCAGCGCGACGGCTTCCGCGGCGGCCCGGCTCCCGACGGCGGCAGCCCCGTCCAGCAGGGCGCGGGCCAGGCGGGGGTCGGCGGGAACCCTGGCCAGCGCCCTGCCGAGATCCGTGGCAGTGCCGTCCGCGCCTACCGCGCCGAGTTCCCGCAACACCTCCACCGCCTCGTCCATCGCGGCGACCGGCGGGGCGTCAGGCAGTGCCAGCCCCCGGCCGCCGGGAGACCCCCAGCAGGCCAGGACCAGGGCGGCGCCGGTAAGGTCCGCGACGGCGATCTCCGGTGTCGGGTGGGCGGGCGCGGCACCGTAGGTTTTCTGGTCGTAGCAGCGGACCACCCTGCCGGGCCCCTGGCGGGCCGCCCGCCCGGCCCGCTGCTCCGCGGAGGCGCGGGAGCAGGACACGTTCACCAGCCCGGACATCCCGCGGCTCGCGTCCCGCCGGGGCTCCCGGGACAGCCCCGAGTCGATGACCAGCCGGACCCCCGGGACGGTCAGGGAGGATTCCGCCAGCGACGTCGCCACGATAATCCGCGGGCTGCCCCCGGGTTCCCGCCCCGATACGGCGCGGTCCTGTTCTGCGGGGCCAATCTGCCCGTGCAGCTCCAGGATCTCCGCGCGCGTCCGGCCGCGCAGGCGGCCCGCCACATAGGACACTTCCCACGCCCCAGGGACGAATACCAGGGCGTCGAGGTCCTTGCCGGAGGCGAGTGCTGCGGCGTGAGAGACGGCGGCCGTGTCCGCGACATGGTCCAGGAAGGCGCGCGTCACCCCCCGCTCATCCAGCCGGGGCACCGCGGCCGGCACCCACTCAACTGCCAGCGGGTACAGCGCGGACGGACAGTCGACGACGGGTGCCGGCCCGCCGCCGTCGTGGTTTCCGGCGTCTCCCGGCTCCCCGGCGTCTCCGATCAATGCGGCAAAGCGCGGCGCGTCCAGGGTGGCGGACATGGCAACGAGCGTGAGGTCCCCCCGCAACTGGCGGACCTCGCTGAGCATGCCGAGCAGCAGGTCGGACTCAAGCCCCCGTTCGTGCACTTCGTCGAGGATGACGCCGCTGACGGTTTCCAGTCCCGGATCCGCGAGCAGGCGGTTCAACAGGATGCCCGGAGTGACAAATTCAATGATGGTGCCGGGGCCGGCTTGGCGTTCGCCGCGGACCGTGTACCCCACGCGGTCCCCCAGCCGGCTGCCGTCCAACGCAGCGAGACGCCGGGCCGCGGAACGGGCGGCAACCCGGCGCGGCTGGGTGACAATGATGCGAGGGCTGCCCTCCCGTCCCGGCTGCGGGGCAATGCCCAGGGAGAGGTTGGCCAGCAACGGCGGAACGAGAGTTGTCTTGCCTGTGCCCGGCGGCGCCTGCACCACGGCGGTTGCGCATGGGGCCCCGGCCCGGAGCGCGCCGGCCAGCTCGCTGAGAGAGCTGGCGAACGCCAGACCGGCCCCGATGACCGTCAGGTCGAAGGGCGCAGGAGCGGGTGGCAGCGGAACGGCCGGAGAAGTCACGCTTCCATTGTGCCGTCAAGGATGCCTATCCTTGGCCATGACCGACTCCGAGATGCTCGAGGTGGAGCGAAAATACGACGTCGGCGAGGATGACGACCTGCCGCTCCTCGAATCGTTGCCGGGTGTTGACCGGGTGGGGTCACCCGAGGAAGAGGCCCTCGACGCCGTCTACTTCGACACCGCCGGCCTGGCACTGGCGTCACGTGGAATCACCCTGCGCCGGCGGACCGGCGGACACGATGCCGGATGGCACCTGAAACTCCCCGTGGCCGTAGGGGAACGCCAGGAATTCACGGGGCGGTTGGGCAAAGACCCGGAGTCGGTGCCCCGGCGGCTGCGACAACTCGTCCAGGTCCATACGCGGGATCAGGAGGTGATTCCGGTGGCGAGGCTGAAGACCCGGCGCACCACCCAGCGCCTCTTTGCCTCCGATGGAACGGCCCTGGCTGACTTCAGCGATGACCGGGTGGATTCCCAGACCCTGCTGGCGCCGGAGGAACACACCGCCTGGCGGGAATGGGAAATCGAACTCGTCGACGGCCCCAGGAAGTTGCTCAAGGGCGCCGATACACTCCTCGCTGCGACGGGCCACCACCCGTCGGCGCTGCCATCCAAACTCGCCCGCGGCTTGGGCGGACAGTATCCTCCGGGCGACAAACCGGCACCCGGGCCGGAGCCCGAGGGTCCGGCGTCGGCAGTCCTCCTCTCCTACCTGAGCCAGCAGGTCGCGGCCCTTAAGAGGCATGACCCCGGCGTCCG
>CALMVY010000376.1 GCA_937873245.1 uncultured Arthrobacter sp. | reverse complement strand
AGGACGTGACATCCTCCAGATCCACTCCGATGTCGTTCGGGTAGATATCAACGCTGATGCGCCCGATCGTGAGCAGTTCGTGGGTCACGGTGATCGCGGACCTTTCTGGTGGAAACTCTGTACCTTTGCGCAGCCTGAGCTTCGATACTCAGGAAGTCGGCGTGAGCCGGGCCACATCCACTACTTTGCCTCAGAATCTATGTACTGTCAAAGGTTTGTACTGACATATTTACAACAGGACACAGAGGCGCCCGGAAGCCCGTGGCTGGGCCGTCCTGGCAGCCCCGGCGTACTCCTGCGGGCTAGTTTGTCCTGCCATAGACCAAAGTCTGAACGAGCGGTGCGAGGCCTTTACCCCGCGTTGCTGGAGAACCGGTGAGGACGCGGCTAGGACGTAAAGGCGGAACTCCGGGCCGTGCCGTCGTAGCCGCCGGCCGGGGGCTTCAGCCCGTAGATCCCGCCGATGGTCGGTGCGACGTCCGCGGTCCGGGCCGCTTCGGAGGACACGGCGCCCCTAGCCACCAGCGGGCTGCCGCCGGAGACGAAGAAGGGAATTGGTTCAGTGGCCGGATGGCCGTGGTTGCCCGGTATGGGGTTGGAGGCTATGTACGGGTCCGAGAAGCGCCAGCCGGCCCGGCAGTAGACCACCAGGTCCCCGGCTTCGGCGCCCAGCCGGAGATCGGCCGGCCTGTTGACCGACAGCACACCCTCGTGTGCACCCACCAGCTGTTCGACGGCGGCCAGTCCGGCCGCGCGGTCCGGGTCGGGCCCGGTCCAGTAGAGCAGGTCCGCGCCGCCGTTCTGCGCGATCTTCACGTTGGAGCGAAGCTCCGGGCGGGACTGCAGGATCAGGTCCACGGAGATGACATTGCTGGGAATGGACCAGTCCATCGAGTGGTCGGCGAGGACCAGCAGCACGCTGGACTCCCATTTGCCGGTGCTCTTGAGGTGGTCGATGAAGCGCCCCACCTGCAGGTCCGTGTCCGCCAGGGCAGCCTCGCGCGCTGCCCGCAGTGTGGTGCCGGAAAGGTCCGAGTGGCCCGCCCGGTCGATGTCGCCCAGGTTGGTGAACACAACGTCGGGGTCCGGGCCGCCCACCATTGCCAGCAGGGCATCCATGGTAGCGGCGTCGGGCGCGTGGCCGGTCACAGGAAGCACTGGCTGGGGTTCCCACCGGTAGCTGGCGCGGGCGCCGAAGATGCCGTAGAGGTACTCCTTGCTCAGCACCGATCCGGTGGTGAGGCCGCGTTCCTGCAGCCGCTCCAGGAGGGTCGGGAAGTGCAGGTCGGTGGCCCGGTCGAGGTCGCGGACCACGCCTTCGGCCCGGTCGAAGATGGAGTTGGCGGGCACGCCTGAACGGTCCGGCCGGACGCCGGTCATCATCATGACGTGGTTGGGAATGGTTTCCATCACGGGGAGGGATCGGGCCGCCGGGAAGTTCGTGCCAGCATCGCGCAGTGAAGCCAGCCTCGGCGTCAGGGCGGGTGTGATCTCGTCGGGCCGGCAGCCGTCCACCACCAGTACGTAGCTCCGGGTCCGTGCCGCCGCCGGGGCGGCCCACGCAGTCCCCTGCGCGGCGGACAGCACGACGGCGGCCCCACCGGCAGCGGCGAGTTGCAGGAACTGCCGGCGCCCCGGCGTCGAACGGCCGACAGGCGAGATACGCGGTGACCGGCTCATGCGAGTCCTCCCTGGACCGGCGAAACCTTGCCGGAATTGGCCTGGACGTTGAACGAGGTGGACAGGGCGGACGGGGACGACGCCGAGGTCCGCTCCGCCAGCACATACCAGTCCATCCGGACTCCCGCCGGCGTCACATCCAGCACGGAGTAGCCGTGTGAATCGAAGTCCAGGTATTTCACATGCGGGTTGGCCGCCTTGAACGCGTTTTCGACACCGACTGACGCGGTGCGCGGTGGGGTGTTGAGGATGTCGTCGAGGTTGTCGCTCGTGACCGAGGTGCAGACGAGCTCGACGGCGACGGAATCGCCGGTGGCCGGGTAGCTTGCCGGGTCCGCGGGAACATCACAGGCCCAGCCGGAGTGGATGTCGCCGGTGAGAAAGACAGTGTCTTTGACCGCGTTGTCCCGCAGGTGCCGGATGACGCGGTTGCGGTCGGCTTCGTAGCCGTCCCACTGGTCGACGTTGTACGGCACACCATCGATCGTGGTGCCGCCCATGAGCTTCCTTACTCCGGCCGCTTCGGCTGTGCTCAGCGTGGAGGGGAAACGCACGGGGGCGATCATCACGGGGTTGCCCACGAGCTTCCACTGCGGCCCGGCGGGTTCGAGGTTGCCCAGCAGCCAGTCCATCTGCGCGGCGCCCGTGATGGTGCGGGCGGTGCTGCTGACGGAGGGGTCCGCGCCGCTGGCGGCCTGCTGGTCACGGTAGGAGCGCAGGTCCAGCATGGACAGGCTGGCCAGGGAGCCGAAATCGAGGCGGCGGTACAGTTGGCCGCCCGGCTCGTAGCGGACGGGCATCCACTCGGCGTAGGCCTGGCGCGCGGCCGCGAAGCGCTCGCTCCACAGGCCTTCGTCGCCCGGGGTGTGGTTTTCGGCGCCGCCCTGCCAGGCATCGTTGGCGGATTCATGGTCGTCCCAGGTCACGATGAACGGGGCCGCAGCGTGCAGGGCCTGCAGGTCGCCGTCGGTCTTGTACTGGGCGTGGCGGCGGCGGTAGTGCGCCAGCCGGGTCATCTCGAAGGCCGGATCGTGGGGGCGGACCACCACGTCCCGCGCCTGGTACTCCCCCGGGGCGTACTCGTAGAGGTAATCACCCAGGTGGAGCACGGCGTCGAGGTCACCGCGGGCGGCGAGGTGGCGGTAGGAGGAGAAATGGCCGGCCTGCCAGTTGGCGCAGGACACGACGCCGAACTTCAGGCGCTCGACGGGGGCCCCGGCGGCAGGGGCCGTGCGCGTGCGGCCGGCCGGGGAGACATCCTGGCCGAAAGTGAAGCGGTACCAGTAGCTGGTGGCCGGGGCGAGCCGGCCGGCGATTACCTTGACCGTGTGATCACGCGCCGGGCCGGTCGCGGCGGTTCCGCGGGACACAACCTTCCTGAACCCGGAGTCTGCGGCGACCTCCCAGCCGACGGATACGTCCGGGCCGAGTCCGGAGCCTGGAACGGACCCGGCGGTGGGGGTGACACGGGTCCAGAGCAGGACACTGTCCGGCATCGGGTCGCCCGAGGCGATCCCGTGGCGGAAGCGGCCCGTTGCGGTGGCGGAAAATGCGCCCGCGGGAGTGCTGGTGGCCACGGCTCCGGCCACGGCGGCAACCCCTGCGGAACGCAGTACTTGACGACGAGTAAAGGTAGTCATGCATTCCAGTATCCGGACGGTTCCGCCTGAAACCGGCGGTTTTTCCGCGCAGTTAACCGCACCTTCGCCAAGAGTTCTCCGTGGCAACGTGCCCTTTCCGCCGCAGGAGAGCTAGACCCCTTGCCATGCTCCAGCCCCAGTCTTATTCTTAAACAACCAACTAGTTGATCAACCGTTCAGTTGAGTAGTGCTCAAGCTGACGAGGCGGACAAGGAGGTGCCGCACCCAGTGGACGAACGCGACGACGGAATGCTCGACTCGGCGTTCCTGGCCCTTGCCGACCCCGTCCGCCGCCGCATCATCTCCCGGCTCAGCCGGGGCCCGGCCACCGTAAACGAACTGGCGGAACCTTTCGCGATCACCAAACAGGCGGTCTCGAAACACATCCAGGTCCTCGAGCAGGCGCAGTTGGTCACGCGTACGCGTGACGCCCAGCGCCGTCCCGTCCACCTGAACCCCGCACGGCTGGAGGCACTCACCGCATGGATCGACCAGTACCGGCTGGTCCGCGAGGGGCAGTTCCGCAGCCTTGACGCCGTGCTTCAATCCAACGCCGCGGCACGCGGCACACAGGCAAAGGATTCATCATCATGACCAACGCCCTGAAACTCAGCGTTCCGGAGGGACTGCCCTTCATCGATTGCGAGCGGGAGTTCGACTTCCCCGTCGCCGACGTCTTCCGTGCCCACAAGGAACCCGAGCTGGTCGCCCAGTGGCTCGGCCCGCGGGGACTGGCCATCGACATCGACCACTACGACTTCCGCACCGGCGGCAGCTACCGCTACACGCACACCGGGCCGGACGGCGACGCCTACGGCTTTAGCGGGGTCTTCCACACAGTGCGGGAAAACGACTTCGCCATCCAGACCTTTGAATTCGACGGGTACCCGGACGTGGTCAGCATCGAGTCCCTGACCTTTCAGGACCTGGGCGGCGGCCGTACCCGGCTGACTGCCCATGGTGTCTACCCCAGCATGGAAGCGCGCGACGGCATGGCGGGGTCCGGGATGGAGGGCGGTCTCAGCGAGGCCTACGAGCGGCTCGACGAACTCCTGGCCGGCGCGAAAGTCTAGGAACCCAGAGGGCCGGATTCATAGTACGACGGCGGCAGGCCACCTCCCCGGGGATGGTGACCCGCCGGCGTCGTACTTTCCTTAAACGCACAACGCGGGGTCACCTCCGGTCCATCCCAGTGCATGGGACGGGCCGGAGGTGACCCCGCGTTGCGTTGGTGCTTGAAGGTGCTTCGAGCCTAGAGGGCTGCGAAGACTTCGCGCAGGAGCTTGGCGGTCTCGGACGGCGTCTTGCCGACCTTGACGCCGGCAGCCTCGAGGGCTTCCTTCTTCGCCTGGGCGGTGCCCGCGGAGCCCGAGACGATGGCGCCTGCGTGGCCCATGGTCTTGCCTTCCGGAGCGGTGAAGCCGGCCACGTAGCCAACAACCGGCTTCGTGACGTGTGCCTTGATGTAGTCGGCGGCACGCTCTTCGGCGTCGCCGCCGATTTCGCCGATCATGACGATCGCCTTGGTGTCCGGGTCGGCTTC
>CALMVY010000375.1 GCA_937873245.1 uncultured Arthrobacter sp. | reverse complement strand
CCACCACGTGGGTCTGGCCCTGCCCCAGGGCGCGGTGCACCAGGGCGTCGCGCTGCGCCCCGCCCCTCGCGGCTTCGGCCAACGCAGCACGCTTGACGCCGAGGCCGCCGGGGATTTCGTAGCCCATGCAGGAGTAGGCGTACTCGACGTGGTAGCCGAAGGGGTCCCGGACGCGCCACATTTTATGAAGGTCACCGGGCAGGGACCCGGCGGCGCAGATGACGACGTCCGCATCGTCCATGGCCCGGTGCGTGGCGCCGATGATCTCGTTCTGGGCCGGCAGCGGGGTGAATCGGGTGCCAAAAGCCTCGTCCACCGTGGCGTCCCAGCGGGTCTTCTCGGCCGCGATCTGCCGTTCAAGGTCAGCACCGATCCGATAGCCGCCGAGAGCCTGGTTCAGCTTGACGAGCGCCTTGCGGGCGTCCGCCACGATCGGCAGGGAGCTGCCGTGCTTGTAGGCGTCGATCGGCGCGACGTTGATGTTGATGAACTTCACGTCCGGGTTCTGGAAGGCGGTCCGGGACGCGGTGGTGAAGTCCTCGTAGCGGGTGCCGATGCCGATGACCAGGTCAGCGTCGGCCGCGATGGCGTTGGCCGCCGTCGTGCCGGTGGAGCCGATGGCGCCAAGGGAGAACTGGTGGTCCCAGGGCAGGACACCGACGCCGGCCTGGGTGTTGCCCACCGGGATGCCGGTCAGCTCCACGAACCTGGCGAGTTCCTCGTTGGCGTAGGCGTACAGCACGCCGCCGCCGGCGATGATGAGCGGACGCTTCGCGGCGCGGATCGCGTCCGCGGCACGGCGGATGTCCTCGTCGTCGGCGTCGGGACGGCGGATCCGCCATTCGCGTTCGGCGAGGAACTCCTCGGGCACGTCGAAAGCCTCGGCCTGGACGTCCTGGGGCAACGAGATGGTGACGGCGCCGGTCTCGGCCGGGTCGGTCAGGACGCGCAGCCCGTGGTGGAAGGCGGAGAACAGCTGCTCGGGCCGGGTGACCCGGTCGAAGAACTTCGACAGCGGCCGGAAGGCGTCGTTGACGGTGATGTCGTAGGCGTAAGGCTGCTCGAGCTGCTGCAGCACGGGGTCGGCGGCCCGCGTGGCGAAGGTGTCGCTGGGCAGCAGCAGCACGGGCAGCCGGTTGGAGGTGGCCAGCGCGGCTCCGGTGAGCAGGTTCGAGGAACCCGGTCCGATTGAGGTGCTGATCGCGAAGGTCTGCCGGCGCCGGGTGTGCCGGGCGTAGCCGACGGCCTGGTGGGACTGGGCCTGTTCGTTGCGGCCCTGGTGGTAGGGCATGATCGTCGGATCGAGCTGCTGGTACTGCTTGAGGGCCTGTCCGACGCCGGCAACGTTGCCGTGGCCAAAGATGCCGAACATGCCCGGAATCAGGCGTTCCCGGAAGTCCTGCCCGCCCACAGAGTCAACGGTGTACTGCTGGGACAGGTATTCGACGACGGCCTGGGCGACCGTCATTCTGCGTGTGCCTGAGGCAGTGCTGATTCCCATGGGACGTTACTCCGATACTTCTGCGGTGCGGGTGGATGCGTTGCGGGTAAAGCGGGTGCCCGGGACGGGCCGGTTCAGCAGGGAGGCCGCGGTCGCCACGGCGCCGGCGACGTCGCCGTCGTGCGGGTACAGCAGGGTGCGTCCGACGGTGAGCCCCTGGACGCCGGGCAGCGCGAGTGCTGCTTCCCAGCTGGCGAAGACGTCGTCCTGGCTGCTGTCCGGATCCCCGCCGAGGAGCACGGTGGGCATGGTGGTGGCCGCCATGACGCGTTCCATCTCGGCCACGACCGGGAGCTTCATCCAGGTGTAGGCGCTGGTGGAGCCGAGTCCCCCGGCGATGGCCATCGACTTGATCACGGCGCTGGTGGAGAGGTCGTTGCGGACCTTGCCGTGTTCCCGGACGGAGAGGAAAGGTTCCACCATGGCGATGAGCTTGCGTTCGGCGAGCGAATCGATGGTTTTGGCGGTGGCTTCCAGGGTGGCCACAGTGTCCGGGTCGCCGAGGCAGATGCGGGTGAGCATCTTGCCGCCGTCGGCCCCCAGCGCTTCCAGCGCGGCGGCCGTGTGGCCGGTGAAGCGGTCGTCGAACTCGTTGACGAGGCCGGAGAGCCCGCCGCGGTTCATCGAGCCGAAGAGCAGTTTGCCGTCCAGCGCCCCGAGCAGGAGCAGGTCGTCCATGATGTCCGGGGATGCGAGGATGCCGTCCACGTCCGGGTTGGCGAGGGCGACCTGCAGACGGTCCAGGAGCTGGCGGCGGTCCGCCATCGCCACGGGGTCGTCGCCGACGGCGAGGGCGCCGCGGGCCGGGTGGTCGGCGGCAACGATGAAGTTCTGTTTGCCTGCCTTGACGCCGGGGTGGCGGCGGCGCGCCTTCGCGGCGCGGGCAACGGCGGCGGGGTCCTCGAGCCGGATGGTGCTCAGGTGTTCGTAGCGGCGGGGGTCATCGTCCACCGCGGCGGTGGCGGAAGCGCGGTCGAGGCTCACAGGGATGCTCCTTCGGGGGCGTAGGTGCCCGGTACCAGGCGGCCGCGTTCGGCGAGCAGGGAGGTGACTTCCTCCGGCGTCGGCATGGCATCCGCGCAGGAGAGCCGGGAGGCGACCAGCGCGCCGGCCGCGTTGGCGAAGTCGAGGACCTGGGCCAGCGGCCAGCCGGACAGCAGTCCGTGGCAGAAGGCCCCGCCGAAGGAGTCGCCGGCGCCGAGGCCGTTGACGGTCTCCACCGGGACCGGGGCGGACACGACACGTTCGGTGCGGGTTTTCGCCATCACGCCTTCGGGGCCGAGCTTCACGACGGCGATTTCGACGCCGGCCGCCAGCAGCCGGTCGGCCTGCTCGTCCGGGGTGCCTTCGCCGACGGCCACGGCGCATTCCTTGTCGTTGCCGATGGCGACGGTGACGTGCGGGAGGATTCTGGCGACCTGTTCCCGGGCTTCCTCTTCGGAGGCCCAGAACATCGGCCGGTAGTCCAGGTCAAGGATGGTGAACTGGCCCGGTTTCAGCCCGGTCCGGGGCCGGGCCTCGTGGGCTGCGAGGTGGGCCGTGCGGCTGGGCTCCTGGCAGAGCCCGGTCACGGTGGACCAGAAGATGCCGGCCTCCCTGATGGCGGCGAGGTCCAGCTCCCCTGACGCAATCTGCAGGTCGGGTGCCGTGGGGAACCGTCCATAGAAGTACAGCGGGAAGTCCTCCGGGGGCTTGATCGCGCAGAACGTCACCGCGGTGGGCCATTCCTTGACCGCGGTGACGAAGGAATCGTCGACGTGGAACTTGCGCAGTTCGCGGTGCAGGTATCTGCCGAAGGCGTCGTCGCCGGTGCGGGTGATGACGGCGGTGCGGCGGCCGTGGCGGGCGGCGGCCACGGCCACGTTGGAGGGCGATCCGCCAAGGTACTTTCCGAAGGACGTGACATCCTCCAGATCCACCCCGATGTCGTTCGGGTAGATGTCAACGCTGATGCGCCCGATC